>CAIYBL010000067.1 GCA_903924485.1 uncultured Actinomycetes bacterium
CGAATCTCCCCTGCGGATAATTCAGGTCCAGGTGGGACTAACGGCTGAAATGAAATAGCAGTCCCCCTTTGAACTCGACAAGAGAGGCAACAGTATCAATATTTGATGCGCTCCCAGCCTGGACGAGCTTTGCGATTTCCGCTGTTGCTTTGATTATTCTTTGTGCGATAGATCAGCGAGGGCCTAAAGATGTAACCCACCGGAGCACTCAAAGAGTGAACAAGACGCGTGAATGGCCAGATAATGAAAAGAGTCATAGCAACTACCGCGTGGATGCGAAAAGCAAGGGGGGTGTTCTGCATCAGTTCTCCATTTGGCTGAAACAAAAGGATAGAGCGAACCCACGGTGAAACACTTTCACGGTAGTTATGCTCCTGCCCAATAACGCCAGCACTTGACAGGGTCGCACTGCATCCAGCCAATAGCGTTGCGACCAAGAAAACGTACATAGTCTTGTCATTCTTAGTAGTTGCGGCAAAAACCATTGCTGTAGTTCGACGTCGATAGATCAGTAGAAATATTCCACTTACCGTGGCAATTCCCGCCAGACCACCCATCGTTATAGCGCCTAAGTGATAAGCCTCGTGGCTAAGTCCTAAGTAATCTGTAAATGCTTCAGGAACCAGAAGTCCGACGACATGACCGCCAATCACAGCAAATAGCCCTAGGTGGAAAAGTGGTCCGGCCAAACTTAGTAACTTACCTTCATAAATCTGAGAGGATCTTGTAGTCCAACTAAACTTGTCGTAGCGATATCTCCACACTAAACCGAGAACGAATGCGCTAATTGCAAGATATGGCAATACCGACCAGAGCAAGATGCTTGAGGAACTCATGAGTGTGCCCCCAAGAGATTATCCGATCCGCGTGATGAAAATGGTTCAAGTGCAATTGTCACGGCGCCACTAAGTCCAACAAACTCTTGAGGTGGGCCAGTTATTGCTAAATCTCGCGCTCTCTTTTCGATCTCTGGTGTCATCTTTGGCAGCGTTGCAACCACGGCGTCCAAAACAAAAGCGTAATAGGAGTTCGCTGAATGAAGTGCATCCTTAAGCAGCTCGATTGGTGCTCGATGTTCTCCGAGAAGTAATCTGCCCTCCCCTGGATTCTTTAACGCGGCAAATTCCAATACGACGGCAAGGTGATCAGGCAGCTCCTCATCTGTGATCGTGACTCCGCACCGCTGATATATTTCCTTGAAATACACAAGCGCCATACCTCGATTACGAGTATCTCCGTGAGTCCAAGAAGTTAAAAATAAAGAGCATTTGCGGCGCATATCAAAAATTTCCACATAATGCTTTTGAATCTCTTCCAAAGTTAATCCTTGAGTCGCCGAAAAGAAGGCGAGCAAAGGCTCAGAAAAAGCGGGCTCACAGTGATTGGCTAATGCGATCATTTCCTCGCGAGCCTGGACATACTGCTGATCTGGATAGACCAAGAGTGTCGAGGCGATAATTCGAGCTACTGCGATACTCATTTGGTTTGCCTATCTTTCATGATGTGGAAGTTCTCGATCGTTACTGGAACGGGATTACCAGAGGCTTGCCCGAACGGTCCGCCATACTTCTCGCCCGTATCGACACCATCGAGAGAGCAGCCCATGTTTTCCAGATCCCTTGCCTGCTCAGAGTGAGCAGCAGGTATGACATACCGATCCTCATATTTAGCAATGGCAAGTAGGCGATACATCTCATAGATCGATTCCTGCGTCATTCCAACGGCTGCTGGAATCTCAGGCCTTGGCTCTCGTCCTAAATTGATATCGCGCATATAGGAGCGCATCGCTGAGAGTTTACGAAGTGTTCCTTCTACTACTTCAATATCCCCTGCAGAAAAAAGTTCTGCTAAATAGGCAAGAGGGACTCGTAGAGCGTTGATCGCGCCAAAGAGATTGCCTGCTTCTTCCCCATCATGTCCAGTCTCGGTGAGTACATCCACGATTGGAGATAGCGGTGGCACATACCAAACCATCGGCATAGTGCGATATTCAGGATGCAAAGGAAGTGCAATCTTGTACACCTTCGCTAACTTATATACAGGTGAATTCTGTGCAGCAATTAACCAGTCCTCAGGAATCCCTTCTGCTCTGGCAGCTGCTAAAACCTCGGGGTCATTGGGATCAAGCATCAGATCTAGTTGGGCTTGATAGAGCGCTTTCTCATCCTCAATCGAAGCTGCCTCAAGAACTTTGTCGGCGTCATAAAGGAATAATCCCAAATAGCGCAAGCGACCTACGCAAGTTTCTGAACAGACCGTAGGCAGACCAATCTCTAGACGTGGGTAGCACATCGTGCATTTCTCAGCTTTACCTGTCTTGTGATTGAAATAGATCTTCTTGTAGGGACAGGCTGATACACACATGCGCCAACCACGACATTGCTGCTGATCAACGAGCACGATGCCGTCTTCGGCACGCTTATACATTGCACCCGACGGACATGCGGCTACGCAAGCAGGGTTTAAGCAGTGCTCACAAATACGAGGTAGATAAAACATGAATGTCTCTTCGAAAGCGAGTTTAACTTTCGTCGTCACATCCTCGGCCAATTTTTGCAAGATAGGATCTTTTTCAATGTTTTCTGGACCGCCACCTAGATCATCGTCCCAGTTCGCCGACCATTCGATCTTCATCGGCTTGCCTGTTATGAGCGACTTAGGGCGCGCTACAGGTGTCTGTTGACCCAAAGGAGCAGAAATCAAGTTGTCGTATTCGTAGGTCCATGGCTCGTAATAATCCTTGATATTAAGCATCCTAGGATTGGAGAAGATAGAAAGTAGACGACGTGCCTTGCTGCCACCCTTTAAACGCAAGCGTCCGCCTTTAGTGCGAACCCATCCTCCCTTCGCTTTCTCTTGATCTTCATAACGACGCGGATAACCCTGACCTGGCCGTGTTTCAACGTTGTTGAACCAGGCATATTCGAGTCCGGAACGATTTGTCCAAGCTTGCTTACAGGTAACTGAACATGTGTGGCACCCGATGCATTTATCGAGATTCATCACCATGCCCATTTGGGCCATGACCTTCATTAGTACTCCACATCCTGTGATCGACGGCGAATAACCGTTACTTCATCACGTTGATTTCCGGTTGGCCCGAGATAGTTGAAGGCGAAAGTCAATTGCGCATATCCGCCAATGAGGTGAGTAGGTTTGATCATTAAACGTGTAAGTGAATTGTGGATGCCACCTCGTTTACCAGAGGTCTCCGCTAGCGGAACATCCACGACGCGATCCTTAGCGTGATACATAAAGACCGTGCCAGAAGGCATTCGGTGAGAGATGCATGCACGCGCTACTACTACTCCATTTCGGTTGTATGCCTCAATCCATTCGTTATCTTTAACACCAATAATTTCTGCATCTTCCACGCTCATCCAGATTTCTTGTCCTCCACGTGAAAGTGAAAGCATAAAGAGATTGTCCTGGTACTCCGAGTGAATCGACCATTTGGAGTGAGGAGTCAAATACCTAACTGTGACCTCGCGTGCTGCGCCATCTGCTTGATTTCCAAATATCCGATGCATATTCAGAGGCGGACGAAATACTGGCAGTTGCTCGCCGAGTTCGCTCATCCAGTCATGATCTATAAAGAAATGCTGGCGTCCCGTGAGAGTGTGCCAAGGCTTAAGTCGTTCCACATTAATTGCAAAGGCGGTGTAGCGACGACCACCATGTTCTGAGCCCGACCATTCA
>CAIYBL010000068.1 GCA_903924485.1 uncultured Actinomycetes bacterium
CATGCGATAAGAATTGGCATGCGGTATTTCAATACCCCAACAGTCCATTTTCCTAACACCGGGTAAGTGTATGACAGGGCTTTGCGCGATAGGATTTACAAATGTCACGTACAAAATTTGAATCATTTCCGAAGACTCAACTTACCTTTGGACCATCTCCCATCCATCGCCTCGATCGATTGACGGAGTATTTAGGCGGCAAAGTTGAGATCTGGGCTAAGCGCGAAGATGTTAATTCTGGCTTGGCTTACGGTGGAAATAAGACCCGAAAGCTCGAGTATTTAGCGGCGGAGGCTTTGGCACAAGGTTGTGACACCTTAGTTTCAATTGGCGGAGTTCAGTCCAATCACACGCGACAAGTTGCTGCTGTGGCAGCAAAACTCGGCCTCAAATGTGTGCTCGTGCAAGAGCATTGGGTTGATTGGGATGAAGTAAATTACGAGAAGACCGGAAACATTTTACTAAGCCGAATTATGGGCGCAGAAGTTCGTCTGGATGCTGCTGGATTTGATATTGGGTTTCGTAAATCATGGGAAGAGGCAATCGCAGATGTGATTGCACGTGGCGGGAAGCCATATGCAATTCCCGCAGGTGCATCTGATCATCCACTCGGTGGCCATGGTTTTGCGGGATGGGCCTTTGAAGTAGAAGATCAAGAGAAGTCACTTGGTTTTTCCTTCGACAACGTTATTGTTTGTTCTGTTACTGGCTCTACCCAAGCGGGAATGATCGCCGGGTTCGCACATAGCAATCGTGCGCAAGATGTACTTGGAATTGATGCTTCTGCAACAGTAGAGAAGACCTGGGATCAGATTAAGCGGATTGCAAGTAGAACGGCAGCTGCAATTGATCTCGGACGCGAACTAGAAGATTCAGAGATTGTGCTCCTCGATGGATGGCACGATGGAATCTATGGAGTTGCTAGCGAACACACGATTGCAGGAATCGAATTGGTTGGACGCCTTGAAGGAATGATTACCGATCCGGTTTACGAGGGTAAATCAATTACAGCACTCATTGATCTGGTCAAAGAGGGACGCTTCAAAGATGGAAGCAGAATTCTCTATGCACACTTAGGTGGGCAGCCAGCAATCAATGGGTATTCCACCGCATTTGATAGATAGAGCTCAAACTTACTTAAACGAGCTGAGCACCCATCTTTCGAGCCATCGCAAGAAGTTCGCGATCATTCATACGCTCTGCATCAACATTTTTAAGAGCGTGGATACGAGGAGTCGGTTGTGACTCTTCACTGTGTAGAAGACGAGTGAACTCGTGAATAAGTCCGCCTCGACGGCTACCTCTTCCAACGATAAATACTTGATCGACACCTTCGAGCCTGGCGGCGATGCGATCGGTATAACGGGAATCCAAACGAGTGGTAAAACGACTAAAGAGGTTACGTGAGATCGTGCTGGCGCTGAACTCTCGATGCATAAAGCTCTTCGGAATGGCATTGCGCTCATAGACTGTCTGAGCGACGACATTCTTATTAGAGGTCGTTCCAAATCTTGGTATGGTCGCGTGAAATAACGACGAAAGCTTTGCGCTCTCCGCGGTTTAGCCTCTGCATTTTTGCTACCTCGATAATTAGGGGAACTTCCTAAGTGAAGTGTTCTCCTAAACTCACGAAAAGTACACAAAAAGAGAGGTTTCTAGAGATATATGACCATTTTTTGACCGGTCAATAGCCGAGCGGTCATTTTTACTAGATCTGTTACTTAAAAA
>CAIYBL010000069.1 GCA_903924485.1 uncultured Actinomycetes bacterium
GCGCGAGCCACGCGCCTGATCGGAGTCGGGGATGTCGCGCACTTTAGTTTTGAATGCCACCTATGAACCTCTGGGTGTTGTTTCAGAACGTCGCGCGCTGATTCTTGTTCTTAACTCCCGGGCAACCATGATTGAAGATTCTGGCGTGGTGCTGCATTTTGCTGGCGGTGAAATAACTCTTCCTACTGTTATCAAACTCAATCGATTTGTCCGTGTTCCCTATCGCAGCGCTGTCCCACTTTCTCGCCGCGCACTCTTTGCTCGAGATGGCGGACGATGCGTTTACTGTTCGGCACCTGCAACTTCTATCGACCATGTGATTCCACGTAGTCGAGGAGGCGGACATGTATGGGAAAACGTTGTATCTGCATGTCATCGATGCAATCACGCTAAGGCCGATACGCCTTTGAAAGATTTGGGTTGGCGAATGCGATCTATCCCTCGAGCTCCTGTCGGGGCAGCATGGAGAGTCCTTGGATCCGGTCGCGCAGATACTGCGTGGCTGCCATACCTAGAACACTTTGGCGTAAACGCTGCAACTGCTTAGCTTGCATCCTTGGCTTGTGCTTTAAGTGCGCGCGCCATTGCATCGCGACTTTCCGAAACAATTCGTCGTAAAGAGCTAGGTGCATCCTTGCCAGCCCCTGATAACCATTTCTCTGTCGTGTCCAAAGTTTGTGCTGATGTGACGTAGATAGGAAACAGTCCTTGCACGATATTGGATGCAGTCTCATATGACTGAGTACTCCAGACATCGGCAATGATGCTGAAGTATTTATCCACAAAGCCAGTAAGAAGTGCGCGATGAGCAGGGCGCTGGAATCCACGGATGGTTTGCACTTGAATGTGATTGCTCAAGCCACCATTGATGGCAGAGTCAAAAGCTTTCTCTTTAACTACCGAGTCAGGGAAGGCTGACTTACAAAAGGCCGCATAACGCTGTCCATTTGCAGTGTTATCTCGCACTAATTCGGCATCAATTGCGGTAACGGTTGCAAGATTTCGCTCAGCCAAAGTGCCTAGGAAATGCCATCGCAGGTCTGCGTCAATGACCAAACCAGCAAGCTCTCCATCAAGCAATCCTTGAATACGTGCGTTCTGTGCGGGTGTTTGCGCGGTACTAGCAAATGAACGAGCGTACTGAAGTTGCATATCGCTGCCCGCTGGTGCGCTAGCCAGAAGTTGCTCAATGCCATTGGCTAGTACTTCTCTTAAAGCCTGTCGATGAGCATCACTGGCATAAAGTTCGACAGATGTATCAAGCTGCGAAAGAGTCATAGAAACAACGGCAACATCTGACTCACCCGCTAGGGCTTTAATTGCCATTGGCACATAATTGCTGGCGGCTAATTCACCATCGCGCAACATGTCCCACGTTGCCGACCAACACAAGGCGCGTGCAAGGGGATCTTGGATATCGCCAAGGTGGCTCTTGAGAGTTTCTAACGAGCGCTCATCGAAACGGATTTTTCCGTAAGACAAATCGCGATCATTAATCAAAAGCATGTCAGCGACTTTCTCGCCACTTAACTCGCTGACCAGAGTAGAGGCGCCAAAGACATCAAGCTCTGCACTTTTACGAAGCACTAGGGCGCCATTCATGAGGTCATATAGCCCTACTGCCATGCGGTGTGGGCGAAGCTCACGTGATCCTGCTGGAACGAGTGGTGCTTCTTGAAT
Organism: uncultured Actinomycetes bacterium; assembly: GCA_903924485.1. GTDB lineage: Bacteria > Actinomycetota > Actinomycetes > Nanopelagicales > Nanopelagicaceae > QYPT01. Next base: position 1,681 of record CAIYBL010000069.1, read on the forward strand.
TACGGAAATTGATTCGTAATTGTCTCCAGAGAGTGCAAACTCGGCTCGAAGTGTGTTCACACCTGAGGTCTGCAACCAGGTTGCAACCCAAGGCTTGAGGTCGCGACCACTTGTTGCTTCAAGTTCTACAAGCAGGTCATTAAGAGTTGTGTTGCCCCATGCATGCTTTGCAAAGTATTGACGAAGACCCTCAAAAAAGTGGTCTTTCCCAACGTGAGAGACCAATTGTTGCAAGACCGATGCACCTTTGGCGTAGGTAATGCCATCAAAGTTTGTCTTGACCGCTTCAAGGTCATCCATGTCAACGACGATTGGGTGAGTCGAGGAAAGTTGATCTTGTCGATATGCCCAGTTCTTTCGTTCGGCATTAAATACGGTCCAGGAGTTAGTGAATCGCGTGGCTTGCTCCAATGTGTAATACGAAGCCCATTCTGCGAATGATTCATTCAGCCATAGGTCATCCCACCATGTCATGGTTACGAGATCGCCGAACCACATGTGCGCCATTTCGTGGAGGATTACATTTGCACGCCAGTTGTAATTCTTATCTGTTACCTTGCTACGGAAAACGAAATAATCTTCAGCAAAGGTTACGCAGCCAACATTCTCCATTGCCCCAGCATTGAATTCTGCCACAGCGATTTGATCGTATTTATCAAATGGATAAGCCAGACCGAATTCCTTCTCATAAAATGCAAAGCCCTGCTTAGTAATCTTGAAGATTTCGGCAGCATCCAAACTTTCTGCGAGTGACTTTCTGCAGAAGAGTCCAAGGGGAACGGTCTTCTCACCCACGTAGACATCATCGGCACGGTGATATGACCCAGCAATGAGCGCTGTGAGGTAAGTAGAAATTCTTGGCGTAGGTGTAAAGACCCAACGTTTAGTCGCGGTATCAACATCGGTTACTGACGCTGTTGGGTTATTTGAAATAACTTCCCAATGGGCTGGAACGTTGGCGGAAATTGCGAAAGTAGCTTTTAGGTCTGGTTGGTCAAAGCAAGCGAATGTTCTGCGTGCATCGGAAACTTCGTGTTGGGAGTACAGGTAGACCTCGTTATCGGCGGGATCTACGAAACGGTGTAACCCTTCACCAGATTTTGAATAGACGCTTTCAACAACAAGAACCAATTCGTTGCTTGCCGCCAATGATGGCAAGTGGACGGTTTCGCCATCGAAATTTGATACATCGAGAGCGGCGCCATTGAGAGTTGCTGAAACAATGGCTTTGCCCACGGCATCGATAAATGTTGATGATCCAGGGGAGTTGCAGGTAAATCGCACAGTGGTCGAGGAGATGAAGGTTTCATCACCCGAGACCAGGTTGAGGTCTACGTCGTAGCTTTCTACGGCAATGAGACCGGAACGTACCTTGGCTTCAGTACGGGTGAGATTGACTCCTGGCACGATGAACTCCTTCTTGGGGGAACGCGGATTCTTCGTATGTTATCCAATCATGAAAGAGTGCGCATATGGAAAGCCCGACGATCAAGAGCTTCAAGTTACGCGGCACCCGCATTACTGATGCCCAATTGGACGCCCGCCACAGACTCTGGAGCACCTACGGCGTGGATGTCGTGGATCACGAGGTAGACCTCGGCACCATATTTCCAGGAGAAGGAAAGATCGTTGCTGAAATTGGATTCGGAATGGGCGAGGCGACCATCGCGATTGCCCAAAACTTTCCTGAAACGAGATTCCTGGCAATTGATGTTCACCTACCAGGAATAGGCAAAGTTTTATCCGTGATCGAGGAAGCAAAGATCTCAAATATCCGAGTGATGGATGAGGATGCCCATTTAATTCTTGGTCGGATGATTCCCAATGACTCATTTGATGGAGTTCATCTTTTCTTTCCTGACCCATGGCCAAAGACACGCCACCATAAACGTAGGATCGTAAATGAATCCTTTATCAATCTTGTGGCTGACAAATTAAAGATCGGCGCAACATTCAATATTGCGACGGACTGGGTTCCTTATGCGATCTCGATAGAAGAGACATTTCGCCGATCAGATAGATATAGAGGGGGAATGATTGAAAGGCCTGACTGGCGCCCTCTTACTCGCTTCGAAGGTCAGGGCCTAACCAAAGACCATCACGTTACAGATTTTGAGTATAAAAAAATCAAATAGTTAAAGAGCACCATCTTCTTCATAAAGCGCAATTTGATTGATGCGGCGTATGTGCCGATCATCATGGCTAAAGGGTGTAGAAATAAAGGTATCGATAAATTCCTTGCACTGCTCTGGAGAATGCATACGCCCACCAATTGAAATCACATTCGCGTTGTTATGTTCTCTGGCCAATTTTGCAATCTCATTGCTCCAGACAAGTGCCGCTCGGATTCCAATGACTTTGTTGGCCGCCATCTGTTCTCCATTGCCTGATCCGCCAAGAACGATTCCTAGAGCTTGTGGATCCATGGCAACTGCTTCTGCTGCAGGGATGCAAAATTTTGGGTAGTCATCGAGTGCGTCGTATTCATGAGGACCATGATCGGTAACTTCATGCCCCTGCCCGCGCAGGTGATCCACGAGAATTGCCTTTAACTCAAGCCCTGCATGATCGCTTCCGATGTGTAGTCGCATGCGGGAAGTCTCTCACGAAGATAAAAGAGCAAGCAAAAACCCGCCACCTCGATGGTGACGGGTCTTCGCTGTCCCTGTCCTTCTACCCAAACAGTGCGTGTTATTAAGCTGTTGGTGCTGGCAAAGCAGGTGCGCCCATCATTGGGGCTCCCATTTTTCCACCCTTATTACCCTGGCCCATATGGCCTCCCATGCGACCGCCCATAAGGCCTTGGCCGATTCCACCAACACGGTTCACCATTGCGGTTACCGCAGCGGTGAGGTTGGCTTTGAGAGTTACAGCTTGTGCTGGCGTCAGTTTGTTTGCAGCGACAGCTGCATCAATCTTCTTGGTCTGATCGGCAACAATTGCTGCGATAAGTGCGGTGGTCTTTGTTGGATCAATTGATGCCAACGACTTGCCTGCAGCTAAATCTGCTTCAAGTGTTGCGACAGTGATACCCAATTGTGAAGCAATGAGTGTCTCTAGTGCAGCACGATCTGGATTGACCGGCGGTTTTGCCGCAGCTTTTGCTGCCGCAATTGCAGCATTGATTGCATCAACATTTGCTTGAGTCAAAGTTCCCTTGGCAACAAGTGCTGAAAGAATTGTTTGTAGATCCTGTTCTGGATTCCTCATACCAACACCCGCTCCGCCAACGTTGAAACCGCTTGCGATCGTTGTTGATTTGGTATGAGTCACTTTTGACTTAGCAGTAGAACTTGAAGCTGTTGCAAGTCCGATGCTTCCTACCGAGAGAGCAACTGTTGTTATTGCAATTGCAACAATCTTCTTTTTTGATGACATGTACGTCCTGCCTTTCATCCCCGAGAGGATTACGTTGGGATAGCTTTTCGCTATCTCCTGTACGTAGATAACCCTTTAATCCTTAGGAACCCACTCTTAAATCCTGATAACACCGTGTGAGTTTTGCTTCTTGTAATTAGACCTGGGTCACATATGACCAGCGCAGCCTAGGAAATGGGTAAGCCCCCAGGGGGTAACCGTGGGGGTGCCCCTGATTGTTCGACCAGTAAAGGGATTTAAGGATTGGCGTACTACCCCTATTTCAATACTTGGAGTTCATGATGAGGCATCAATCAAGGATCGCGATTTCGTTGCTTTCGATATCCACTATTGCAGCGCTAATTTCAGCATCTCCGTCAGTTGCTGAACCGTTGAACAAGGCAGTTAAACCTCCATCTGCTGGCAGGACAACAGCATCCATAGCCAACACAATCTTGAGTGGCGTTGTTCCACCGAAAGCGAAAGTCGGAATAAACGGCGATTTCTACATTGATACCAAAGCGCTAAATATTTACGGCCCCAAGGTTGCAGATAAATGGCCATCACCAATAAGCCTTCGAGGAGCACAAGGTCCAACTGGTGCACCAGGAGCAATGGGTCTCGATGGTGATGATGGCGCGGTTGGTAAAGCTGGAGCCTCATCATTGGTCGCTGGTGCACCGGGAGCGATAGGTGCACCAGGGCCAGCGGGTCCTAAAGGCGAAGCAGGTGCCATGGGTGCCCCTGGTACAGCAGGCGCAGCAGGCATTTCTGGTGCAGCCGGAAGCATTGGCGTAGCTGGTTCAACTGGTCCGGCAGGCGTTGCAGGAACTGCTGGATCACAAGGCGCGCAAGGTTCTCCCGGATCTCAAGGTTCTCCCGGATCACAAGGCGCGCAAGGCGCAAAAGGAGATGATGGAGCGAAGGGCGAGACTGGCGCGCAAGGTATTCAAGGTTCTGCGGGAGCAAAGGGTGACACTGGTTCTGCGGGACCATCTGCTTCCGCAAGAGGTGTAATTAATTTTTCTACGCCCATTCAGGGTTCAGAGGGAGCATCGCAGCCCTCAAGTTCCTTTGGTAATTTTGCCGCGGGCAGCAATTACATGGTTCGCATCTATATCTCTTCTTGGGATCCAGTAAAGAACTCCACCTTCCCTCTATCAATTTCATTTGCAGCCGTGGGTGCGAATCCAGCCATTAATTTTTCATATGCCGTAGTGAATGGAAATTTTTGGACACCAATCACTGGAGCTGGCTCGCCAGGTTCTGAACAAAATGGAACAGGGATCATTGCCGACCTGCTTATCGATGGATCAACTACGGTTTCGTCATTTGATTTGGTAGCGACGGTTTCTTGCGGCGTGAACACCAATGGTTTCCCAGTTTCAGTATCTGGAAGCTATCTAAGAACGCGCGTAGGGCAGATCGGATAGGAACACTGGAGCGGGTGACCGGGATCGAACCGGCACGGCCAGATTAAACGGCTGGCGGTCTATGGCATCCGATAAACATTTAGATCCGTCGCAGCCCTTGTTGTTCGGTAACTAGGGTGTTACAGTAACCGTATGGTTACCGATCCAGTTAGAGACCCGTTTGAGGCGCTCGGTGATCCGAATCGTCGCGAAATTCTCCGACTTCTGAGCCTCGGGGAAAGATCTGTGACAGAACTCGCGGCAGCTATGCCCATAAGCAGACCTGCTGTGTCTCGCCACCTAAGGCTTCTCAAGGAGGCAAAGCTAGTGACTGAACAA
>CAIYBL010000070.1 GCA_903924485.1 uncultured Actinomycetes bacterium
ACATCTGAAACTTTTGATGGTTTCTGGCCTGCGGTTGCAGATGAAGTGCCTAAAGCTGATGTTGTCACGTGTCATCACGTTCTTTATAACGTGTCTGATGTTGGACCATTCCTGCTGGAGATGAATGCGCACGCGAACAAGCGGGTGGTTATTGAAATGCCAGCACATCACCCACTGGCCAATATGACTGATGCATGGAAACACTTTTGGAATTTAGATCGTCCTGAAGGACCATCACCTGCAGACTTGGTCAATGTATTGCAAGAATTAGGAATTGTTGCACACGTGGAATATTGGGCAGGCAGTATGCGATCTTCAATAGACCTGGACAGAGATAGCGAGTTTATGCGGATTAGGTTATGCCTTCCCAAGGACCGACTTGAAGATGTACGTGAGTACCTAATCAATCACCCTGGAAACGGTGAACGTAACCTTGCAACAATCTGGTGGGATGTTTAGCCCTTACGTGATTTAAAATAGTTAAACCAGGCATAGGCAGCGCTGGCAATGAGGTAGGGCGCAACGCTGGCTAAGGCCGCAATAAAATCAATACCAAGCCTGGATGGGTGCACTCCGTCAATCCCAATTAATGTAACAAAGACGATAATTGCGAAAGCTAGCGGCGGAGTTGCGGCGCAGACGTATTCGCTTCCTTTGCGGCCAAAACGTACTCCGCCTATTGCGCAGAGACATAAAGCTAGCGCTGTGAGAATGCCGATTCCGTGACGAAGTTCTAATTCAGCAACACTGGTTAGCCCGATCAGCAAAGTCTGCAAAACGGCTACACCTTGCTTGGTGAGGCCCTTCTTGGAAATTACGACGGTGGGTTTTTGCACTACTGGGGAAGTCATTCGTTCTCCTCTTCTATCTCTTCAGCATCTATAAAATCATCCGGAGCATCCAGTGCAAGATTGCTCTTGAGCTGGCGCACATTCTCGGAGACCTCCGGCAATGACTTCAGTTTACTAGCATCCCCCGACACTCCAAGATTCATGATCTTTTTGGCTGGGCTCAAGACTGTACTTTCAGCGGTAGGGATCATCTCGTTATAAGCCTTGAGGGTGCTCTTAAGACGGTCTCCTACGGTAAGAATCTTGGCGTGAAGGGCTCCAACATTTTTAAGGAAGGCACCGGCTAGCTCCTGAATTTCCGTTGCGCTTTCGGCTAGTCGGTTGCGGCTGAATATGTATCCGACGGTGTGAAGTAAAGCCATCATGGTTGTGGGGGTTGCGATGGTGACACCTTTAGCGAAGGCGTAGTTGAGGAGGTTGCTGTTAACTCGAAGCGCCTCCGTCAGGATTGATTCAAAGGGCGCAAAGAGAACGACAAAGTTTGGGGAGGAATCTTTATCTGCATACCCGCGCTTTGCTAGGGCATCAATATGTTTGCGCAGATCATCTGCATGTTGAGTGATCAGTTCCTCGCGTTTATCAGGATCTGATGTCTCGTATGCTTCAAGAATTCTTTCGAACGGAAACTTGGAATCGATAAAGAGCATGCTGGAACCTGGCATGGATATCGTGATATCGGGAATGCCTGTCTTCTCATCATCTGCTTTGAAAGATTTCTGTCGAGTAAAATGTTCGCCTTCGATAAGACCTGATGTCTCAAGCAACAATTCCAATTGCGCCTCGCCAAATTTTCCGCGCTTTTGCGAACTAGTAAGTGCACCTGCAATTTTTGTCGTTTCATCCAGCAAAGATTTATTTGCTTGCGCCATATTTGTTAAGTCCTTGCGAATTCCTTCCTCCGCCGCGATGCGACTTCGATCAGCTTCACGTGCTTGAGAGGAGAGAACTTCGACTGATTTCTTCATCGCTTCAAGTTCGGTTGCCAATCGGGTGGTCTCAGTCTGCGCTCCTTGCATGGTTGCGATCTGCTTTTCCAGCGATGCGACCGAACCTTTTGCCAGGGCCAACTCGGCAGCGACTCCCGCCGTGCGTGATTTCGCCAACAAGTAACCGATAATTGCGCCCAAAGCCAGGGCGATTGCGCCTATAAGAATGGTCATGGGCCTATCGTGGCAGGAACCACTGACGAAGACCCGTAGGCTCTACTTCTTGTGAGCCTCTCTATTGGAATCGTCGGAATGCCCAACGTCGGCAAGTCCACCCTTTTTAATGCCCTGACCAAGAACAACGTCCTGGCCGCCAACTATCCCTTTGCCACAATCGAGCCCAATGTCGGGGTCGTGGGCGTACCCGATGCTCGCCTGGCTGTGCTGGCAGGCATCTTTGGATCCCAGACAATTTTGCCGGCCGTGGTTTCTTTCGTAGATATTGCTGGAATTGTAAAAGGCGCCTCAGAAGGTGCAGGGCTTGGCAATAAATTCTTGGCAAATATCCGCGAAACCGATGCGATCTGTCAGGTCATCCGAGTTTTCGGTGATGGCGATGTGATTCACGTTGAAGGTCGTGTGGATCCAGCCAGCGATATGGAAATCATCAACACAGAATTGGCGCTCGCAGATTTACAAACAATTGAGAAGGCGCTTCCTCGAATTGAAAAAGAGGCGCGAGTCAACAAAGAGCGCCAGCATGTTGTGGATGCAGTGAAGGAAGCCGAACGAATTCTCAATGAAGGTAAGCCACTTTCTAGCAGCAAGGTAGATCTCGCGCTCCTTGAAGAGTTGCACCTCATGACAGCCAAACCATTTCTCTACGTATTCAACGTTGATGCTGCAGAATTAAATGATCAAGAGCTTCGCACGAAACTAGCCGCCCTTGTTGCACCTGCTGAAGCAATTTTCTTGGATGCAAAGACGGAGGCCGAACTCGCTGAACTCAGTGATGAAGATGCTCTGGAACTTTTAGAATCTATTGGCCTTACTGAACCTGGTCTTGCAACGCTGGCACATGTTGGCTTTAGGACTCTGGGGTTGCAGACTTACTTAACGGCTGGTCCAAAAGAGGCTCGAGCGTGGACGATTCACGTGGGGGACACCGCGCCAATGGCTGCGGGTGTTATTCACACCGATTTCCAAAAGGGTTTCATTAAAGCCGAAGTCGTCTCCTTTGATGATCTTGTTGCGGCGGGCTCCATGGCCGAGGCAAAAGCGCATGGCAAAGTACGCATGGAAGGAAAGGAATATGTCATGCACGATGGAGACGTTGTCGAATTTAGGTTTAACGTTTAGCTCGGCATGATGAAACGTTGGTCCTTTCTGCTTTGCCTCGCGTTGATCGCGACGGGATTAGGTGCACCAGCCAGTGCTCAAAACATCGAATGGCGAATTGCAAAAGAGAATTTCAAAGTTGATACTGCGGGTTTTATAACACCGGCTTCGACCACATCAGGTAACAGCGTTAGCGCCTTTGTAACCTGTCCCAAGGGGACCTTTTCTCTCACGGTATATCGCATGGGCTATTACGAGGGCGTCGGCGCCGAACCATATTGGAGTTCGGGTTGGCTCCCATGCGTGCAGCAAGCAGCACAGGTAATTGACCCAATCACTCACATGAGTGAAAGCCACTGGCGCTTGAGTTTGAAGATTCCAACAACAGTTTTAATTCCAGGTTTCTATTTAGTGAAGATCGATACTAGCGTCGGCCATCAGGCATATATGACCCTAACTATTCGTCAACCCAGTGCAGTTGGAACTGTTGTTCTTGTGATCCCAACAATGACAAGTTTGGCCTACGACAGGTGGCAAGGCGCAAGTGCGTACCGTGGAACCGCGGGATTCTCAGATCGTGCGCGCGTGCTTTCCTTCAACCGCCCCACTGACTGGGGATATGGAAGCGGCAAATATCTCAATTATGTGCGTCCTCTTTTGGAAACTGCAGAAGAGCTTGGACTAAATATCGATTATGTTACAGATGTTGATGTATCGATGATTCCACATCTGCTCGACGGCGCTGTCGCGTATGTTTCTGGCGGGCATGATGAGTATTGGACGGGCGCTGAACTAGCGGCGGTTGAAGCTGCACGAACTCAAGGAACAAACCTTCTCTTCTTTGGTGCAAACATTGCCTATTGGCAAACGCGCCTTAGCGCCGATGGCCGACAAATGTCCATCTACAAATCTGCAACCGAAGATCCAAATAAAACTAGTCCGACAATTCGTTTTCGTTCTCTCAACAAGCATGAATCAATTCTGACCGGGCAGAAATATAATTGCTTTCCAGCTACCGGTAGCTTTACCGTTGCTGATCCGTCATCGTTTGTTTTTGATGGTTTGAAAGTTTCCAAAGGCCAAAAGTTTGCAGGAATTATTGGTCCAGAAGTAGATCACCTAGAAGTTCCCTCACATTTTGTCGGAGCCCTACATGTGGTTGCTAAATCGGCTGTAACCTGCGGATTATTACTGCCCCGGGAAACAACCTCAGAAATGATTTACGGCATTTCTCCAAGTGGGGCAGGCACAATTTCAGTTGGGACCATGAAATGGGTTGAACGAGGCCTTACAAAAGATGTACCTGCTGCTACTCGAGCTTTTGTAACAGGCGTGACAAAGAACATCCTTCTCGCCGCAGCAAAAGGACCAATCGGAAAGCAATATTCTCGATAACCCAGACTAATATCTAACACATGAGAACCTCAGTGATCGTGGCAGGTGCTAGAACTCCCATCGGAAAATTCAGCGGCGCACTCAGCGGATTAAGCGCAACAGATTTAGGTGGCATCGCAATCAAGGCGGCGGTAAGTCGTGCCGGCATCGCTCCCGATCAAGTGCAGTACTTGATTATGGGACACGTATTGCAAGCAGGTGCTGGACAAGGTCCTGCCAGAAACGCAGGTATCAAAGGCGGACTCCCGATGGGTATTCCATCAATCTTGGTAAATAAAGTGTGTTTATCGGGTTTGAACGCGATTGCACTTGCAGATCAACTTATCCGTCTTGGTGAATTTGATGTAATTGTTGCAGGTGGAATGGAGTCGATGACAAATTCGCCGCACTTACTATTAAATTCGCGCACGGGCAACAAATTGGGCGATGGTGTCTTAAAGGATTCGATGCTCCTTGATGGTCTCTTTTGCAGTATTGATCAAATGGGCATGGGCGATGCAACAGAAAAGAATAATTCACGATATGCAATGACGCGCGAGGCTCAAGACAATTTCGCCCTTGAGTCTCATCTGCGCGCAGCAAGTGCGCAAGCTGCAGGAGTTTTCAATGAAGAGATTGTCCCCGTAGAACTGAAGGATCGAAAAGGCAACGTCACTATCTTCTCTGCCGACGAAGGCGTCCGAGCAGATACAACACTTGAAGGGCTTGCAAAACTGCGACCTGCATTTTCACCTACAGGCACAATCACTGCTGGTTCTGCTTCACAAATTTCAGATGGCGGCGCAGCAGTTGTCGTAATGCTCAAGGAAAAGGCGATTGCATTGGGACTTGATTGGCTCTGTGAAATTGGCGCACAAGGCATGGTGGCAGGGCCTGATGCTTCACTTCACGAGCAACCAGCAAATGCAATCAAGCTGGCAGTCGAAAAAGAGGGAATCTCAATAGGTCAATTGGACATTGTAGAAATCAACGAAGCATTTGCTGCAGTTGGCATCGCTTCAACTAATGGGCTGGGACTCTCTGCAGATAAAGTGAATATCCATGGCGGTGCTATTGCGGTGGGTCATCCCTTGGGAATGTCAGGTGCTCGACTTGCTTTGCATGTGGCATACCAACTCAAAGCCAAGGGCAGCGGTTACGGAGTTGCCGCTCTATGCGGCGGCGGTGGCCAAGGAGATGCGCTGATCTTTAAAAGATAGCGACTTGTTTTTAGAATTCGTCAACAACAAATTCTGGCTGGGTCTTTTCGCGAATTTCCTCAACGCTAACGCCTGGCGCCCGCTTTCGAAGGACTAAACCATTGTCGGTGACATCAAACATGGCAAGGTCGGAAATTATTCGATCAACGACACCAACTCCCGTAAGCGGAAGTGAACATTTATTTACTATTTTTGGAGAGCCATCTTTTGCTACGTGCTCGGTTAAAACTATGACTCGAGGGGTGCCTGCAACGAGATCCATGGCGCCTCCCATGCCCTTCACCATTTTGCCTGGAATGGTCCAGTTAGCGAGATCCCCTGTTGCCGAGACCTCCATGGCTCCGAGAATCGCAACTTTTACGTGGCCGCCACGAATCATTCCGAATGAAACTGAGGAGTCAAAGATCGATGCGCCATCTATGAGCGTCACTGTTTGCTTTCCTGCGTTAATGAGGTCAGCGTCTTCTTCGCCTTCGAATGGAAATTGACCCATCCCCAAGATTCCATTTTCACTTTGAAGGGTGACAGATACTCCCGCGGGCAAATTATTTGCAACCAAGGTAGGAATCCCGATGCCAAGATTTACATAATCGCCGTCGATCAATTCCGAAGCTGCAAGTGCGGCCATCTCATCTCTAGTCCAACCCATTGTTTCTATCCTTTGTTTCTACAGTGAATCGCTAATTCGTCACAGTGACGGGGCGTGGACGTACGGTGCGCTGTTCAATATCTTTCTCGCGATCAGTGCTCTTCACTAGGCGGTGCACGAAAACTCCAGGAGTTATTACATGGTTGGGGTCGATCTCTCCGGCCGGGACGATGCGTTCAGCTTCGGCAATCGTGACTCGTCCGACGGTTGCAACCAGAGGGTTGAAATTGCGCGCGGTGTATCGATACACCAAGTTTCCTGCCGTGTCGGCGAGATAGGCATGCACCAGTGCTACATCGGTCACGATGCCGCGCTCTTGCACGTAGGTTGCACCATCGAATTCGGCGTGAGGCTTTCCTTCTGCAACAAGTGTTCCGACGCCGGTTTTTGTGTAGAAAGCAGGAATGCCTGCGCCTCCACACCGAAGGCGCTCGGCTAAGGTTCCTTGTGGGCTGAATTCAACCTCAAGGTTTCCTGCAAGAAATTGCTCAGCGAAAAGTTTGTTTTCTCCTACGTAGGATGCAATGACTTTGCGCACTTGACCATTTTCAAGCAAAAGCCCAAGACCTTTTCCATCTACTCCCATATTGTTGGAGACAACGGTTAGGTCTTTTACTCCTGTATCTCTCACTGCTTCGATGAGATCTGAAGGAATGCCAGAGAGTCCAAAACCGCCGACTGCAAGAGTCATGCCGTCCCGGAGGACACCATCGAGTGACTGAGAAATACTTTCGTACAGCTTCGCCATGCAATCCTCCGTGTCGGTTGCTTCTATTACGCGCCGGTGTAGTGCTTTCCGATTTCAGTAAGTGCTTTATCCAACATCTCTAAACCAAGTCGAGCATCAGCTTCAGAAATATTGCAGGGAGGAGTCATATGCAAACGGTTAAAGTTTGGAAATGGCATCAAACCATGCTTTTTGCACGCTGCAATAAGTTCATTCATTGCAGGGCTTGAAGAACCGTACGGTGCCATCGGTGCGCGAGATTCGCGATCGGTGACTATGTCCATTCCCCAGAAAACGCCCGCTCCGCGAACATCCCCGATGACCTTGTGCTTCTTTGCCAACTCGCGAAGCCCTGGTCCAAGAATGGTCTCGCCGATATGCGCAGCATGTTCGACCATGCCTTCTTCTTTCATTGCATCAATCGTTGCAACGGCGGTTGCACATGCAAGGGGATGACCTGAGTAAGTCAAGCCGCCAGGAAATACGCGGTCGTCGAATGTTTTAGCGATGTAGTCAGGGATGATGACACCACCAAGTGGGACATACCCTGATGTAATTCCCTTTGCGAAAACAATTAGATCTGGCTCGACTGTGGAATGCTTGAATGCGAACCATTTGCCTGTACGGCCAAAGCCCGCCATAACTTCATCAGCGATCCAGAGGATTTCGTACTTGTCGCACAACGCGCGAACGCCCTCTAGATAACCCTTTGGTGGCACCAAGATTCCAGCAGTACCTGGCACGGATTCAATAAGGATTGCTGCGATGGTCTTTGGACCTTCAAAAATAATGGTTTGCTCTAAGTGCTCCAGAGCGCGTGCGCATTCTTGCTCTTCAGTGGTTGCCCAAAAGGATGAGCGGTATAGGTATGGGCCCCAGAAGTGAACGTGACCAATGCTATTTTCGTTAGGGAAACGGCGTGGATCGCCAGTGGAACTAATCGCTGAACCAGTGTTGCCGTGATACGAACGGTATGTTGAGAAAATCTTTTGCTTGCCTGTATGCAGGCGAGTCATACGAATTGCATTCTCGACCGCATCCGCGCCGGCATTTGTAAAGAAAACTTTGTTGAACTTTGGTCCAGCTAATTCCACGATGCGAGCGGCAGCTTCATTACGTGCAACGTTTGCGTGTTGTGGCGCAATGGTTGCAAGGATTGCAGCTTGCTCTTGGATTGCTTTAACAACCTTGGGATGCTGGTGACCGATATTTGTGAAAACTAATTGGCAAGAGAAATCTAAATACTTTTTACCGTCGTAATCCCAGAAATATGAACCTTCGGCCCCTGCAACAGGGATCGGAGCGATCTGTGCTTGCGCAGACCATGAATGAAATACATGGGCACGATCGGCGGCAAATACTTTTGCCCCAAGTTCTGGATTTGCGACTGGCTCAGTCATTTCCTGCTCCTTGTTAGTTTTTCGTATATTACCGCTGCAATCCAATCATTAACTACGCCTAAAAACAGGACGATTTAAGGGATAAGCAGCCTGGATGGTATTCTGACCTCGCTCTATTGATGTTGATCATGAGCACAATCGAGTGAATCTGAGGAACAATGTCAAAGCCATCAACCGCGCATTTAGCGGGATTGCCTGTTAAAAAACGCGAAAACCTACGTAACGTTGCAATTATTGCCCACGTTGACCACGGAAAGACCACCCTTGTTGATGCCATGTTGTGGCAATCGGGCGCATTTGCCGCCTACAAGAAGCAGGGTGAAGGCCAAGAGCGCATGATGGACTCGATGGACCTTGAGCGCGAAAAGGGCATCACAATTCTTGCTAAAAACACCGCGGTAAAGCGCGGAGACACCATCGTTAACATCATTGATACTCCAGGCCACGCTGACTTCGGTGGCGAAGTAGAACGTGGACTTGAAATGGTGGATGGCGTTATTTTGCTCGTGGATGCCTCTGAAGGCCCACTTCCACAAACACGTTTCGTATTGCGTAAGGCGCTTGAGAAGAACCTTCCCGTTATTTTGCTTATTAATAAGGTAGACCGTCCCGATTCACGAATTGCTGAAGTTGTGGACGAAACCTACGAACTCTTCTTGGATCTCGATGCCAATGAGCAACAGATCGAATTCCCTGTCGTGTACGCATCAGCAAAGGCTGGTCGCGCTTCGCTGACTCGTCCAGCTGATGGCGGGATGCCTGTCGAGGAAAACCTCGATGTTTTGTTCGACACTATCTTTTCTGCAATTCCTGCACCTGAGTATCACGAAGGTGCACCATTGCAAGCGCACGTCACCAACCTTGACTCCTCACCATTTCTTGGCCGCTTAGCACTATGCCGCGTCCGTGAAGGTGTGATCAAGAAGGGTCAGCAAGTTACATGGATTAAAACTGACGGAACTATGGAGCGCGTAAAGATTTCAGAGCTTTTGATTACTGAAG
>CAIYBL010000071.1 GCA_903924485.1 uncultured Actinomycetes bacterium
AACCCGCGAAAGAAGTTCCGATTGTGGATCAGGATCAAGATGACGAATCATGAGCTACATAGATTTCGAACGAAAGGTAGGCAATCCTGGCGCCAGTTTCCATCTGACGGGGAAGTTCTTTGTCAGTGCTTTGATCTAGATTACCTATATGGCTCAAAAACACCGACCTTGGATTAAGCGATTGGTATGCCCAGGATGCGCCCAACGAGGCACGTTACGGACCATTGTCTATGGCATGCCTGAAGAGAATTTTGATTACGTGAAGTTTTCATCAGGCGGATGTCTCGTGGCGCCAGGACAACCAGATATTAACTGTCGTGAATGCGGATGGGCGGGAAAGAGAAATGATTTGGATAACTTCTATCCAGACCGGATTTCTTACTGATCAATAATCGAAACTATGAAAGGGCTGGAAAATATGGGCAATATCGGAAGGAGCAAAAGGTTACCTTTTGGAACCTTTGCTGGTAGAGTGGCTGAATTCAAAGGAGCGGGAATTATGGCCACAAATGTAAAACTCTCAGACGAACTCGTCAAGGCAGCGAGTCGCATTGCGGCCATCGAGCACCGGTCGATTCCTAAGCAAATTGAGTTCTATTTCAAGATCGCGGCAATTGCTGAAGCGAATCCTGATCTGTCATTCACTCTCATTAAAGAGATTCTCAAGAGCGATGCAGAGGGCACCATTGGCCATTATCAGTTCGGATAATGGAACTACTTCTATCCCCCACTTTTGCGCGCCAATTAAAGAAACTCCATAGGAATCAAAAATCTTCGCTTGATCGAGCGTTACAGCAGTTAATGGAAAACCCTCACCTTGGTGAAGCCAAAGGTGCGGATCTCGAAGGAATCTTCATTTGGAAGTTCATGATGCATCGAATCGAGTGGCTGATTGCCTATCGATTAATTTCTGAGGAAAGTCTCAAACTGCTTCTCATCGGTACCATGAAAACTTCTATAGAGACCTCAAGAGGAAGTAATAGGTAGGTCTCGCACGATTCCAAATCTCACACTGAAGGATTTGCCTCCATTGTCTAGAATTGACGGGTGCCAAAACTCAAGGACCTCCACCTAACAAAGAGGCTAACGGGGAACTTCGCGGATATGTTCCGCGAGGCCGTATCAGGGCATAAAGATGGTAAACCCGATTGGGTGAAGAGCATTGAAACCGGAGACGCGGGGCTATTTAAAGAAGATGGCGCCGTGTGGCAAGTCCATGGATCTGCCGCAACCTTGGTGGGCGGAATACGGGCGCTGTTGTTGCAAGCTGCCCACCCTGCGCCACTCAGCGGAGTAGCCCAACATTCGCGCTATGAAAGTGATCCCCTGGGTAGGTTGGCGGGCACTACGCGTTGGCTAACGATCACCACATTTGGGTCAACGCAGGCCATCGCCAAAGAAGCCGATCGTGTCAATGCGATGCATGCTGGCGTGAAGGGTGAATACACCAAGAAAGATGGCGCGCATGCAAATTATCGCGCAGCCGATCCTCGTTTTTTACTCTGGGTGCATTGCGCCTTTACCGATTCTTTCTTGAAGTGCCATCAAGACCTTGGCTATTCAATAACTGATGGCGCAGATGAGTATGTGAAGGAT
>CAIYBL010000072.1 GCA_903924485.1 uncultured Actinomycetes bacterium
AACTCTTCTGCGTAATTAAAATCTTCACCCATGGGATCGGCTTGGGGAGAGTTGTATTGAAGTACTTTAAGGTTGAGCTGGTTCGGCCACCAATCTTGATTAAAAGTACCTTCACTCGCTAGCTTGCTACCGGTGTAGGGACATTTGCTCTCGCTATTCATGGCTGCTCCTCTATATATCGCTGGGATGACTAGATCTCCGGGTTACTCGATCGGTAGACCAGTATCTTGTTAAGCGTAGCGAACCCAGGTAGACAGCGCATAATAGAAAGAGCCCTCCCGCCTAACTCTCGTTAGATGGGAGGGCCTGCAGGTTTCTAGCTGATTAAGGCTTTACAGGAGCTACTGGCTTAGGAGCGACTGTAGGTAAAACTGCCTTTGGTGGAAGCGTGGGCAGTGCAGCGATTGCAGTTGCGCGGGTTGCTGTGGCAGCTGCTACTGCAGCTACGCGAGCATTGAGAGCAACTTGACGTGCTGCGGCTGTCACTGTTCCAGCGGTCGCAGCGGTGAATGCGGCTCTTGCTGCGCTAACAGCGGTATTGAATGTGGCATCGATTGCCTTGACCGCTGTCTTGTGTGCAGCGAGAGCGGCGCGATTCGTAGCGATCGCTGCCTTATATGCGGCTTGGTTGGCATTACGAGCATCTTGCCAAGCCTTGAGCGCAACGCGATAGGCATCCTGAGCCGCTTTGTTTGCAGCTAGTGCTGCCTTGTGTGCTGCCTTGTCAGCCGCTGAGATCTTTGTGGTGGTTGGGGCAGGGGTGGTGTCAGCGAACGCTGCAGTTGGAGCCAAGAGAAGAGCGGCGCCAATTGTTCCGGCGATAATGCGGTGCTTGAAGTTCTTCTTCATGATTCATCCTTTGCGGGGGTTTCGTATCCGGTGTGGACACTGGGAGCTTCTGTTCCCATGGCTAAATCATCAACTCACTCTTTGTGAGAACCATGTGAAAACCTTGTCAGCCTATTGCGGGTCAATTTGAGCAAGTTAGGCTTAGTGCATATGAAAAAGGCAGAGATTTTGGTGGTCGACGACGAGTCTGGCGTGCGCGAGCTCGTAGGCGACGTCCTGGGCCTCGAGGGCTACCAGGTCACCATCGCTGTAGATGGCTTAGATGCCCTATCTCACATCCGAAAGCAGAAATTT
Source organism: uncultured Actinomycetes bacterium (assembly GCA_903924485.1). Lineage (GTDB taxonomy): Bacteria > Actinomycetota > Actinomycetes > Nanopelagicales > Nanopelagicaceae > QYPT01. Next base: position 1,144 of record CAIYBL010000072.1, read on the forward strand.
GACCTCTATGTTTTGGATATTAATATGCCCAAGATCGATGGCCTGGTGCTGCTCGAGAAGGTAAGAAGCGCAGGGGACATGACCCCCGCTTTACTATTGAGTGCGCGGCGCGAGAAGGACGATATCCATCAAGGGTTTCGGATTGGCGCAGATGATTACGTGACAAAGCCATTTAGCATTGAAGAGTTGGCGCTACGAGTCGAAGCAATATTACGGCGTACCCAAGGTACGCAGGAGAATAACATTTTGCGCTGTGGGCCGATCTCGATTGATACTGATCAACATATGGTGAAACTTGAAGATGAGATCATTGAACTCTCGCCCACTGAGTACAACCTTTTACATTTCTTGATTGAACGCAAAAACAAAGTAGTGCGAAAAGATGCAGTATTAAATGCGGTATGGGGGATTGATTTCGAAAATAACTCAACAGTTGTGGAAACCTATATCTCTTATCTGCGCAGGAAGTTACATCGCAACGGGTTTGAAGGAATTAAGACCGTGCGCGGAGTTGGTTTCCAGATCGTAGAGAGATCGTGAAGCTGGTTTTTCGAGTCACTCTCGCAATCTTTCTCTTTCTGACTATCTCTTCCACGGCTATCGGATACTTCGCAATAACCAAGTATCAATCGAGTCAGATTAATTTGGTGGACGAGTCGCTTAATTCAAAGATAAGAGCTCTCGTTGCCACTAAAGAGGACCCTTTGACCGTTGCGCAATATTTGGCGCAGACTTCCTCTATTCCGGTTACTGTGGAATATCTAACCGATACTGGAACGGTGACAGTTTTAACGGTCTCGGGCCCCGATATCCCCACAACTCCATCGGCTTCGACCTTATTGCAGGCGAGCCATGCCGATGTCAATTACGGAGCGGATTTAAGAATCCGGGTCTTCGCCATGCCAGATGGAAAGAAATTGATCTTGGCAGCTTCACTTGCAAGCATCAATGCAGATGTATCGGCACTCACGCGCAACCTCATCTTGTTTATTGTCTTTGTTGATCTTTTGGCTGGATTAATCGCCTTCTTGGTTTTCCGCCGCGATGGAAAGATAAATCAAGTAAGTCAATTGATGGCGCAACAACATTTGGCTATGCAAAAATTTTTGGGAGATGCTTCGCACGAACTTCGGACTCCTTTGACGGTTATTAAGGGCTATGTAGATTTAGCTAGGTCTACCTCTGATCAGAAGAGACAGGTGGGCTACCTCGATAAGAGCGCCAAGGAGATTCTTCATATGGAGTCGATTATCAAAGATCTTCTCTTTATAGCCGAGGTAGGGGAGAGCGAAAGTGTTACGGTACAAGACGTAGCAGTGCGCGGCATTCTCAGGGATCACATTGAAGTCCTTCAAGCCCTACAACCTGAGCGCAAAATCGTGACAAACCTGGAATCTGAGTTCATCATTCAGGCCGATTCAAAGCTTATTGATCGAATGATCGGCAATCTATTCTCGAACATCAGACGGCATACCCCAGCCGATGCTCCGATTTCGGCATCCCTCGCTCAAGACCAAAAGCAGGTAGTCATCACCATAGAAGATGGTGGACCGGGGTTTGGTGAGTACCCGGACAATTCCCGAGCTTTCAAACGATTCTCTGCGCAGCGATCAAGGGAGGGCGGCGGAACGGGACTCGGCTTGAGTATTATCGATGGCGTTGCCGAGCGCTATCACGGCAGCGTGGAGTATTCGCGGAGCGAACTTGGGGGATTGAAAGTAGTGATAACCCTTCCCAGATCGACAAGTTGAGAATCTGACTTTTTTTCAGTGCTCTACAATAATCCAACTATGTTTAAATCAAAGCTCCCGCATATGTTGTGTGCAAAGTGTGGCGCCAAAGTCGCTCGCGATGCTTACTATTGCAAGAAGTGCGGTGAAGTTATTGATGACACTCTTGCGCCGGGATTAAAGCTTGAAGACCGGCGTTTTTCTAGCAAATTGAAATTTGCAATTCAACGTCACTTAATTAGAAACTCGATTATAGGTATTTTCGTTCTCTTGCTCGCGGTGAGCGGGATTAAACTGGCCTTCAATTATCAGCACGCAAATGCAGATAACGGTTCCAGTCCAATCTTTAAGCTGACCGTATTAACTCCGCAAAATCCAATGACCTGCCGCGGTGCGATCTGCCATATCCTCATGGATATAAGGAACAAGACAGGTGCGGTTCAAAACCTTGATTACATTCCCGATCTAGTAACAGCCACGGGGGAGAAGTTTGGACCAGCAGATCCAGCGCGTATGGGAAATGGCTCGAACTATTGTCGCCCGAAAATTACGATCACGCTGCAACCTCATGAAGTCGCACGCTTTTCAAGATTCTCTCTGCAATGATCAACGATATTTGACGCCATGGGTGGATCGAGTCGCTCGCATGGTGCAACGAGATATCCACCATCCATCCGTCGTGATGTGGTCGCTCGGCAATGAGTCGGGTGCTGGGTCTAACCATGAAGCCGCCGCCGCATATGTTCGTAAATTTGATCCTTCTCGTCCATTGCATTACGAGGGCGCCATCCGTCCATATTGGACAGCGAATCTTGCACTTACCGATGTGGTCTGTCCGATGTATCCATCGATCGATGCAATCATCTCTTACGCCAAGTCGAACCTTGGGACTCGTCCATTGATCATGTGCGAGTATTCGCATGCCATGGGTAATTCCAATGGAACGCTTGCCGAATATTGGCAGGCGATTCACACCCTTCCGGGCTTGCAAGGTGGATTTATTTGGGAGTTCTGGGATCACGGAATCGAGCAGACACTTCCGGATGGAAGTAAGCGCTCGGCATACGGTGGAGACTTTGGCGAAGAGCGCCACGATGGAAACTTCTGTTGCGATGGCATGGTCTTTCCAGACCGCACTCCAAAACCAGCCATGCTCGAATTCAAAACTATCGCTGCGCCATTCTTGATCACTTCAATAAGCGCAGTTGCCGGAACGTTTAAAGTTAAGAACAAGAACTTCTTCGTAGATTCCAAGGATTATGAGATCGCTTGGAACATCTCGGTAGATGGCGAAGTTCTGGACTATGGCCGGGTAAAACTTCCCGTTATTGCTCCGCAGGCGACAGCTTCTGTGAAAGTTTCATCTAAATTCCTGAAGAGCGCGCCAGAACTGGGCGAACGTTTCATTAGCTTCAATGTTGTTAAGAAATCAGAGACGGCTTGGGCGCCGGCATTTGCTGAAGTTGGCTGGGCTCAATTCAAGTTGCCATCGAAGAAGTTGGCTACCGCAAAGGTGATGCCACCTAAGGTGCTCATGAATACACTCAATGACGATGGCTCTATTTACATGG
>CAIYBL010000073.1 GCA_903924485.1 uncultured Actinomycetes bacterium
AGCGAAAGAACGAAATATTGAGTTATCACCGGAAACGAGAATCTGCCGATTTGACCCACCATTTAAACCGGGACTCTTTCATTACAACGAGATTGTTATACCCATACTCCAGGTTTGAAAGTGGGCCCCGTCGGGATCGAAACTTTTTGAGATAAAGCATCAGTAATTTCCGAGAATAGATGCCAGCTGCCTCCACCTTTGAGTCTCACAACTATTTCTTCTACTAAAAGACGCATGTACCTTCTTCCCATTCCACTTTCCACTGATTGTCGCGGTCTGAGACCCAGAATAAATCATGGAACATACAACATCTTTTGGGGTGGGCTTCAATACATCAATCCCTTGGGCTTTTAATGTGTGGCAAATTGCATTGATATTGGACACTGTCTTGGAATTTGGATTGCAGGTAATTGTTGAGACCGTTGCTGGCATGCCAGAATCCAAAGTTATAGATACCCGAAGACTGATCTGTGGCGTCGAGGCCAGAGCAGAAGTAGGGACTGTCGTGATTGCTCCCAATATTATGAGAGATGAAACCAGTTTTTTGATAGCCATTTTTTCTTCTCTCAAGTAAGAATATTAAATATTAATACTCCTAAATAGATAATAGTTAGAACACGGATCCTGGCATTGGTGTTCCCAAACCGGTTGGCCCATCCCATCCAGTAACTGTATGACACCACCATATTGAAGTTGTGCATCGGCCATTGCTGCCCCCATCTTTTGGATCAATAAAGGAGGCTGAGCTTAGGCTCCAGAGCCACGTTGCAGCTTTAGCTGCAACAGAAGAAGCGGTTTGAGCCCGCCATGTTTGGCTAGTTAGCGCCATGTAAGTGGCAATGATCGGAGATGCGACGCTAGTTCCACCAAACTGATACCAATTGCCATTGAATGAAACTGCAACGCCAGTACTTGGATTTGCAACCGCAGATACATCACTAACGGCCTTGCCTGAACAATTGGTGACACTCGTTTGGTAGGACTTAGCGTTGTTAGTTGAACAACCACTTCCAGCACCAGTCCAGATGGTTTGGCCTACTCCGGAAGTTGCAGAAGCAAGAGTCGTCCCGCCAACACCGATGACATTGCTGTAGTCGGCCGGGTCTGACAACCCGTATCCGCTATCTCCTGAAGATGCAGTGACAGCGATACCACCGTTGCTCCCGGCGGCGTTGTTGTACGCCGGGTAACTATTTCCTGAAGTATTTCCACCGCCACCATAGCTATTGCTGATAGCGCTCACTGACGGACTTGCAGCAGCAGAAGTCACCGCAGCGCTAAGGTCGGGAAAGGAAGCGGTATTGGCGAGGTACAGGTTTATGGTGCATGTTGGACAAATAGCGTTGACCATATCGATATCCAACGCAGTTTCTGATCCCCAGCCGTTTGATCCACAGCTAGTGCAAGGTGCCGCATTGATTGCCTGTCCACTCTGATTGAATATCTTTAAAAGCGAAGCATTCGGCGTCTTGAGGCCATTTCCATAGACCGAATTAGTTTGATATGTATTAAAATCATGGGCCTGCGCGAAAAACCCTAGACATATCAAACCTCTAATAAGGAGAGAATATGTCCAGTCGCTACCCTGCCGAGTTCAAGCAAAA
>CAIYBL010000074.1 GCA_903924485.1 uncultured Actinomycetes bacterium
ATGTGAAGAATTTGGAATTGCCTATTTACCGTGGTCGCCATTGGGTGGTTCAGACTTCGCTGCAAACCTCAATGGTTCAGGATTTAACACCTTTGTTGAAGTTGGTAAGGCTCATAACGTTTCACCTTTTGCTATAACAATTGCATGGCACCTTCGAAATTCAAAAACCGTAATTCCTATTCCGGGAACTACAAAGATTTCCTCGCTCATGGATAATTTGCAAGGAGCCTCAATCACGCTAACAGATCAAGAGTTTGATCTACTTAATGAAAGCTTGCCAGAGGATTCACCTCTTGAAGGCGAACTCGTAGATCAACCTGCATTTCGAGATTAACTTAAGTGGCGTTTGGTTCGTATCTCTTTAAGGATTTCCAGAGCCAACGGCATCAAACTCACGACAACAATTACGGCAACGATAGGAAGTAAGTACTTATCCACTGAGCCTTTTAGTTTTTCACCGAGTATGTACCCGATTAAAATAACTCCATCGCTCCAGAGGATTCCGCCAACGACGTTATAGATAAAGAACTTCGTCGTGGGTACACGTGCGATTCCAGCAAGCGGGTTGATAAGGGTGCGAACAAATGGGATGTATCTCGCCAAAATTATTGCTTTACCTGGACCATATTTCTTCAACCACTTCTCAGTTGATTGCACTCGCTGTTGATTGAAATAGCGACCCTCGGGGCGGTTAAAGAGCGGACGTCCAAATTTGTGGCCAATGAAGTAACCAAGCTGAGAGCCAAGGATGGTGGCCACGGGGGCTCCAAGGAAAAGCCCCACAACAGATAGGTGAACGCCTCCAAGCAAGGTGGCTGCTGTACCTGATGCCGCAACGCCTGCGATGAAAAGGAGGGAATCGCCGGGAAAGACGAGCCCAACCAAAAGTCCAGTTTCAGTGAAAAGGATTCCAAGAACCCCAGCTAGGCCGAGATCGGCAATGATCGATTTTGCGTCCAAGAGATTCATAAGTCCCAGACCCTACCCGCCGAACCTGAGAAGATGAAGTCCGCCAGCTCTCTCACTCTATGGATTTAACCGTAATAGATAGGTACAGCAAGCCTAGGATTTGGGTTTCAGGCCACACCTGTGCGTACACTTCGCAAGTCTTTGCTTCGCCCCTTTCGGGTCCCGATCTCCAATGGAGGAGAAATGCGAGCTTCCAGCTCTCTCGTGCAAGTCACCGGAAATAACCTCAATATCGTCTACATCGTTCTAGCCATCTCGTTGGGTGCGCTCGCGGTTGCGTGGGCACTTCGCGCCCAGGTTTTGGCTGCCGACGAAGGTACCGAAAAGATGCGCGAAATTGCGGGCGCAGTGCAGGAAGGTGCCGCGGCATATCTTGCGCGTCAGTTCCGCACCCTGTCTTACTTTGTAGCAATCGTTTTCGTATTGCTCTTCGCACTTCCAGGTGCGGCTGATATTCGTATCGGCCGTTCCCTCTTCTTCCTTCTGGGCGCCGGCTTTAGCGCGCTTGTTGGATACAACGGTATGTGGCTGGCAGTGCGTGCAAACGTGCGTGTTGCAGAAGCTGCTCGCCAGAACTCGTCCGAGAAGGCAGTGCAAATTGCATTCCGTACCGGCGGCGTTGTTGGTATGACCACGGTTGGTCTGGGACTTATTGGTGCATCACTTGTTGTGATCATCTACCGCGAAAATGCGCCATCTGTTCTTGAAGGCTTTGGATTCGGCGCGGCGATGCTCGCGATGTTTATGCGCGTTGGTGGAGGTATCTTCACAAAGGCTGCAGATGTCGGAGCCGACTTGGTCGGTAAAGTTGAAAAAGGTATTCCTGAAGATGACCCCCGTAACGCAGCAACCATTGCAGATAACGTCGGCGATAACGTCGGCGACTGTGCAGGTATGGCTGCAGACTTATTCGAGTCTTACGCGGTCACACTTGTTGCAGCGCTCATCCTTGGAAAAGCCGGCTTCGGTGATTCAGGTTTGATCTTCCCATTGATCGTTCCTGCAATCGGAACAGTCACAGCAGTCATCGGAATCTTCTTGACGCGTATGCGCAAGACCGATGCAAGTGCCATGACATCGATCAACCGTTCATTCTTTATGTCAGCTGTTATCAGCGCAGTCCTTACTGGTCTAGCAACATTCGTTTACCTTCCGGGAAGCTTCAAGCTTCTCACTGGATTAACGAGTGAGACAGTAGCTGCAGCAGGAAATACAAACCCACGAATACTCGCCTTTGGCGCAGTACTCATCGGAATCGTTCTTGCAGCTGCTATTCAAGTCCTTACTGGTTTCTTCACCGCTGTTGGTAAGCGCCCAGTTAATGACGTTGCAGCATCATCACAAACAGGCGCAGCAACAGTTCTCTTGTCCGGTATTTCGATCGGATTTGAGTCTGCTGTCTACTCTGCAGTCTTGATCGCATCAGCAGTATTTGGCGCCTTCTTACTAGGTGGCGGAAACATTGTGCTTTCACTCCTTGCCATCTCATTGGCTGGCACTGGTTTGCTGACCACCGTAGGCGTCATTGTCGCGATGGACACATTCGGACCGATTTCAGATAACGCTCAAGGTATTGCCGAAATGTCAGGCGATGTTGAAGGAGAAGGCGCAAAGATCCTTTCATCCCTCGATGCAGTCGGAAACACAACAAAGGCAATCACTAAGGGAATTGCAATCGCAACAGCCGTTCTTGCAGCGACTGCGCTCTTTGGAGCGTTTACAGATGCAATCAAGAAGGCCGTTGAAGATGCGGGACAAAAAGCTGGCGATCTCGCATCCCAGTACCAAGGCGTTCTCGATGTTGCTAACCCACGTAACCTCGTTGGTTTGATCATCGGCGCAGCGGTTGTCTTCTTGTTCTCTGGTCTTGCAATCAACGCAGTATCACGCGCTGCTGGCGCAGTTGTTGTTGAAGTTCGCAAGCAATTCATTGAGCACCCAGGAATCATGGATTACACAGAAAAGCCAGAGTACGGCCGCGTTGTAGATATTTGCACACGCGACTCACTCCGTGAACTTGCAACACCAGGTCTGCTTGCCGTTATGGCACCAATCGCTGTTGGCTTCGGTCTTGGCGTTGGCGCACTCGGTGCATACCTTGCTGGTGCAATCGGAACTGGAACACTGATGGCAGTCTTCCTTGCTAACTCAGGCGGCGCTTGGGATAACGCAAAGAAGATGGTTGAAGATGGTCACTACGGTGGCAAGGGCTCTGATGCTCACTCTGCAACAATCATTGGTGACACTGTTGGAGATCCATTCAAGGACACAGCAGGTCCTGCAATTAACCCATTGATCAAGGTAATGAACTTGGTTGGTCTCTTGATCACGCCAGCAATCGTTGCATTGGCTTTGGGTGGACATAATTCATACAGCACCGTCATTGG
>CAIYBL010000075.1 GCA_903924485.1 uncultured Actinomycetes bacterium
CTGTTCACTATGTTCTTCTCATTCGTAGCCATCTTCGCAACTGTCCTAATCCTCTTTATGTCTAATATTCGAGGAAGAAATTCACTCCTCACATCCGGAAATATTACGGGGTTGAGCGCAAGCGGAAAGCTCTTCTATCTATCTGCTTTCTACGATGTTTTGCAACTAACTTTCGTGCTTGTCGGAATCGCGATTTCATTTATGCATTACTCAGAAATTGAGAGTGCTCTGCATAAAGCTAAGCGCAAAGTTTGGATGCTTCGCCGGATGCAAACTCGACGTGATGCCGCTAAATCCCAATCTGGTGCCTCACTTGATGAAAATGATATTGATACCTCAAAGCTCATGGATCGCGAGATTGAAGTTCTTGAGAGTAAAAAGATCCTACTTCGTGCTCAATACGAAGAAGCTGTGGCAGTTTATCGGGACGCTAACATTCACGCGAGAAGTGACGAAATGAACGGTGCACATCCATCACTCCAACCATTGGAGTTGGATTTTCGAAGCAATGAATTCGACTTCATCTCTGCCGATCTTGCGAGAATCTAATGAAAACTATGATGAGTAACCGGGTCAAAAAGGTCGGTGGAGCCATTGGGCTGGTTGCAGTACTCGCCCTATGTTCTTTTCTGTTCCGGATAGGTCCCGCATCACTACTACGAGGTTCGGATATTTGTAGCTCAGTCGAAAATGATATTAGAGCTGAAGAACAGATTGGAACAGTTTTGTGGGAATCTTATGGAACGAATTGGCGACTCCATGTTTCTAGTCCAACTGATTCAGGAAATTACAATCAAGTTATCAATTCTTTAATTGACCTATACCAATCAGACCAACGAGTTTACGACATCGCTATTGGACACCACCAATGCTTCTCCGCCACAAAAAGTGCTTTCGCCCGCACCCAAGAAACATCAACCGCTTTAACCATTAAGAATCTAAAGACCTGGGTAAACACTGGTCGTATTTTTGATCGAGATTATTACTCAAAGTACTACTCCTTTTTCGATGACTCGACGCCTACCCCAACTACAACTTTCCACGGAACCTCTATTTAAATGCGAGGCTCCGGAGAAAGTCATTCAGCAGATTTGTTGCCAAGATGCGACAGGTGGTTAGGCGTACATCCCCTATTAGACCCTACCCGGCTCAGCGAAAGGATCAGCTCTGGAACTCTCGCCCTCGGGTTAAGTGGCGTTACGGACTCCCCGAATGGACGATGGGAGAGGAAGTCGTGCAACAGCATCTCGACACCGCTCATCCAGTCGCCGATCGTACTTAGCCGTCGTCGCCGGATTTGAATGCCCAACAATGCGTGAAACTAATGCCAGGTCCATTCCTTGATCGAGCAGAGTGCTAACCAATTAGCGCCGCATATCGTGCGGAGTCAGAGGTCCTACGCCTGACTCCACTGCTCGCCTTCCCAGGACTTTCCAGATCTGGTGGGTGCTAAGGCGCCGACCAAAGAAGGGAGGACAAATGCGACTCAAGGCAACAAAGAGAAGCCCAGGACCCCACTCTTCGAACTTTTAGCCAATGTTCTAAGGCCGCTGCCGTGAATTGGTGAGCCATGCATCGCATGCATGTCCACACCACCCCAACCGCCTAATATTCCTATTTGTGAGCCAAATTTCCAAAGTTTGGGGCCACACCCAGCAAACTGGGGATAGCTTCCTATCAACGCACAAGTATTGAGC
>CAIYBL010000076.1 GCA_903924485.1 uncultured Actinomycetes bacterium
CAGGGAGATCGAAAAAGCTCACCGCGACTTTGTACATGCAGGTGCGCAGATAATAATCACCTCCGCGTATCAACTTTCCTTTTCAGGTTGTAGCGCCCGTGGGTGGAGTAAATCTGATGTGATTTCAGCTCTAAATCTTTCTACCGAACTTGCACGTAGCGCGGCTGGCGATCATGACGTTCAGGTTGCCGCAAGTGTTGGTCCATATGGGGCCAGCCTTGCCGATGGTTCTGAATATCGCGGTCGCTACGGAGTCTCACGATCGGCATTGCGCGAGTTTCATAAGCAACGGCTGGATATATTGATTGAGACGCAACCAGATATCTTGGCGATAGAAACAATGCCCGACATCGAGGAAGTAGAAGTTTTATTGGATCTTCTCGATCAATCTGGATCCCGTATCCCATTCTGGGTCGCCTACTCCTGCAAGGAGGGTGAGCAAACTAGCGCTGGTCAGCCATTTCAAGAGGCTGCCCACATCGTTGCAGAACGCGATCATGCACTTGCCGTAGGAGTTAACTGCACGCCTCCAGAATTAATCTCTCCGTTGTTGCGATCGGCAGGCCATGATTTGCCTTTTGTGGTCTACCCCAATGCAGGGCGCGAGTGGGATGCAAAGGCGAAGGAGTGGATTGGAAAACCCAATGGCCGTTTCTCCCCAGATCTCATTGCAGAATGGACCGACCTTGGAGCACACATCATCGGTGGATGTTGCGGAGTGTCTCCACGTGACATCGAAGCTATGGAAATCACCAATCCGCTACGGAGCCATCATGGTGAAACCATTGTGTAGCAGTGACTGGAATATAGGGATGATTGCTGGCTTCTAGTTCGTCAATCTCGATACCGATACCAATTGTCTGCGGCGGATAGATATAGCCATCTTTAAATTCAGGAGCGGTCGTAAAGACGTCCTGGCGCCAAGGGACATCAGCGCGCATAACTTCTTGAATTAAGAAGTTAGGTGTTGAAAGTGCAAGGTGGATGTTAACCATGGTGGCAACGGGTCCTAATGGATTATGTGGCGCCATCATTACGCCATAGGTATCACAGAGGACAGAAATTTTGCGAAGCTCAGTGATACCTCCAGCATGGCAAACATCAGGTTGAGCTACATCAATCAGGCCATCTCGCAAAAGCGGTAGAAAGTCCATACGTGTAAGCAATCGCTCCCCCGCCGCAAGTGGCACGTTAATCCCGCGCCTGGCTCGAACCATTGCTTCATGTTGATCTGGTTGCACGACTTCTTCTAGGAAAAATGGGTGAAAAGGTTCTAAGACTTTCGCATATTGAATTGCCATCGCAGCAGTCGTTCGGCCATGAAAATCGATCATGATATCTAGATCAGGACCGCCTGCATCGCGGGCACGGCCCATGAGTTCCTCGGCATGACGCAATTTTGCGCTCTCTCCTAAAGGAGCAGTCTGCGGAACGGCTAGTATTTTTACCGCGGTAAATCCATCCGCAACAGTTTGTTTTACCTTCTCAGAAAATGAATCCGCGGTATCAGAGTTATAAACGGCATCTGAATTTCCCCCGCCAAGGTGGTCGTACATTCGTACACGATCGCGCGCCAGCCCGCCAAGTAATTTCCAGAGCGGTACGCCAAGATCTTTTGCGCTGATATCCCAAAGCGCTTGATCGATTCCGCTCAGAGCACTCATGGTCACAACGCCGCCTTTGAAGAAAGGGTGGCGATAGATAATTTGCCACAACTTCTCGATATCGCGCGGATCTTGACCAATGATGAGCGGGGAAAGATCGTCAATCGCTCCTACAACACCCATGGTCTGAAATTCTAAAGAGGCTTCTCCGATTCCAACGAGACCGGGTTGGTCAGTGAAAACACTCAAGATTACCCAGTTACGCATATTCGCATTGATGACCGTTGAGGTTATTTTCGTTATCTTCACTTTAGCGCCCCTTTATTTTTCATAGTCTGGTTAAAATCTAGATTACGAGAAATTAAGAACTAGTTCGATGTGATGATCCCCAGAGATTCCAAGGTTGGCCGCATCTGGTGGTGCACTTTGAGGTTCCACGCAGACACCCGCCTGATCCTCGGTATAGACGACCCACCATGGCGATTTCGAAATTAAATCTACCTTCGCTGCGCCAGGCCATGTGATCGACGGCAATTTTTTAAAGTCTGTAAATGCGTCATCCCATGGAGGTGGCTTTGGTGATGAATATTCTCCGGTGGGTATTCCATCTGACCCTCTAACGAGCATGCGTTCGGCCTCGAATTCCACGTGCGCAGGATCGCCAATAGCCAATTCCCTCAGGAACCATGGATGAAAGCCCAGCCATGCAGGAATTTCACACCCATTAGCCGCATACTCCAACGTCCAACGAAATGAATTTCCTTGGACTTCAAATCGCTGCTCTGCTACTGCGGGACAGTACGGATCGGGCATTTCAAGACGAGAAGATGCGGGGCCGGTCTTTATCCATGGAGAATAAAACCCGTAACCATGCTCGGCGTGAGGTGGCTCCCAGCCGGCCGGGAGAGTGAACTCGCGGCCAGATGAATCTTTGATCAATCCATTCTTTATGCGCCCAGCCCAAGGGACCATCGCATACCAGCCCCAATCCATCAAACTGGGTCGCGGCTGCACTACGAATTCAAGCCCGCGCCATGTCAATGAAGAAATTCTTGATCCTTGCTCTAAATCAACAATCAGAGAGATTTCATCGCCAACAATTTCTAGGAGTCTTGTATCAGAATTTCCTGCTTGACTAGACATGGGCAATTACTTTCCAATTCCTGCAGTAAGGCCATTGACTAACTGCTTCTGGAAAATCAGATAAACAATTATCGCAGGAATAGCGCTAATTATTGAACCTGCCATGAGTACGGTTATATCGGTGGTGCGCCCTGAGGCAAGTGCTCCCAAGCCAACGGTGATCGTTCGATAATTCTGATCTTGTAAAAAGAGAAGTCCGACTAATAAGTCATCCCAAATTTGAATAAACTGTAAAACAACGATGGTGATAAGCGCGGGTACGGCTAACGGTAGGGCTATGCGCCGAAAGACTCCGCTATAACTCAAGCCGTCAACGATTGAGGCCTCAACCAAATCATCGGGGATGCCCCGAAAATAAGACGTCATGAGGAACGTTGCAAAAGGCGTGCCCAAGGCCGCATAGACCAAGATCGCCGCCCAATAACCGCTTAATAAATGCCAGTTATTGGCATTGATATACGCTGGAATAATAATCGACTGCAGCGGAATGAGCATCGCGCCGACAATGCCCAAAAGGACGATTGGGGCGAATCTAAATGTTAACTTTGCAAAAGCAAACCCAGCCAGAGCGCTCACTACCAAAATGATTGCGATAGCCCCAACGCAGACAAGCGTGGAATTGAGTAACTGACGGCCAACGGGCATAACTGTGAAAATCTTTTTCCATGACGTAAGAGAATGTCCTGGCTCGCCTAAGAATTGTGCTTTCGACTTAAAAGAGGTGTTAATCATAAATCCAAATGGGTAGAGCATGACGATTGCCAAGATACTCATAAGAAAGAATGTGACGGCGTTCTTGATTTTCATCGTCTATTCCTTATTCCGGATGAGTATTAGCTGAGCAGATCCCAGCACAGCCATAATAAAGAAGAGAATCACACCAAGCATCGCGCCCGCTCCAAAATCACCGCGGGCGAATGCGCTTTGATAGACGAAGAATTCCAACGTGGTAGTTCCAAAACCGGGACCGCCACCAGTCATAATAAATATCAAACTGAAGAGCGCAGTGAATGCACTAATGACTGTGATAATAAAAGAGAATTGAATAAAGCGCTTCAGTTGCGGAAGAGTGATGCTCCAGAAAATTCTAAAAGAATTAGCTCCGTCCATGCGTGCAGCTTCATAGAGCGACAAATCAAGTGTCGCCATGCCCGTGAGAAAGATGATGCTGTTAGTGCCGACCATGGACCAGATAAAAGTTACGCCAACCGCTATCAGCGCCCCATGTTCTGATGAGAGCAAATCTGTATGTATAAACCCGAGACCAAAGCCTTTCAGCAAATCATTGAGAAGTCCTTCTTGGGCAAAGAAACGCAGCGAGACCATTCCGATGACTACCCAAGAAATAGCTGTAGGGAGGAAGTAAATCGTTCGAAAAATCTTCCATCCCGCTACCTTTTCATTGAGCATATATGCGACTCCCATAGGAATGACGATCGCAACGGGAACAGCCAAAAGGAGCAATGCGTTATTTTCTAGCACTCTCCAAAAAATGGGGCTCTTGAATTCACGAAAATATGTATTGGGTCCGATCCATGTGGCAACGATTCCATCCCATTTGGTCATGGAGTAATAGATAGCTTGATAGATAGGCAAACCCAAGAATGCGGCGACAAGCAAAAACGCAGGGGCTGAAAAGAGAATTCCAGTCCGAGCGCGTTGCCTATGTAAAACCGCTGTTCTCATTTTGTCGCCCTCAATCTTGATCTCATAGGTAAACGCAGACTACGGAGAGCGGTAAAAATATTGCACTCTCCGTAGTCCCGTCGCTTTTACTCCGGTATATCGGTAACTAGTTAGTTCGGAAGCTTATAAGTTTCCGTTTTAGCATCAGCCGCTAACTGTTCCCATACCTGCCTTAGTTGCTTAAGCGCTGCCGCTGGGGCAATCTTTCCAGCCAAAACGGAAGGAAGGATCTTATTTCCAGCATCTACGACATCGCCTTGGATGACGTTATCAAGCATTGGATAAGCGGTGTATCCACCAGTTTCAGTGAATGCGAGCATTTCTTTGTTAACAGGGTTTGAGGTAGTTGATCCCAAGACGTTCGGAATCAGACCTGCCTTATCAAAGATTGCACTTGCCTGATCTGTTGTCATGAAAGTTACAAAACCAGCCGCAGCTGTAATGTTTTTTGAGTACTTCATGATGGAGATGCCTTGACCGGCCATTTCCACAACACCCTTGATTGGGGCATCAGAGAAAGGAGGTGCAAATGCGCCGACCTGATCTCCGAATTTATCAGTGAACTTCTGTGTATCCCACGTACCATCAATAATCATCGCAGCTTTTCCGTTAAGAAAGTCATCCAAGTTATTGGTCTTAGTGAGGACGTCTGAGTTGGTGCAACCCTTAGTTTTCAACGCAGCATATTTTGTATACGCAGCTACATTTGCAGCAGAATCCCACTGATTTTTTCCGCTGTAGAGATCTTTAAATCCAGTTGCGGAGGCTTGACCAATCGTGATGTAACTGGCGTCATACCAAGGGTAGTAGAGGGCGCCCAGACTTTGACCACCATTTCCGTAGACCATTGGCGTGAATCCCGATGATTTCAATTTACCGCAAGCGGCATAAAGTTCATCCCACGTTTTTGGAACAGAAGTTACGCCAGCCTTAGCAAAGGCAGTTTTATTGTAGTAACCCATATAGAACTGACGATCGGTGAGCATAATGTTAGGGCCGTTTGTAAGGTCAAAATTCTCTGCGGTCCATTGCATTCCACCCATGCGGGCAAGTGCTGCATCAGGGACTAAGCCTTTGAGATTTGCCAAATAACTCTTGTGAATAAAGAGGCAACACCACATGAGAGCTAGGTCAGGGCCTGTCTTTGAGACGGCTGCAGCTTGAAGCAGCGCGAAGTAGTTGTCAGCGGGTTGACTGACCATATTAAAAGTGACATTTGGGTGAAGCGCCGTGTAAGCCGCTGTCAGGGCCTTTAGGGCCACGCCGTTTTGAGTATCTCCCAAGTTGTGCCAGACAGTTAGCGTGACTGGGGCGGTCGATACTGCATCTGAACTTGAGGAAGTCTTACTTGACGTACTGCTGCAGCCCGCAAGTGCAAGGGCAACCGCTAATACGCTTGCAACGATGAACTTCTTCTTCATGAGTCCTCCTGTAGGTGACTGGTTTAGTTCTTTGATTCGCCCGAGGGTCAGGATCGACCAACAACCGGTGGAACAAACCTACGCAACTCAATCGTTGCAGCGCGTAGGAAATCAAAGTCACATCCTTCATCGGGTTGAAGGACGTGCGATTGGTACAAGGCGGGCCATCCACGTAAATGCTCCCTCGGAGCAGGGCGCCAGGCCTCTTTTCTTGCTCGTAAAACATCATCAGGAATAAGTAAATTCAGAGTGCCATTAGCAACATCCAGCTCGATTAGGTCTCCATCGCGAACCATGTCAATGACTCCCCCGATGGCACCCTCTGGTGAAACGTGCAAGACGCATGTTCCAAATGAAGTACCGCTCATGCGGGAATCCGTCACGCGAACCATGTCAAGGATTCCTTCAGCGGCAAGTTTCTTTGGAATAGGAATCATTCCCCACTCGGGCATACCAGGAACTCCAACTGCACCGCAGCCCGAAAGTACCAGAACGCTATCTTTTGTAACGGGAAGATCGGGATCATCAATTCGCTCACGCATATCTTTATATCCAGTAAAGACAATTGCTGGACCGACATGTTTCATTAATGCTGGTGAGGCTGCCGAAACTTTAATAACCGCGCCTTTGAGAGCAAGGCTTCCTGAGACCACTTTAAACGCGCCCGTATCTTGGAGCGGATTTCCAATATCCCGAATGGCGCTACCAACGGCTTTCTTTGGCGAAATATAGTCAGCCAAAGTTTTGCCGGTAAGGACCTTTGCATCTAGTTCAAGAAGCTCACGCATTTCATAAGCTAGGGCGGGAAATCCACCAGAGCGATGAAAATCTTGTATGAGTCCGCTGCCAGAGGGTTCAACATCGGCAAGGACTGGAATATTTTCACCCAGTAACCCAATGTCATCAAGAGTTAATTCTCCGCCGATGCGTCCAGAAATTGCTAACAAGTGAATGATTGCGTTTGTCGAACCACCGCAGGCATGCAGTACTCGCACGGCGTTACGAAACGCTTTGGGTGTCATGACATCAGAGGGCAATATCTGATCGTTCACCATTTTCACAATTTCTAGGCCAGAGTTGAATGCTGCTGTTTTGCGATCAGGATCACCAGCGGGAATTGTGGATGTGCCGGGCAATGACATGCCAAGTGCTTCAACCATCATTGCCACCGACGATGCCGTACCCATTGTGTTGCACGAACCTAAGCCGCAGTTGAGGCAACCTTCAAACTCGCGCCATTCCTCTTGCGTAATATTCCCTGCTCTAAAATCCGCCCACATCCGCCAAAGATCGGTGCCCGTTCCAATTCTTTTGCCTTTGTACATAGGTGCAGGTCTTGCACCGGCTGTGAACATAATCGTCGGAAGATTGGAACTTGCTGCGCCCATGAGAGCTCCAGGAACACTTTTATCGCAGTTAGCAAGCAAAACCACGCCATCTAATGGATATGAGCGAAGGTATTCCTCAACTTCCATGGAGAGCAAATTTCGATAGAGCATTGCCGAAGGCTTCATTAAATCTTCACCCATAGACATAACAGGAAAGACCATGGGAATTCCGCCGGCCTCAAGAATTCCCGCCTTGATGTCATCAATGTAATCACGTAAAGGTAGATTGCAAGGATTGAGGTCGCTAGAGGAATCTGCAATTCCTATTATGGGACGCTCGTTATCGGGTTCCAGCTGAAAACCAACCGACGCCAAAACAACTCGATGAGAAAGCGCAACCTCATCATTTCCTGCAAACCATTCGCTGCTTCGCAGAATACGTTTAGATGACATCGGTATCTTTCACGGTTTTGGGACTCCAAGTCCTTGTGCGCCAGGTTGCGATTGAACGAGATTTTTTCCACTGCGGTGAAGCCACTCAAGAGAAATTTGAGCACGCCTAACTTTTTCACGCGCGATCATCGCCGCGTCCGCATCAAGATGCATTCCTGATGGGTAAAGTCCGCGTGAATTTCGGAGTCCAAATTTCACATAGAGAGGAGATGAAACGGCAATAAGGTCTGCAACTTCATTACCTCGAACCACGCCACCCAGACTGTCAGGTGCTTCAACGTATAAATCAATAGGCAATGTGGAGGCTGCCCGCATTTCAGCAAGTTCATTCAAAGTTAAATCGGTCGGTAGATTGATTGTGTCACCACCAAGTGCGGCCAATACCTTTACCGTTGCTGGATTCGAAGGTGCTTTCATTACAGAGACTTTGAATACAACATCCTTGGGGATCTGATTGTTTGTGCGCGCTTCGGACAAAACCTGCAGTAGACCAAGGTCGGCAATGAGCAGGCCGCGGATTCCGCATTCGATTGCGCGAAGTGAATCCTCCACCGCATAACGCAACTGGCGCATTCCCCGCACGGATCCGTTAAGCGCCGCGCCTTCAGGTCCGCGCGACATAGCGCCAACGCCCCATTCTTCACGTGGTCCTATAAAAAGAGAGATTTCGAGTCCTGCGTCTGCAGCGATCTGTGACATCTCGCGCAATTCAGATTCTGTGTGCAACATTGCACCGCTACCTTGAGATACGCGATTGACCACTACGCCGCGTTTTTTCGCCTCATCAAGAACTGCTGCAAGAACTTTTGGTCCTTCTACGGATGGGATTTCGATTCTAAAATCCGCGCCATCAGGAAATCGCAACGAGCTTGGGGCAGGAATTAGTTCAGAAGGAAAACCACCCAACAATGCATCTGCCAACATAGATATTTCCGTTCGGTATTGCCGAACACCGTTCGGCGATACTAGTATTCGGGTAGCACCTGAGAATGTCAACGATAGACGGGAGGGAAAGCAGATGCCTGAAAAGAAGAATCCCTCCAATGTTGGCAGCGTAACAAGAGCGCTAAATCTTGTCGATCATGTCATGACAGGACCCAGTGAAGGTCTGACCCTTACAGAAATTGCACGCGAAATGAAGAGTTCCAAAAGCGCCACCCTTGCAACTCTTCGCACCCTTATTGAGCATGGATATTTACGAATGAGCGAACCAGGTCCACGATATTTGCCCGGAATGGCTCTGATTCGTCTTGGAGATTTAGCCAGTGCACGTGATCCAATCGCCAGCGTATCTCGCTCGACAATGAATGACTTAAATAAAAAGACGGGGTTAACCGTTCGTATCGCGCGCAATGACGATGGCTATCCCGTATTCGTCGATCGTGTTGATGGGCCGGGTGTCGTGCGATTCTTCACTCCACTTGGCGTACGCGAGTATCCGCACGTGAGTTCTGTAGGAAAAGCAATCCTTGCAGAATTGCCTGATGAACGAATTCGTGAAATCGCCGAAGAATGTGGCTTAGCTGCGCGCACCCCTAAAACCATTACCTCCCTCCCAAAATTGATGGCTGACATACGACAAATTCGAAAGCGCGGCTACGGCATCGACGATGAAGAAGATGCCCAAGGTGTTGTCTGTGTTGGTGCAGCTTTTTATGATCATTTTGGAAACTGCGCTGGAGGCATAAGTGCAACAGGCCTAAAATCAGAACTCTCCCCCGAAAAGATTGAGAAAATTGGTATCAAGATTCTCAAACATGCCGAATCGATTACCCAGAAACTTGGCGGAAAAGTGAAAGTTCGAGGTCAATGATGTACGCATTAAAAACTCATGGTGACGGAAAATTAGAACTCGTCGAGGAGTTAGATCCAACCCCCGACACTGGTGAGGTACTCATACGCCCCGTTGCTGTCGGAATCTGCGCGACCGATTTGGAAATCGTCCACGGAACAATCGATCCCGCTTACGTAAATTATCCAATCACCATTGGGCATGAATGGAGTGGTGTTGTAACCCAATGTGGCGCCGACGTGACCCGGATAAGCGTCGGAGACCGCGTGGTTGTACAAGGAATCATTCCCTGTGAAAAATGTCGTGAATGCCTAGGTGGCCATACCAATAGATGCGAAATATATGATGAATACGGATTCACCCGTAGCGGGGCAGCAAGTTCAGCCGTGATTGCGCGAGAACACCTTGTCCACGTCCTCACCTCTCAAGCATCAAATGAATCTGGCGCTCTCGTGGAACCTGCCGCAGTTGTTACAACAGGATTAATGAAAGCCAACCCTTTGGCAGGAGCAAAGATTCTTGTTATTGGCGATGGCACGATAGGCCTCATCGCAGCCAAACTGGCTCGCATCTGGTCACCTTCCAAGGTTGACTTAATCGGAATTCGCAGTGAACAAGAGTCTTTGGCGAAGCACGCTGGCGTCGATAACTTCTTCTTGGCATCCGATGAACTCAACGAGAAATACGATCTAGTCATAGAGGCATCTGGTTCAAAATCGGGCGCAACTGTCTCCTTCCAAAAATTAATTCGCGGTGGCACCCTTTTGATTTTAGGTTTGATCGGGCATCAAGAAACGATACCTGTCGCTATCGATGACCTTGTTAATGGAGACCACTCTATCTATGCCTCATTTGGATACACCTCATTAGCGTGGGCGAGAACCGTTGCACTCCTTAATTCGGGTGAACTAGATTTAACATTTCTTGTCACTCATCGTTTTCCTTTAAGCAATTGGCAGCAAGGAATTGATGCCGTACTTAATGCACCTGCACCTCGAGGAAAAGTTCTGCTACTTCCATAAAAGCAGTAGTCGTCTAAGCCTTTATCATTCGTGTGGGTGAATGACTTGGCGAACAACTTGCGCACCTTGCAGCGCATCCATCGTCTCATTCACTTGCGACATTGGGCTAGTGGAAGTGAGCAGTCTTTCAACAGGCAAATTGCCAGCTCTCCAAAAATCTACAAACTCTGGAATATCTACCCGTGGATTTGCCGAACCCAAATAGGAACCCTTGATGGTTTTCATTTCCGCTACCAAGGACAGTGCAGATATTGACAACATCTCTTCTGCGCGAGGTAGTCCTACCGTGACAGTAATTCCGCCGCGAGCAGTTGCCTCATACGCCGCCTTTAGCGTATCTGCGCGGCCCGCAGCTTCTACAGCTACAGCAACTCCAGCTGGCAGATGATCGCGAAGGTTCTCGGATGGATCAAGTGCATAATCGGCTCCTAGTGAAAGTGCCAAATCACGTTTTGATGCCACTGGGTCAATCGCAAATATTGGTGATGCTTTTGCAATCACGGCACCCAGCAGCGCTGACAAACCAACACCACCTAAACCCCACACCCCTAATGATTGTCCGGGTTGTGCCTTTGCTGAATTTCGTACAGCCCCGATTCCAGTCAGCAAGGCACATCCAAAGAGTGCTGCAACATCTAGTGGAATATCATCGGGAATCTTGATGAGAGATCTCTCATCAAGCACCGCATATTGGCTGTAACAAGAAACTCCGTTGTAATGATTTACCGGTTTTCCATCAAGACTGATGCGCGATCCCCCACCGATCATTTCACCTCGTGCATTTGATGCAGCACCTACAGAGCAATATGCAGGAATCCCAGAGGTGCACTCATGACACAAACCACAACTTGGCAGAAATACTGACGTGACGTGATCGCCGATTTTCAAGTTGCGAACATCTGCCCCTAGATCTATTACCACCCCTGCTGATTCATGGCCTCCGATTATGGGCAATGGACGTTGGCGTGTGCCATTAAGTACAGATAAATCAGAGTGACAGATCCCGGCAGCTTCAATCCGCACTAAAACCTCTCCTGGAGCAGGAGGGGCAAGGTCAATTTCAACAATTTCTAGAGGGCGAGATATCGCATAAGGAAGAGGTGCGCCGCTTTCACGAATCAATACAGCGAGAGATTTCATTCTGGAACGCTATAGGTGAGATAGCCTGCATGTCTATGAATGACCGATTTTGTTCCACATCCTGAACTAAACTATCTTTACCCAGTACGTCAAGGGGCGGTAGCTCAGTTGGTTAGAGCCCAGAACTCATAATTCTGTCGTCGTCGGTTCGAGCCCGACCCGCCCCACCATATTTACGCTAAATCGAAGCGATCTGCGTCCATCACCTTTGACCAGGCGTTTACGAAATCGGCCGCTGCATAATCAAAATCAGGATCCATCGGATTCGCCGCTTCAGAGTTTTGTTGAAGTACCTTAAGGTTTAACTGATTTGGCCACCAGTCTCGATTTGATGC
>CAIYBL010000077.1 GCA_903924485.1 uncultured Actinomycetes bacterium
ACCTTGAACTTTGGCTTACGGGCAGCTTTTACTTTGAGCGATGTCTTAGCCATTAGTTCTCCTTGAATGGAAAGCCGAGCGCCTTAAGCAATGCGCGACCTTCGTCATCGTTTTTCGCGGTGGTGACAAATGTGATGTCCATACCGCGCGGACGATCAATCTTGTCTTGTTCGATCTCAGGGAACACAACTTGTTCGGTGAGACCAAAGGTGTAATTGCCAGCGCCATCAAATTGCTTTGGTGACAACCCGCGGAAGTCGCGGATACGTGGCAAGGAGATAGAAAGAAGTCGGTCTGCAAACTCCCACATACGATCTCCGCGCAAAGTGACATGTGCACCGATTGGCATGTTCTCGCGAAGTTTGAACTGCGCGATGGACTTGCGTGACTTGGTGACCTGTGGCTTTTGGCCTGTGATCGTTGTGAGGTCGCGGATTGCGCCTTCAATCAACTTGGAATCACGAGCTGCTTCACCAACACCCATGTTGACCACAACTTTGGTCAGGGTTGGAATCTGCATCACATTCTTGTACCCAAATTGTGCTTGAAGCGCTGGCGCGATTTCACTGCGGTAGCGTCCCTTAAGACGTACTAATTCGGTTGCTGACATTAGATGTCCTTTCCGGTGCGACGTGAAATGCGTACGTTCTTGCCATTTTCATCTTTGCGGGCGCCAAGGCGTGTTGCCTTGCCATCCTCATCAACGAGCATGACGTTTGAAATTGCGATGGAAGCTTCAACGGTCATGATGCCGCCGACTTTGACTCCACGATCGCCTGTTGTTTCTTTGGTGTGGCGCTTTACGCGGTTCACACCTTCAACAAGGATGCGCTGTGCATCAAGGTCGAGCACCTTGCCGGTGACTCCCTTATCTTTTCCAGCGATCACCAAGACGGTGTCGCCTTTCTTAATCTTTGCCATTGTTAGAGCACCTCCGGAGCGAGCGAGATGATCTTCATGAAACGCTTGTCGCGAAGTTCGCGAGCAACCGGTCCGAAGATACGAGTGCCGCGTGGTTCGCCATCAGCTTTCAAGATGACTGCTGCATTCTCATCAAATTTAATATAGGAACCATCCGGACGACGGCGTTCCTTAACAGTACGAACGATGACGGCCTTAACGACCTCACCCTTCTTAACTTGTCCGCCAGGAATTGCATCCTTAACAGAACAAACAATGATGTCTCCGATGCCGGCATAACGACGCTTGGAACCACCGAGAACGCGAATACACAAAAGCTCTTTGGCTCCAGTGTTATCAGCAACGCGCAGGCGCGACTCTTGTTGAATCATTTGTTATCCACCTGCCCCTCTACTTGGCCTTCTCGAGGATCTCAACTACACGCCAACGCTTGGTTGCCGAGATAGGTCGAGTTTCCATGATCATTACACGATCGCCTACGCCAGCTGCATTGAGCTCGTCGTGGGCTTTAAGTTTGCGTGAGCGAGAAAGAACTTTGCTGTACATGCCGTGCTTGACACGGTCCATGACCTCAACAGTTACAGTCTTATCCATCTTGTCACTGACAACGATGCCTTCACGAGTCTTGCGGAAACCGCGTTCTTCGCTTACTGGAGTGTTCGGAGTCATGCAGCACCTCCGATTCCTAGTTCACGTTCACGAATAACGGTATAAATGCGAGCAATCTCTTTGCGAACAGCGCCGAGACGACCGTGGCTTTCGAGTTGGCCAGTTGCTGCTTGGAATCGAAGGTTGAAAAGTTCTTCCTTTGATTCGCGCAACTTTGCGTTGATCTCTTCGGCAGATAGTGCGCGAAGCTCCTCGTTAGTTGTAGTAGCCATTACGCCTCCTCACGTTTCACAACTCGGCACTTCATCGGCAACTTGTGAATTGCGAGGCGCATTGCTTCATTAGCAATTGCTTCTGTGACGCCTGAAATCTCAAACATCACACGACCTGGCTTCACGTTGGCGATCCACCACTCAGGTGAACCTTTACCGGAACCCATGCGAGTCTCGGCAGGCTTTTTGGTAAGTGGACGGTCTGGATAAATATTGATCCATACCTTTCCACCACGCTTGATGTAACGCGTCATTGCAATACGCGCTGCTTCAATTTGACGGTTAGTGACGTATGCAGGCTCTAGAGCTTGGATACCAAAGTCACCGAAGGAAACCGCGGTTCCACCTTTGGAAGCACCACTACGAGATGGGTGGTGCTGCTTACGGTGCTTAACGCGACGTGGAATTAACATTTATGCCTCGCCTCCTTCGACAACAACAGTTGCTTCCGGTGCATCAACAACTGCTGTTGCAGTCGGTGCTTGCAAAGGCGCTCCGCCGTTAACGGTTGGGCTAACGCTGGAAGTTGTTACTTCAGCGCGTGGTGGGCGTGGTGCACGACGTGGGCGATCATTCTTTGGTGCACGTGCGGCTGCAAGTGCGGCTGCCTCACGCTCTGCACGGGAATGAATAACTTCACCCTTGTAGATCCAGACCTTTACGCCAAGACGACCAAATGTTGTATGGGCTTCATAGAAACCGTAATCAATATCGGCACGTAGCGTGTGAAGTGGGACGCGACCTTCGCGATAGAACTCAGAGCGTGACATTTCAGCGCCACCTAGACGTCCGCCGCACTGAACACGAATGCCCTTTGCGCCTGACTTCAAAGCTGTCTGCATTGCCTTACGCATTGCGCGACGGAAAGAAACACGTGCAGCAAGCTGCTCGGCAATTCCCTGTGCAACGAGTTGAGCATCAATTTCTGGATTCTTAACTTCAAGAATATTTAGTTGAACCTGCTTGCCCGTAAGCTTTTCAAGTTCAATACGAAGCTTGTCTGCTTCCATTCCACGGCGACCAATGACGATGCCGGGACGTGCGGTATGTAGGTCAATGCGAACACGATCACGTGTGCGTTCGATTTCAATCTTCGAAACACCGGCACGCTCCATGCCCTTTTCCATCATGCGACGGATTTGAACATCTTCCTTTACATAATCCTTGTACAACTTGTCTGCATACCAACGAGACTTAAACTCCGTTGTGATGCCAAGACGGAAGCCGTAGGGGTTTACTTTTTGACCCATTACTTGGTCGCTCCCTTCTTGACGTCTGAGACTGTGACAGTGATGTGACTGCTGCGCTTGAGAATGCGGAATCCGCGTCCTTGTGCACGTGGGCGAAAGCGCTTCATCGTTGTGCCTTCATCGACTAGGGCTTCAATGACCCAAAGTTCTGAAGCATCGCGAATTGCGGGATTCTTTTGCTTTGCATTTGCCACAGCAGAGGCCAAAAGGTTGTACACATCGTGGCCGGCAGCTTGTGGTGCAAACTTCAAGACTGCAAGTGCTTGATCTGCGCGAGATCCGCGAATCAGATCAACAACACGACGAGCCTTTTGAGGTGTGTGGCGAATGTCGCGCAATACGGCGCGAGCAACCACTGCTTGTGAATCAGATGCTGATTTATTAGCCACGGGTAGCTCTCCGATCATCCTTGACGTGTCCTCGGAAGGTACGCGTTGGTGAAAATTCGCCGAGCTTGTGACCGATCATCGCGTCAGTTACGAAAACGGGAATGTGCTTGCGACCATCATGTACTGCGATGGTGTGACCGATCATCGAAGGAGTAATCATCGATCGACGAGACCAGGTCTTGATCACATTCTTGGTGTTATTTGCGTTCTGGGCATCTACCTTTTTGGTGAGATGGCCGTCCACAAATGGACCCTTCTTTAAACTACGTGGCATGAGGGCTCCTACCGCTTCTTATTCGATTTACGACGACGGACAATCATTGAATCGCTTGCCTTCTTCTTGCGGGTACGGCCTTCTGGCTTACCCCAAGGAGTAACAGGGTGACGTCCACCGGAAGTCTTACCTTCACCACCACCGTGTGGGTGGTCAACCGGGTTCATAACAACACCGCGGACAGATGGGCGAACACCTAACCAACGCATACGTCCAGCTTTACCGTAGTTAATGTTGGACTGCTCGGCGTTGCCGACCTCGCCGACGGTGGCGCGGCAGCGCACGTC
>CAIYBL010000078.1 GCA_903924485.1 uncultured Actinomycetes bacterium
GGAAGTGATCAATGTTGGCAGCTTTTGCTGCCTCAACGACGTGCTCATGTGAAGGATCAAGACTTCCGAATGCGATGTTCTCGCTCATGGTTCCAGTAAATAGCCATGTGTCTTGCAAAACCATTCCAAACTGGCGCCGAAGATCATCGCGTGTCAGTGTTCTGATATCAATTCCGTCCAAGGTAATCGTCCCTGAATCAATTTCGTAAAAACGCATAATGAGGTTAACAAGAGTTGTTTTACCTGCACCGGTAGGTCCCACAATTGCCACGGTTTCGCCCGGCTTCACGATGAGATTGAAGTTCTCGATAAGCGGCTGATCGGCTACATACCTGAAGGAGACATCTTTAAAGGCAATCTCCCCCACCGCTCGATCCAGCGAGACCGCATCGATTGGGTCCGCTGACTCCTCTTTCGCCTCAAGTAATTCAAATAGCCGCTCGGCGGATGCAACACCCGATTGAATTGTGTTCATAAGTCCAGCTATTTGAGCGAGCGGCATACCGAATTGTCGCGAATACTGAATGAATGCCTGGACATCACCGAGCGACATGCTTCCTGTTGCAACTCGATAGCCGCCAAGAACTGCAATTGCCACGTAAATTAGATTAGAGATAAGCGATGTAGCAGGCATGATCAGGCCAGATACAAATTGCGCTTTAAAACTTGATTCATAGAGGTTGCCGTTGAGAACCTCGAAGTCGGCGATGGCTTGCTTGCGGCGTCCAAACACCTTCACGAGAGCATGGCCCGTGTGCATCTCCTCTACGTGACCATTAAGTTTTCCGGTCCAGTCCCATTGGGCTATGAACTGCTTCTGCGAATATTTTGCAATGCGAATAGAGACAAACATGCTCAGGGGAATGGCAATCAAGGAAACCAAGGCAAGTTCAGGACTAATCCAGACCATCATCACAAGGACAGATAGAACGGTAAGGATGGAGTTAAGAATCTGCGAGAGCCCCTGTTGGAGAGAGTTCGAAATGTTATCGATGTCATTGGTGACTCGACTGAGCAAATCACCGCGAGACTGAGTATCAAAATAACTCAGCGGTAAACGTCCGATCTTTTCCTCGGCCAGGCGACGCAAACGATAAACGGTGCGCTGGGTAACACCCGCCATCAGGTACCCCTGAATCCACATAAAGAGGGAAGAAACTGCGTAGAGAGCGATAGCTAAATAGAGCAGGAGCGCGACTGCATGAAAATCTATTCCTTGTCCAGGAATGACAGAACTCTTGTTGAGCATGTCGGCGAGGCGACCTTCACCTTTTGCACGAAGTCCCGCTATTGCTTGTGCTTTAGTCACACCAACCGGCATTCGACGTCCAAGAAAACCATAAAAAATATAGTTCGTTGCTCGACCAAGAATTTTCGGCCCAAAAGATCCAATAATGACGCTGGTGGTAATTAGTGAGAGAACTAGGACTAGCGTGCGGCGCTCGGGATGAAGCTCCTTCAGAAGTTTGCGTAGTGAACCTTTGAAGTCTTTGGACTTCGCAGCTGGCGCGCCCATCATTCCGCCCATTGGGCCGCGGGCCATTGGGCGTTGGCCGCTCATGCTGCCTCCTCCGGACTTAGCTGGGAGAGAACAATTTCTTTGTAAGTTTCGCAAGAAGCCATGAGTTCGTGATGTCTGCCAACTCCAACGATCTTGCCTGCATCGAGAACAATAATTTGATCTGCGCCAAGGATCGTGCTCACTCGTTGAGCAACAATAAGCACGGTGGCATTGCCAGAGGCACGAGCCAGCGCTGCTCTCAAATTCGAATCAGTCGTGTAATCCAAGGCAGAAAAACTGTCATCCAAAATGTATAGCGGAGGATTTTTAACTATCGCACGTGCAATTGATAGCCGTTGACGTTGTCCGCCAGAGAAATTCGTTCCCCCTTGGGCAACTCGGGCTTCCAATTTTTCTGGAAGTTCGCTCACAAAATCCGTAGCCTGCGCGATATCAAGAGCAGCCCACAGTTGTTCATCGGTGGCTAGCGGATCTCCATATCGAAGATTTTCCGCGATAGTTCCGCCGAATAAGAAAGAACGTTGAGGGACAAGTCCTATATCTGACCAGATAGCCTCTAATGATTGCTCGCGCACATTGAGCCCATCGAGCAATACCTCACCTGATGTGACATCGATAAATCGAGGGATCAAATTCAAGAGCGTGCTCTTGCCGCTGCCAGTACTTCCAACAATCGCTGTCACCTTGCCAGGTTCGGCAGTAAATGAAATCTCAGATAACACAGGATGTTCTGCTCCTGGATAACGAAATTCAACATCTCTGAACTCTAAAATTCCTGTACGCGAAGCTGGCGTTTTAGGAGTGAGAGTATCTACAACAGAGGACGGAGTATCAAGAACTTCCTTGATGCGCTCGGCGCTTGCTGCCGCGCGGGGAATCATGAGCGACATCATCACTGCCATCATGACTGACCCAAGAATCTGCATGATGTACGCCAAAAATGCCGTGAGATTTCCAATTGGCATATGTCCATTATCAACAAGTTTTCCGCCGAACCAAATCACCGCGACACTAGACAGATTAAGGATCAACATCAGAACAGGGAACATCACAGCGAAGGTGCGAGTTACACCAAGCGTTGTTTGCATAAGATCTTCACTGGTTTCGGCAAAGCGAGCTTCTTCAAATCGGGTTTTAACGAAGGCGCGAATGACGCGAACGCCACTGATTTGCTCGCGAAGGACAAGGTTGATTCGGTCAATCTTTTCTTGCATCACTCTAAAGAGAGGCACGATCCGACGTAGTAACGTCCAAATAAGAACACCCATCACGGGGACTGCAATCAGCAATAATCCAGAAAGGGCCACGTTGGTGCGAATAGCCATGATGACCGCACCGATTCCCGTGATTGGCGCACCCAGCATCATGGTGAGTCCCATGAATAAAACCATCTGCACTTGCTGCACATCATTGGTGTTGCGAGTAATGAGGGATGGAGCACCAAATTGATTAAGTTCGCGGGCTGAAAAACCCTCAACAGCAGAGAAGACTGCCCCTCGCAAATCACGTCCGAAGGCCATCGAGACTCGAGAACTCAGATAGGCAAGCAATACCGATGCGCCCATGATCAGGGCGGAGGCCGCCAACATGATTGCGCCAATTTTCCAGATGTAGGTAATGTCTCCCTTTGCAACACCATTATTAATAAGGTCTGCGTTAAGGGTTGGAAGATAAAGATTAGTGATTGATTGAATAAGAAGCAGGACAAGAACGATGACTACATTTCTGCGATAAGGACGCAGATAAGTCTTAAGAACACTTGTTAGCACGAATCAGCTCCTACTTTCTGACCTTTAGCCTACTGCGAAGCGACGAAGGCTTTCACACATTTTTCGACGTCATCGCTCGAATGAGATGCAGATAACTGCACTCTGATGCGAGCCGTTCCTTGTGGGACAACGGGATAGCTAAATGCGGTCACAAAGACGCCCTTTTCCAACATATTTGAAGCAACCCTGCTTGCCTCGATGGCATCGCCAAACATCACCGGCACTATCGGGTGTTGCCCCTCCAGCAAAGTGAATCCGTCTTCCATCATTCGATTGCGAAAATGCGTTGCATTTTCCGACAGTTTTCGACGTAACCCTTCTCCTTGCTCAGCAAGATCTAGTGCAACTAACGTTCCTGCGATAACGGCCGGAGCGATCGAATTTGAAAAAAGATAAGGACGAGCGCGTTGGCGAAGGAGTTCGACAATCTCCGTCGAGGCACTCACATATCCACCTGATGCTCCACCTAATGCTTTTCCTAAAGTTCCTGTAAGAATGTCGACTCTGCCTTCCACACCTGCACGTTCTGGAGTACCGCGACCATGATCACCGATAAATCCCACTGCATGCGAATCATCCACCATGACCAAGGCGTTGTACTTATCGGCAAGATCGCAAATTTCCTTTAGTGGCGCGAAGTAACCATCCATGGAAAAAACGCCATCAGTAACAATCACTCGCTGGCGCGCATCTTTAGCGGCGATCAACTGAAGTTCAAGGTCTGCCATGTCACGGTTTGCATATCGATAGCGCTGAGCTTTGCACAAACGAATGCCATCGATAATCGAAGCATGATTGAGGGAATCAGAAATAATTGCATCCTCTGCAGAAAAGAGTGCTTCAAAAACGCCACCATTTGCATCAAAGCATGAGGAAAAGAGAATGGTGGCTTCCATCTTAAGAAAACTCGATAACTTTGATTCCAATTCCAGGTGCAAATCTTGAGTACCGCAAATAAAGCGAACGCTGGCCAACCCAAAACCCCAAGTATCCATCGCCTTTTTGGCTGCGAAAATAATCTTCGGGTGGTTAGCAAGTCCCAAATAGTTGTTTGCGCAAAAATTCAACACCTTCTTGCCGCCGCTTGCAATATGAGCCGATTGTGCTGTCGATATCGCGCGTTCGCTCTTGTAGAGTCCGGCGGCCTTAATCTCATTTAACGTCTGGCGGAGTTGAATATCAAAAGCCTCGGTCATAACACGCTCCAATCCAAGATTACTTTGCCGCCAATTCCTTCTCGTGCAATATCAAAACCTTTTTGCCATTGAGTGGCTGGAAGCCGATCAGTAATGACCGAAGCTACGGTATCGCGTAGCCATTTGCTACTGGAGAGCATCGCGCTCATTGCCACCCAGGTTTCATACATTTCGCGCCCGTAAATCCCTTTAATAGTAAGCATGTGGGTGACGACTTTTGCCCAATCTACGTCAATGCTTTGACTTGGTAGGCCGAGCATCGCAACGCGACCACCATGGTTCATGTTGTTAATCATCTCCGGTAACGCGCTTGGATGACCGGACATTTCAAACCCCACATCAAAACCTTCTTGCATTCCAAGACTTCGTTGACTTTGGGCGATCCGCATTTGCGACACATTGATTGCTAAATCTGCGCCCATCCCCCGAGCAAGTTCGAGCCGAGGTTCCGATACATCTGTAACAACAATGTATCGAGCACCTACATGACGCGCGACGGCAGTTGCCATCAATCCAATAGGTCCAGCTCCTGAGATGAGTACATCCTCCCCCACCAAGGGAAAAGTTAAAGCGGTATGAACAGCGTTACCGAATGGGTCAAAAAGCGCACCTACATCTGGATCAATTCCTTCGTCATGTACCCACACATTTGATTCAGGAATGACAACGAATTGTGCAAATGCACCATCACGATTGACTCCAACTCCAGATGTTCGGATACACATATGCCTTCGACCTGCACGACAATTTCGGCACGTTCCACAGACGATGTGACCTTCACCAGAGACTTTCGCACCGACATGCACATCTCTAACTCTGGAACCAATCTCTACAACCTCGCCAAAAAACTCATGCCCTGGAATCATTGGTGCTTTGATCGTGCTCGCTGCCCACGGGTCCCACGATTGAATGTGGAGGTCCGTCCCACAGAGCCCAGTACGCAGGACACGGATCTTTACATCGCTCTCGCCGGGGGTGGGCTCAGGCCGTTCCACTAATTCAAGTCCAGGACCTGCGGAAGCTTTATATAGAGCCAGCATCAACGACATCCTCACGTAGTAACTGTGTCAGGCTTCACTCTAGACCTAGAAATGTAAATCAACGATGAAATACAGCGCTAAAATTTCAGAACAATGAGTTTGACGAAAGGGATGTACATCATGAGCGAACAGCAATGGAGCGCTACCGGACTTACATGTGATCACTGCTCTAATTCGGTCACCAAGAATATCTCTGCACTTGCGGGGGTTTCCTCGGTCACCATTAACGTGAAGCCAGATCAAGCAAGCCAGATTATTACTGTTGCAGATCGAGAGATTTCTGCTGATGAAATATTTGGTGCACTCCGCGCTTCAGGCAATTACGTTCTCGTAAGGTAAGCCTCTTCTAAAGTCTTGGTAAAAGCCTCTAGCGGTTGAGCGCCAGAAATCCCGAATTTCATATCTATGACAAAAAATGGCACTCCCGTTGCACCCAATTGTGTAGCCAGATTGCGATCGGCAATCACTTCGTAAGTAAATTTTGTCGAAAGTAAAATATCTTCAACAACATCTGCATCGATATCTACTGAAAGTGCCACGCTCACGAGATCGGTATGAGAAAACAAAGGCTTAGATTTCTCGAAATATGCCGAATACATGGCTTCAAGAAGTTCATCTTGCTTGTCAACTGTTGCCGCCCATAAAAGCAATCGGTGCGCATCGAATGTATTTCCTGACAAAGTATCGTCTAAGTTATAACAAAGTCCTTCACCATCAGCGATAGCGCAGACATTGGCTTGCATCTCTTTAACAGCCGTGCGATTAAGGTTATATCTTTCAGTAAGTAAATCTGCAGTAGGGATGGTAGTTGTGATTTCAGGTTGAAGTTGGAATGCGCGGTGTCGAATCGTTACCTGATCCCTATGTTCAAAAGTGGAAAGCGCCTTCTCTAATCGACGTTTACCAATGAAGCACCAAGGGCAGACAACATCCGACCACACATCAATAATCATGCCTGTAGTTTACCTGCGATTGACAGTGCTTTACCCGCTCAGTAACGTGCTCGCGTGAAAACAAAAATTCTCCTTGTCGGGATTGATGGGCTAATTCTTAAAACAGCCCTTGATTCGGGCCGCGCGCCAGTTCTTCAATCTCTGAGAGATAAGGGCTACTTCTCAGAACTCACCGTTGATGCTCCAACCTACTCAGGTCCAGGGTGGTCAACCTTGCTAACAGGGTCAACTCATGCCCAACATCAAGTTACCGATAATCGATTTATTGGACATGCGTTGTTACATCGCCCAGATCTTTTAAGTCGCGCTTTCTATCAGGATCAATCAACGCGGACATTTGCTGCCGCCGGGTGGCCACCGATTGTTGACCCCACTGGCCTAGGTCCCATTATTCACGAACGCAGAGAACAACAGCTTGCCTACCAACACCGAGTCATCGTTCGAGATGGTGAGACTTATGGTTATCAAAGAATTGACTCCGAAATTGCCGATGCAACTTGTTACGCCATGGAGAAATTTGGCCCGGATGTGAGTTTCGTATATTTCTGCGATGCCGACGAAGCAGGCCATGCCTACGGGGTTCTTGGTGATCAGTACCTCAGCGCCATCGAACGCATTGATCATTATCTTCATCGATTGATAAGCCTCTTAGATGCACGCGTCCAACAAGAGGCCGAGAAATGGCTACTTGTCGTAACTACCGATCATGGTCACATTGATGAGGGTGGCCACGGTGGAGATAGCCCTCAGGAAAAAGCATCTTTTGTTATTGCCGTTGGAATGGGTCGTGATAACCCTCACTGGCCTGCTGCAATTGCGCCCGAGGAGCTGACGCCATTGTTGTTAGGTGAGCGTTCTTAGTTAAGATCACCGCATGGAACTTCAAAAGGTCATTCTCTACTACGGCTTCACGCCGATCAGTGACCCTGATGCACTGAAGTTATGGCAGCGAACACTCTGCGAATCCTTAGGACTCAAAGGGCGCATTCTGATTTCCAAGCACGGGATCAATGGAACTCTAGGTGGCGACATCTCTGCTCTTCGCACATATGTTCGCGAAACTAAGAAGTATCCAGGTTTTAAGAAGATTGACTTTAAATGGTCCTCTAGTGAAGGAAACGATTTTCCTAGACTAGCCATCAGAATTCGTGACGAACTTGTGGCATTTGGCAATCCCGAAGAACTTGAAGTTGATGAGAACGGAGTTGTCGGAGGTGGAGTTCACCTTCGCCCAGAGCAAGTGAACGCACTCGTGGCTGCGCGTGGCGATGAAGTGGTCTTCTTTGATGGGCGCAACGCATTTGAAGCAAAAATCGGCAAATTCCGCAACGCGATCGTGCCTGATGTTGAGTCTTCTCGTGACTTCGTCAGTGAGATTGAGAGTGGAAAGTACGACCACCTGAAATCCAAACCCATCGTCACTTATTGCACAGGTGGAATTCGGTGCGAGGTCCTTTCATCAGTGATGATAAAACGTGGCTTTGAAGAGGTTTATCAAATCAAGGGCGGCATCGTTCGATACGGCGATAAATTTGGCGATGAAGGATTGTGGGAAGGCTCCCTCTTTATTTTCGATGATCGCATGAAAGTGGACTTCTCAAAGAAAGCTAAAGTTATCGGAGAATGCGAAAAGTGTTCAGCGGCAACAAATCAGTTCTACAACTGCGCCAATAAGGCCTGCCACAAGTTGGTACTGCTGTGCGACACATGCGCCCAACTTGACGTCAGCAAAGGATGCGGTCACACGAGGACGCGCTACAACAATGCAGAGTTGATCGGCTAAATAAACTCTTTTATGCTCAACTCATAAATGTCTTCTGGGCCATCTTCTTCATCAATTTGTTGGCCAACCTTCGGAAAGCCAAATTTATTGATGAGGGCAA
>CAIYBL010000079.1 GCA_903924485.1 uncultured Actinomycetes bacterium
GCAGTGAAGGTGCCACCTCAAAATCTGCTGGAACTTTTGCCACGGCCGCAAAGCGTTTGCCCGATGTTGCAGCGATGGGGTTTGATGTTTTGTACTTGCCGCCTGTGCATCCGATCGGAATGGATTTTCGCAAGGGGCCTAATAATTCCTTAACTGCCAGCGCCTCTGATCCTGGGGTTCCTTGGGCTATTGGTAGTAGCGCCGGCGGACATGATGCAATCAACCCAGAACTTGGAACGATGGCTGATTTTGAAAGA
This sequence comes from uncultured Actinomycetes bacterium, assembly GCA_903924485.1. Lineage (GTDB taxonomy): Bacteria > Actinomycetota > Actinomycetes > Nanopelagicales > Nanopelagicaceae > QYPT01. The sequence goes on from CAIYBL010000079.1 coordinate 258, forward strand.
TTCGTTGCCGCGGCAAAGAAGAATGGGCTAGAAGTTGCCTTGGACTTGGCCTTGCAGACTTCGCCGAATCACCCATGGGTACAAACGCATGAGGAATGGTTTAGCAAACGAGCCGATGGATCTATTGCCTACGCAGAGAATCCCCCAAAGAAATACCAAGATATCTATCCATTGAATTTTGATAATGACTATCAAGGGTTGCTCAACGAAGTTCTTAGAATCATTCGCCTCTGGGTTAGCAAAGGTGTCACGCTTTTTCGTGTCGATAATCCCCACACCAAACCTGTTCATTTTTGGCAAGACATCCTGGCAATTATGTATAAGGAATCTCCCGACGTAATCTTCCTTGCAGAGGCTTTTACTAAACCAGCAATGATGCATGCTCTTGGGAAAGCAGGATTTCACCAGTCCTACACGTACTTCACATGGCGCACCAGTAAGCAAGAGCTTGTTTCATACGGAAATGAAGTTGCCCGCGAAACCAGTGCCTTCTTTCGCCCAAACTTCTGGGTAAATACTCCCGATATCTTGCCTCTCCATCTGCAAAGTGGAAATCCTGCGATGTTTGCTCTTCGTGCAGTCTTGGCATCCACGCTTTCTCCATCGTGGGGAATGTATGCGGGATACGAACTGTATGAAAGTCGAGCGCTGCACGAAGGTGGCGAAGAATATGCCGATTCGGAAAAGTACCAGATTCGCATCCGTGATTGGGAAGGCGCTGCAAAGAAGGGCATCACTCTTGCTCCGTTTATCACGCAACTCAATCAGATTAGACGAGATCACATTGCGCTACAGCGCCTTCGAAACTTGGTTTTCCACAGCACCGGTTCCGATGCAATTATCGCTTACTCAAAGAAAAGTGGCTCTGACCTAGTTCTCGTTATTGTGAATTTAGATCCCACATACGCCCAAGAAGCCACCATCCATTGGGATATGGGGGCACTTGGCATTGCAGAAGATTCATTCACTGCAACAGATCTGCTCGATGGTTCTGTCTTTTCCTGGTCAGCACATACTTTTATCCGACTAGATCCTTCACGACCTTCAGGCAAAGTTGCGCATGTTGCGCATGTGAAATTACCTTCATGACTTTTCTTAATCCGCATTCCACGTTAGGCGAGCTAGACCTGTTTTTGATTGGCGAGGGTCGTCACGAGAAACTTTGGAACGCACTCGGAGCACATGTTTTGCGAGATGAAAAAGGAGAGCCCCTCGGCACATCCTTTGCGGTATGGGCACCCAATGCACAAGATGTGAGCCTCATCTGTGATTTTAATTTCTGGGATCGCGCAACACACAAGATGGTACGGATCGGCAATAGCGGCATATGGGAAATTTTTATGCCTGATATCGCAGGTGGCGAGCGGTACAAGTTCGCAATACATCAGGCGGATGGGCGATGGGTTGACCATGCAGATCCTCTTGCACGCGAGACTGAAATACCGCCACTGACAGCTTCGGTGGTGAACGAATCGTTTTACCAATGGAATGACCAAACTTGGCTCGACCACCGAGCAAACTTTCAATCCTGGAAAAGCCCCGTCTCCACGTATGAAGTACACCTTGGATCTTGGCGCTTGGGTCTCACGTATATCCAATTAGCAACAGAGTTGGTTGCTTACATTAAGGAACACGGATTCACTCATGTTGAATTCCTTCCTGTCATGGAGCACCCATACGGCCCTTCATGGGGATATCAAGTCACATCCTTCTTTGCTCCTACATCCCGCTTTGGCACGCCCGATGAATTTAGATTTCTTGTTGACCAATTGCATAAAGCAAACATCGGAGTAATTCTTGATTGGGTCCCTGCTCATTTTCCAAAAGATGAGTGGGCGCTAGCTAAGTTTGATGGGACTGCACTCTTTGAACATGCCGATCCGCGTCTTGGCGAACACCCTGACTGGGGAACGTTGATCTTTAATTTTGGTCGCAATGAGGTACGTAACTTCCTTGTCGCTAGCGCTCTATATTGGCTTACCGAGTTTCATATCGACGGTTTGCGAGTAGATGCTGTTGCATCCATGCTTTACCTGGACTATTCACGCAAGAAGGGCGAATGGCTACCCAATAAAGATGGTGGCCGCGAGAATCTTGAAGCGGTTCAACTTCTTAAAGAGGCTACAGCAACTGCCTATCGCACCCATCCAGGAATCATGATGATTGCCGAAGAATCAACCGCTTGGTCAGGCGTTACCCGCGGAACGGATTCGGACGGGCTTGGGTTTGGATTCAAGTGGAATATGGGGTGGATGCACGACACCCTTTCATACCTTCAAAGAGATCCAATTCACCGGGTACATCATCACAATGAAATCACCTTCTCAATTTTGTATGCGTGGAGTGAGAATTACGTATTGCCGATCTCTCATGATGAAGTAGTTCACGGTAAAGGCGCACTCGTTAACAAGTTCCCTGGTGATCGCTGGCAGAAGCTGGCCACATTGCGCGCAATGTATGGATTTATGTGGGCCCATCCAGGTAAGAAACTGCTCTTTATGGGGTGTGAGTTTGCGCAGAATGAAGAATGGAGTGATAGCCAAGGGCTGCAATGGGATCTGACCCAGTACGACGAACATAAATCGATCGCTCAAGTGATTTATAAGCTCAATTGCGAATACACAGCAACGCCAGCTTTGTGGCAAAAAGATACATCCCCTGAAGGTTTCACTTGGCTCGTGGGAGCCGATGCCGCCAGCAATATTTTAGCTTTTGCGCGTTGGGATGAATCAGGTCGACCACTCGTGTGCATTACTAATTTCTCACCAACTCCACATGAGCAATATGTACTACCCATGCCACTGTCGGGTCAGTGGCGAGAAGTTATCAATACTGACGATTTAGCTTTCGGAGGTTCTGGAATGGTTAACTCAATTATTATTTCCGAAGCAACGAGCGCCAACCGAGTGACGGTCAGAGTCCCACCGCTTGCAACTGTGTGGCTACAACAGCTTTAGGAGCTTACTTCCTTGATTGCTCGTGTTGTAAATGCAACTGCCATCAACCCTAGCGATGGAATGATTAGCGCAACTGAGATCGAGGTCAGTTGCGCTGTCCAAGCGATGACCATCTTCGTAAAAAAGATTAGCACCGTATTTACCGCACCGATTTGCCCAAGCACTACGGTTCCTGGAAATTTCGAACGACGATTGGCGGTATCGAGCAAGGTAGGGGCTAAGAACGAACAACCAAGTCCCCCGATAAAAACCCCTAGTAAGAAAACAGCAAATCCTATTAGCGGGTAGTGAGGAGATAAAAATTTGCCAACCGACATAAGAACCATGAAAGCGATTCCTCCGATAAGGACACATTTCTTTACTAAGTCACCTAGTCCGATGTATTTCGTGATTCGGTGAACAGTTAGACGACCAAAAATCATGGCCACCGCGAAGAGAATGTAAGGAATGGTCGCCACACCTGCGCTCATATGAAGCTCTTCATTGCTGAAGATTGCCCCCCAATCGGCAATTGAGAACTCCAACATGGTTGCACAAGTGATCCCTAAGGTGATATTCCAGTCAATAGCAAAAGAGGAAAACATATTTCGTATAGAGGATTGCGTTTGTGAATTCACAACGCCAGGCATAGATTGAGCACCAATTACTTTAAGAAAATACAAGATAAGAAGATAGGCAATTGCAGACAAGACATCCACGTGTGTCGTCAATGAAACTCGCCCTGTCAGGAAGCCGGAAATTATGGCGGTTGTCAAAGCACCTACCGACCACAAGCCATGCAAGCGAGGAATCAGGTTGTCTTCGGTGCCTTCTTGTTCATAGAAGCCCTGACCATTTACGGCTATATGAAAACTAGATGTGCCTGCTCCGATTAGGACAATGCAAAGGATGAATTCCCAAGGATTTGTAACGTGAACAATGTAGGCGATTGAGAGAAAAAGGATGGTGGAGCTAACTGTCATTGCTTTCCTGGTGCCATAGCGGTGAACCAGGTGACCGACCGTTAACAAACTGATCAGTGACCCTAACGCGCCAAAACTGATCATCGTGCCGAACTGTCCGTTACTTACATGCAGATTGTGCTTGACCTCGGGATAGCGTGGGATCCAGGAAATTATTCCAAAACCGTAAAGAAAGAAGAGCGCTGCAAGCGCCTTCCTCGGGCGGGTGTTCATTAGTAAAGTGCGCTTGCCAGCGCCGATCGTGCTTTTACCAATCGTGGATCGGCTGGATCTATAAGTGAGAAAAGTTCAAGTAAATGGTTCTTCGCGCGCAATTGCTCTGCACCTTTGAATTCGCGTACAGATTTAAGTAGTCGGGCAAAGGCTAGATCCACGTCTCCACGAGACATATCAAGATCTGCACATTTTATTTGAAGTTCTACATCGTGCAAAGAAGCATCTGCCGCCGCTAACGTCACATCAGCATCCAATGCAGATGTACGTATTAGCAATTGAGTCTGAGCAAGACCAAGTTTGGCAAAATTATCTTGTGGCTTGCGATCTAGTAGTTTCTTGTAAGCGGCTTCGGCCGTTAAGAAGTCCCCCGCTTCAAGTGCGTTGAGAGCTTCTTCCTCTTCGGGCTCCATAGGGGCCGCAACTTCTTCACCCGAGCCACCTAGTCCTTGTTCGGTCGCGAGAGAAAGTACCTTGTCGATCACCATACGAATTTGAGCTTCTGGGTAACTCTGTTCAAAGAGAGGAACAATTTGTTCATTAACAAGGGCGATTGCGTAGGGCACAGTGCGAACCTGGAGGGCTTGTGCAACTTGTGCTTCTGTATCAACATTGAGCGAGCCTAAGGTCCAGCGGTCTTCATCCATGGCTTGTAACTTCGCGAGGACGTCAACCACTGTCATTGACTCTTGACTGCGCGGTGACCAACAAGCAATAACAACGGGCTTAGTACGTGACAAGGCGAGAAATTCGGTGCCAATATTTGCCGCATTTACTTGTGCAACAGATGACTGGGATGAAACAGCTGCGGGTGCCTTACCAAGACCGCTCAAGTCAATCGCTCGGCCAAAGTTAGCTGGAAGAGTCACTGCTCTATTATGCCTTGATTTCGACTCCCGAATCTCGACGGAATGGCAAAATCTCAGAAATATACGAGTGAGCAGCGAAATCTAAACCAACATCATGGCCTGCGTTCTCGCTGAGATACCAACGATGCTCCAAAGTCTCATGAAAGAACTGTGCAGGCTCAATACGCCCCTGCAAAGAACGTGGCACCAACCCTGTAACTGGTTCAAAGACCTCACGTAGCCAACGTTGAGCACTTGCTTCAATCGGGCCACGCGGCTTTTCCTCTCGACCTCGATAGCGATCAAAAGATGCGAGTAATCGTTTGGCTTGTAATTCTTCCGTCTCAAGCCCAGTTAATTCGCGCAAACGTTGTTGGTGGTATCCAGCAGAGACAAGTTTGGGTTGAAATGAAAGTGCCTGACTTGCACCATCAAGTGAAACTGATACCTCTTCAACTGCAAATCCCAAATCTTGCAATTCGCGCATCGCGCGTTCAACAGCGTGGCGATCTGATGCATCGAGCAACTGTGGTTCTTTAAGCGCTTTCCATAATCTTCTATACCGGCGTATCAGTCCATCACTTGCGCGAATGGGATCCATACCTGGAAATAAGACTCCTGATATTGCTAGATCCTCTAACTCTGCTGCAACATTGAAATGCACGATATCTAGATCGTGTTCGCGCTGGCCGTCACTCAGAGTCTTTTGGAACTCCCCAGTTTCAGCATCTACCAAATATGCGGCGAATCCTTCAGCATCTCTCCGAAAGAGAGTGTTGGAAAGGGAGCAGTCGCCCCACCAAAATCCAAGGAGATGCACTCGAACGAGAAGTAAGGCCAAAGCATTCGCCATCGTCATCACATCATGAGCTGTGACATCCCCCGACAAAAGCACACGATACGGCAGGGAAAATGGCAAGAATCGCGTAGCAAGTGCGCAAGGCAACTCTTCTCCATTGGAATCCTCTCTGCCCTCAATAACGGCAATTGGATCCACGCTGGGCGCACCCAAATGTGAAAGTTCTCGGAGAAGTCGGTACTCGCGGTTAGCAAATTCAGAAACCGTCTCTTTAACCGCGTAAATCTCGCTATCAACGAAATCAGTGGCGCGGACAAGACGAACGACATGTCGGGAGATTCCACGCTTTTCTGCCAATGAGGGATCCTCGGGCCAATCCTCAAGTGGTTGATCCCATGGCAAACTGGAAAGAGCGGCGATCTCTTCGCCCAGGCCAGTTATTTTCAATGTCATGAGGGCATTCTCTCTTACTCAGGTTAATTGAATGTAAATAGCAGAGTCATCTTCAAAGTGATTGTTCCCACCGTTTACACTATCCCCATGGCAATCTCAGATCGCTTTAAGAAGAGTGCAGGAAAGCATGAGGAAACCCCCGTGGATTATGGACTGCCAGGGGATCCGATAAACCACTCTCACCCCTTTTACTTTGGCTTTCTTGCAACTGCAGGTGGATTGCTGGCACTAGTGGTGATGCGCTCACTTGCCGCTGCCAGCCAGACATTTGTTCTCATCATCATTGCTCTCTTTCTCGCGATGGGCCTTAACCCAGCAGTTGAGGCGCTGCGATCACGAGGACTCAATAGAACAAAAGCTGTGACCGCAATCTTTTTGCTCGTGATTATTTTCGTTGGGCTCTTTGCATGGCTAGTTATTCCACCGGTAGTCACTCAAGGGACCGAACTCATCAATCGAGCGCCATCGTTGTTGAATGACCTAAAACATAACTCATCAATTGCCTCGCTCAATTCTCATTACGGAATCGTTGACACTCTGCAAATCAAACTTAAAGCCATCACTAAAGATGGAACTCTCATCGTCTCAGCATTTGGTGGCGTGGTCGGCGTTGGCAAGACTGTTTTATCAGGAACTTTTTCAACGCTGACCGTTTTGGTATTGACACTCTATTTCTTGATTTCTCTTCCCACCATGACCGAACTTGGGTTACGACTTGTTCCAGCAACGCGGCGTGATCGTGTATCTCGTCTTGCAAATGCAATCATCGCTCGAATCGGAGCCTTCGTGGGAAGTCAGATTACGGTCTCCTTCCTTGCAAGTGTCTTCGTTCTCATTCTGGCCTCGATCCTTGGTCTGCCTTCACCGATCGCATTAGCCATGATCATCCTTGTCTGCGGACTCATTCCACTTATCGGTCACTTCATCGGCTGTTCGATCGTAACTATCATTGCCTTAACGCAATCTCTTCCAACTGGCTTAATTACTTTTGTTGCTTACGTTCTCTACGTCCAAATCGAGAATTACGTAATCACTCCCAAAATCATGAAGAAGTCGCTATCGGTTCCTGGGGCGGTGACAATCATTGCTGCGCTGCTGGGGTCTTCACTGCTGGGTCTAGTAGGAGCGCTTCTCGCAGTGCCGTTGGCCGCTGCGGTCATTCTTATCCTTGAGGAAGTTGTTTACCCACGTTCAGATGCAACGTAATTAAAGATATTTTCTTAGTTTCTTAGGCAGAACTTTTCGAAGAGAACGTCGCCACTTTCTTCCTTGCTCGAGTGGAGACAAGGATAGAACTTTATGCCCCTTTGGCTCGGCTGGCGTTTCAACGGCGAACATTGCGGGAGATGCTTGGTCGAGGGAATCGGCGATTCGATCTAAATTGGTTACTAACGACATGCTTCGCGCAATTTGCTCTTGATCCTCACGTGGTGAGTCATTAATGAGCAGATCCGCTAACTCTGCGCCGACGATTCGCATATCTGCCGTGAGCTGTGGGTTATCACCTGCTACGCCATCTTTAAGAAGTTCGTCAACATCAGAGCTAATTGCAAAACTCGCAGCAGAAAGTGCTTCGGCGATCTTGCGCTGAGTCGAGTCTGGAATTCCTCCCTCTACTGCGGAATCAAAGAGCGTTCTAGCGATCGTTCGCACTTGAACAACTGTGTGCTCGATTGCGACGCCTCGAGAATACAAATCTTCAGCCTCGTCTTTTTCTGCAGTGGGAAACCACTTTGCATATGTTCGAGCCTCTAGCGCTTGAGCACGCACACGTGGAATTTCCTCAATGAGTAAGCGAGCCGATGCTAACCAGTTACCTGCTTCTCTTTGAGCAAAGCCTGCGGCAACGCCTTCTGACATTGTTCCAAGCAACTCTGCTGCCTTTTTGCCAAGGGCGGCAATCTGATCCACAGTGCGCCCAGCAGGTGTTTTTGGATGAGCAAAATAAGAAAATAGAATCGCGATACTTGCGCCGATAAGAGTAGAGACCATCCTGTTTTGTGCGTTGTTCTCACTAATACCAGGACCTATAACAATCAGCGCTGTCACTGGAACGTTGATTGATGCAACTTCACCGAGGTGTAATGCTCGCGCTGCGACCGAGCACATTACGACCGTTACACCAACAGTTATGGCACCAAAACCAAAAAGGTTCACACTAAGCAACGCAGTTCCGGCGCCGATTGCCGTACCGAGAATCTGACCGAATCCTTCACGGGTAGATTTGTGCAAAGAAATTCGAACGGTCAAACTGGCAACGATGGCAGCAACTAGCCCACCATTCTTGAAAGCGATATCACCGACCTGCCAAGCAGTTGCAGCCGCGGCGGCCGTGACAACAACTTGCTGCACCCAGGCTCTGCGATCGGTAAACAAACGGATAAACCGTTTAGGAAATTTCATGAATGAGCCTCCGCTAAATAAGTGGTTGCAAGTGGTACTCGCATTGGTGCGACTCTCGCGACGATTTCATTCAACACTCTCGAGACTGAAGGCTCACCCACCCAGAGATGTTTCGCTTCCAACACCGGAATAAATTCGATGGAATGCAAGGGGGCAAATCGCTCAATTGCCTGCACGGGATTGAGGTATTCATCTAGCTCTGGAATCAGAGCAACGACAGGACGGTGATCGGTATTCCAGTAGGCCAACTGCTGCGGTGTTGTCGTGCGAAGAGGAGGGCTAAGCAAAATCAAACCTTTATGGCGTGGATCCTTAGCGTGCTGCAAAGCCATATCGGTTCCAAAGGACCAACCAACAACCCAAAGATTTGTCAGATGCAATTCGTCAAAGCAATAAGCAAGCATCGCCTCAACGTCATGGCGTTCACTGATTCCGTTATCGAATTCACCTTCACTTGTGCCGGCATCGCTAGAAGTTCCACGAGTGTTGAAGCGAACTACGGCAATTCCTGCTAATTCTGGTAAACGGTTTGCTGCCTTCTTATAGATGTGGCTGTCCATCATCCCTCCAGCTGTGGGAAGCGGATGAAGACAGAGAATCGCTCCCGTGTATTCGCCAAGAGGCCTGGCTATCTCACCAATAAGTAGATGACCGTCTGCTGTTTTCACACGAAAATCGGTGCGGAGAGAGGGTAGAACCGTATTGGCTCGAATAACTTCCGGCATGTGCGTAAGTGTAGCTATGCCGAGGCAGCCAGACGCGGATAGGCTATTTCACATGGTTATTCACGCAGATAAGACATTCGACTCTCATTTCCCCGTCACCAACGAGGTGCTGGCCTCCTATCCAATATTTACTGATTCGCAGGTGCAAGAAGCCGTCAGCGCCGCGAGAGAGGCATCGCTTTTATGGCAAGGCCTGGGGTTTGATGGACGGCGAAAAGTTTTACTGTCGTGGAGCAAAATCCTGATTGACCGAATCGATGAATGTGCGCAATTGATCTCGCGTGAAACTGGTAAGCCAATAAGTGATGCCAAGCTGGAAGCAACTCTCGCAATTGGTCACTTGGCGTGGGCGGCGCGCAATGCGCGAGAAGTCATGCGCAAGCAATATCGCAAACCAGGATTGCTCATGGCCAACATGTCGGCAACTGTCGAGCGATCACCCGTGGGCGTAGTCGGAGTCATCGGTCCTTGGAACTATCCGATCTTTACGCCGATGGGTTCTATCTCTTATGCCTTAGCTGCAGGAAATACCGTCGTCTTTAAACCGAGCGAATATACCCCTGGCGTTGGTGTGTGGCTTGCAAATACTTTTGCAGAAGTATCACCAAGTCACGACGTGTTTAGGGTCGTAACAGGTCTGGGAGATACCGGACGGGCGCTATGTGAAAGTGGCGTTAATAAACTGGCATTCACAGGTTCCACGAAGACTGCCAAAGTTGTTGCGGCAACATGCGCGAAAACTATGACCCCCGTCGTCCTTGAATGTGGTGGAAAAGATCCCGTAATCATTGCCGCAGATGCAAATGTCGCCAAGGCTGCCGAATTCACACTCTGGTCTGCCATGTCTAATGCGGGGCAGACATGTATTGGAGCAGAGCGCGTCTACGTTCACGAAAAAGTAGCGGACAAGTTCATCGAAACCATTGTGGATATGGGAAAGAATATTCAACCTGGAGCACCTGGCGTTGGTAATTACGGCCCTGCAACAATGCCTAAACAACTCGACATTATTGACGCACACATCCGCGATGCCATTGCGCGCGGAGGGCAAGCACTTTTAGGTGGAATTGATTCTGTAAAGCGCCCATTTGTTGATCCTGTCATTTTGGTTAACGTCCCTGAGGACTCAATCGCCATGCAGGAGGAAACATTTGGGCCAACAATTATTATTAATCGAGTGTCGGACATGGCAGAGGCAATTTCTCTTTCCAATGCATCTCGGTATGGACTTGGTGCCTCTGTTTGGTCAAAATCTCAAGGTCCTAAGATTGCCTCTCAGCTTGAATGTGGAATGGTAGCCATCAACTCAACTATCTCCTTTGCTGCCGTTGCATCCGTGCCATTTGGCGGAGTAAAAGACAGTGGCTATGGTCGAATTCACGGCCCTGAAGGTTTATTGGAGTTTACGTATCCCCGCACGGTTGTGCGAGCGCGGTTCCAGATTCCTATTTCATTTACAAGTTTTGGGAGAAATGCATTTGCTGATCGCTTAATTGTTGGGCTTGTGAAATTCCTTCACGGAAAGAGCATCGGCTAAAACTTTAATATCTCGGAGCGTTTCTCGTTCGCTCTGTATTTCTAGTGCGGTGCGTTCGCTTTGCCCAACATGCGTTGTGCCAATGACGTCGAGTTTCAACATCGTATTCAAGCCATGCCACCGTATGCGGTGTTGCCATCGGAATCATTTGATCGCATCCAGGGCAGCGATATGGTTTCGTAGAACTTGATCCAGTAATTTTTCGAACTATAAATATTCCTTCAGCGTGTTCTTCAATCGCATCGTGAGAAGTACCAATCTCACGATCCTCTTGCTTGGGTTTTCGCCCTTTTGGGTGGTTTCTGCGGGGACTCATAGGGCTATCTTTTCGCATTTTTTCACCTCTGGTGGCAAGATGGCTCCATGAGCGTCATTGAAGTACGGGGTCTGCGAAAGAGTTACCCGGATATCGTGGCCGTAGATGGCATTGACCTATCCATCGCCCAGGGAGAGATTTTCGCCCTTCTCGGGCCAAACGGCGCTGGAAAGACAACGACCGTTGAAATCCTGGAGGGTTTCCGCCCTCGGGATTCTGGCGAAGTAAGCGTTCTAGGTATGGATCCACAAGTGCGCGGACATGATGCACGAGAATTTCGGGATCGCATCGGCATCGTGTTGCAGTCCACCTCAGATGCTGGCGATCTCACTGTGGCCGAGACGATGCACCACTTTAGTGGGTACTACGCAAACCCCAGAGATGCTGATGAAGTAATTCATTCCGTGGGGCTCGGAGAAAAGAGTGGCTCGTTGATTAGAACTCTTTCCGGAGGGCAACGAAGAAGGCTTGATGTAGGGCTCGGAATTATCGGCTCGCCAGAACTTCTTTTCCTCGATGAACCGACAACGGGATTTGATCCTGAAGCTCGCAGATCTTTTTGGGATTTAATTAACTCCCTACGCGATACTGGAACAACAATTTTACTCACTACACATTATTTAGATGAAGCCGAAGCCCTTGCCGATCGCGTGGCTGTTATCAATCATGGCAAAATTCTTGAAATCTCGACTCCAGCAAATATTGGAGGTCGATCCACCTCTTTAGCTCGCGTGCAATGGGAATCTGATGGACATATGAATGAGGAATTCACCGACCAGCCAACCTCAGTCGTCGCGCGTCTTTCTTCACAATTCAAAGGTGAGATTCCTAAACTTATTGTGTCTCGTCCGACCCTTGAAGATATCTACTTAGGAATGATCGGAATAGCGGAGGGCAAAACTGAATGAAGAATTTGCCAAGCACGCTCACGCTCGGACTTCGGCGGGGAAATATCGAAATTCGCCAATTTATGCGCCAGCGCGAATCCGTGGTCTTTACCCTTCTCTTTCCCGTCATGCTGATGGCAATATTCGGTTCTGTCTTTAAGGACACGATTGCACCTGGCGTAACTTTTAGTCAGTATTTTGTTGCTGGCATGATCGCATCTGGTTTGATCAATAGCGGATTCCAACAACTAGCGATCATCATCCCTATGGAACGCGATTTCGGCTCGCTCAAGCGCCTACGCGGAACACCAATGCCTGTTGCAAGTTATTTCATCGGTAAGACAATCCTTGTACTTGCCGGCATGTTCGTTCAATTAATTCTGCTACTAGCAGGCGGCGTTCTCTTCTTCGGAGTACACCTACCCACTGCACCAGCTAAATGGATCACTTTCACGTGGCTGATTATTTTGGGTACTGCCTCATCAACTGCCTTAGGGATTGCCTTTGCTGCAGTTCCAAAAAGTGGCAGAGGCGCATCTGCAGTGGTCTCCCCCGTCGTCATCATTCTTCAATTCTTTAGCGGTGTCTTTTTCATCTTCACCCAATTGCCTTTTTGGATGCAGCAAGTTGCTGCAATATTCCCGCTGAAATGGCTTTGCCAAGGTATGCGATCAGTCTTCCTGCCAGACACTTTCGCGAGTCATGAAGTTGCCCATTCATGGGAAACAGGAAAGACCGCACTGATTTTGACGGTTTGGCTAGTCGTAGGTCTTGGGCTTGCAATACGAACATTCAAATGGGAGCGCTCATAATTCGCCGTACTCTCACACTTTCCCTTGCGCTAATTCTTTCTTTAAGTGCGCTTCCTTCCTTTGCCGCAACCGCAAAGCCCGCACCAAAAGCCACTGCTAAAGCCACTGCTAAAGCCACTGCTAAAGCCACTGCTAAAGCCAAGGTCACCAAGAAGCCTGTTGTGAAGAAACCTGTTGCAAAGAAGCGAGTGGTGTACAAGCGCAAAGTTGTAAAGGTTTCTCCATCTCCTTCGCCTGGCTGGCCACCAAAAGGCTTCTTACCTGATGGAAATACTGATGAAATTTATGCAAAATTGCCTACAACTAAAGAGTTGCTCGGCGTGCTCTCGGCCAATCCAAATCTTTCAAAACAAATGAAATCTTGCTCACGGTATGCATGCGGTGCAGTTCAAATTGCTTCCTACCCTGGATGCACTTGGTGGGAAATCACTGCAAATGTTTATGGCCCAACATCCGACACCGACGTAACAAGTATCCCGTACGGAAATTTGCGCACCACAGTTGCGCCAACTAAAGCTAAACAAATAGTGACCGTGCTGCTGCTTTCTACAGAACCACTTAAACCTAAAACTATTGTCAAAAATATAAACATAACGTGTTATCACTCACCGCGTACTGAATTGGTACCGACAACAAGTTACACATCTACCTATGTTGCACCGACTCCTACCCCCACCTCGACACCAACCCCAACTCCCACTCCCAGCAGTTAGCGATTGGCTCCGGGTACCCACAGTTGGTCGCCCACTTCTTTATTGGCACTACGCGCTAACACAAATAATAAATCCGAAAGCCTGTTCAGATATTTGGCTGTCAAAGGATTGACTCCTCCGCCGAAGGCGTGGATTGCTGCCCATGTTCGACGCTCTGCTCGCCGAGTGACCGTTCGGGCTACATGCAATAGCGCGGCAGCTGGCGTCCCTGATGGAAGTACAAAAGAGCGAAGTGGTTTCAAATCATCGTTGTACTTATCAATACGTTCTTCTATATATGTGATCTGACTTTCTAGGACTCTGAGCGGCTCAAAGGCAGGTGAGTCAGAGACGGGGGTGCATAGATCTGCGCCGACATCAAAGAGATCATTTTGAATCCGCACCAGCAAGGTGCGCATGTCCTCAGATAACTGGCCTATGGCCAGGACGACGCCAATGGAAGAATTGGCTTCATCAACGGTGGCATATGCTTCGAGCCTTGGATCATTCTTAGATGTACGGGACATATCTCCCAAGGAGGTTGTGCCATCATCGCCAGTTTTTGTATAGATACGCGTTAAATGAACCATGGGGCAAGCCTATTAGGGCAGTTACGATGAGACCACTCGGGATTGTCCAGACAAGCAGGAGGGAGCGCGCATGACCACCAGATTTCGAATAGTTGGCGGCGCACGCCTGATCGGAGAAGTCCACGTAGCTGGGGCAAAAAATTCGGCCCTGAAACTAATGGCCGCTGCTTTGCTGGCCACGGGCAAAACAACCATTCGCAATGTTCCAGACATTGCCGACATCGACACCATGGCCGAACTTCTCACGCGGCTAGGTTGCACGGTTGTACGAGAAAAAGATTGGGTCGCCATTGATGTTCCAGAAAATCCTGGTCATCGCGCCGATTATGACTTAGTCCGAAAGATGCGAGCATCAATCAATGTCTTAGGACCGCTGGTTGCGCGAATTGGTGAAGCCGAGGTTGCACTTCCAGGCGGAGATGCGATCGGATCCCGAGGACTCGATTTCCACATAAAGGGTCTTGAATCTCTAGGTGCCAAGGCACGCAATGAACATGGGTATGTGATTGCCACTGCACCCAATGGACTAATCGGAGCGGAAATCACTTTGGATTTCCCCAGCGTTGGAGCCACTGAAAATATCCTCACTGCTGCTGTGTTAGCTAAAGGCACAACAACAATTGATAACGCCGCTCGCGAACCAGATCTCGTAGATCTTGGCGAATTTCTTATAAGCATGGGTGCGCGCATTGAGGGACTTGGGACACCGGAACTTACGATCCATGGGGTTAACGTTTTGCATCCGACTGATCACACCACTATTGCAGATCGCATAGTGGCAGGAACATGGGCTTTCGCGGCCGCCATGACATCAGGTGACATCACCATTCATGGTGCACGCCCCCAAGACTTAGAACTACCACTAGAAAAATTGGCCTCTGCAGGTGCAATCATCACTTCGGTCGAAAATGGAATCCGCGTTCGCATGGATACCCGCCCTCAATCAATAGATGTCTCGACACTCCCCTACCCTGGATTTCCTACTGATTTACAACCGATGGTTATCTCACTCAACGCTATTGCAACAGGAGATGCCATTGTCACTGAGAACGTTTTCGAAGGTCGTTTCATGTTTGTCAATGAGTTGATTCGCCTTGGTGCACAAATCAGTGTTGACGGGCATCACGCATCTATTAGCGGTATTCCACAGCTCTCGGGCGCGCCCGTAGCGGCGACAGACATTCGCGCAGGTGCTGGACTTGTACTTGCTGGATTAGTGAGTGAAGGAATTACGCTCGTCGAAGATGCATTCCATATCGATCGAGGCTATCCAAATTTCGCAGAGCAGCTGCGAACCCTGGGCGCCGATGTTACGAGAGAGGCCTCAGAATAATGCCACAGCCAGATCGCACCTTAGCGCTCGTACTTGTACGTGTAACAGAGACCGCCGCCTATGCAGGATCTGCGTGGGTGGGCCGTGGAGACAAAGATTTGGCAGACCATGCAGCCGTAGAAGCCATGCGGGGCATGATAAATACTGTTGATATGGATGGGATCGTTGTCATCGGCGAAGGCGAAAAAGACAATGCGCCCATGCTTCACAATGGCGAAAATGTGGGTAATGGAATGGGTCCAAAGTGTGACGTCGCGGTTGATCCCATTGATGGAACATCACTGACTGCAAACGGCATGAATGGCGCAATCAGCGTGATCGCACTTTCACCTCGCGGAACGATGTATGACCCATCTGCAGTCTTTTACATGAACAAGATAGTCACGGGTCACGAAGCCGCAGATGTAATCGATATTTCAATACCAGCCGCAGAAAATGTTCGTCGTGTAGCTAAGGCTAAGAAAATTTCTGTTAACGATGTAACTGTCGTCGTGCTTAACCGACCACGTCATGCGCAATTACTTAAAGAGTTGCGTGAGGCTGGGGCCCGCATTCGTCTCATACAAGATGGTGATGTTGCTGCAGCCATTGATGCGGCGCGGCCTGGAACAGGCGTGGACCTACTTATGGGAATAGGTGGAACACCAGAGGGCGTAATAACTGCTGCAGCGATGACATGTCTAGGCGGCATAATCCAAGGACAACTTCATCCAAAAGATGACGTAGAACGTGCTGCAGCCATTGCGGCGGGTCATGATCTTTCGCGCGTCTTATCTACTCGGGATTTAGTCGATTCAGACGATGTATTTCTTTCAGCAACAGGCATCACCGATGGAGAGCTACTTCGTGGAATACGTTTAACGCCACATGGGGCAATTAGTCATTCAATAGTAATGCGCGGAAAATCAAAGACTGTGCGAATTATTGAAACCGAACACAATATTCGGGACTAGCTGACGCTTTCAGTCAAGATTGATACTCGGTTATTAGAAACCGAAAGAAATCCGCCTTGTACATTGAATTCAGCAATCTCACCACTATCGGTCTTAATGGAAACCTTGCCGTCAACTAGAACGCCAAAGAGCGGTGCGTGACCTGGAAGAATTCCCAAATCACCCTCTACGGTTCGGGCAGAAACCATCTGTGCTTGCCCGGACCATACCCGCTGCACTGGCGATACTAGTTCGACGTTTAATGACATTGCTTAGCCTTCTTAACCCTTAGCCAATTCAGCTGCACGACGCTCGACATCATCGAGACCACCGCACATGAAGAATGCTTGTTCTGGAACGTGGTCGTACTTGCCATCGGCCAGAGCCTCAAACGCTGCAATTGTGTCTACAAGAGGAACGAAGGAACCGTCCAGACCAGTAAAGACCTTCGCTACGAATGTGTTTTGCGACAAGAAGCGCTGAATACGACGCGCGCGACCTACAAGAATGCGATCCTCTTCGGAAAGTTCATCGATACCAAGAATCGCAATGATGTCCTGCAAGTCCTTGTAGCGCTGAAGAATCTGCTTAATGCGGTTAGCAACACGGAAGTGATGCTCGCCGATGTAGCGAGGATCCAAGATGCGAGAAGTTGAATCAAGTGGATCCACAGCTGGGTAAATACCAAGCTCTGAAATCGGACGCGATAGAACTGTTGTTGCATCAAGGTGAGCGAAAGTTGTGTGTGGAGCAGGGTCAGTGATGTCATCGGCAGGAACATAAATGGCCTGCATCGATGTGATCGAGTGACCACGTGTTGAAGTAATGCGCTCTTGCAATTGACCCATTTCATCGGCAAGTGTTGGCTGATATCCAACAGCAGATGGCATACGTCCAAGAAGCGTAGAAACCTCAGAACCTGCTTGTGTAAAGCGGAAGATGTTGTCAATGAAGAGCAACACGTCCTGCTTTTGAACATCGCGGAAGTACTCCGCCATTGTTAGCGCTGAAAGTGCAAC
>CAIYBL010000080.1 GCA_903924485.1 uncultured Actinomycetes bacterium
ACAACAGGTGGCAACATCCAGTTAATCCAGCCGATTCCAGCTTGACGAACTATGAGCCCAACTACGGCCAAGATCACGCCGGTTACGACGACGCCGCCGAGAGCTGCCGACATTCCACCATTTGTCTTCGCAGCTGCAATTGGTGCTAAGAATGCAAAAGAGGATCCAAGGTAGCTAGGGACTTTGTTCTGAGTAAGAGCTAAGAAGAGAAGAGTTCCAATGCCAGAGAAGAAGAGTGTGGTCGTTGGAGGAAAGCCGGTAATGATTGGAACGAGGAAGGTGGCACCAAACATCGCTGCGATGTGCTGTAAACCCACACCGATTGTTCGGGGCCAGGTAAGGCGTTCATCGGTTGAAACGACGTCGCCCTGTGATATTGACTTGCCATCTCCATGCAGTTTCCATGTAAGTAGTGACATGTATCGTCCTATTCCTAGTGGCCCATCGGCGGTGATGGACGCTGAGAAATAGATTAGAGCCCATATGAGCGAAAATGAGGTCTACGCCACACCCTGAGCGGGGGTAATTAGGCGCGTTTGAGTTGCACCCCTGAAGGTATCGGATTAGATTACGTCTCGATATATCGAATCGATATATACCCCGATAGGTCAGATATGGAGGCCTCAGCGATGCGCTCACGAAGCGATTCACTCGAGTTCGCTCTCCTTGGCCTGCTATCTCAAACACCTTTGCATGGCTATGAACTACGCAAACGTATGGGAACCATTGTTGGGCCATTTCGCGCCCTGTCATTCTCGGTCCTCTATCCCCAACTTCGCCGAATGGTCGAGGCCGGAGTGATCGAGGAGAGTCTGGTCGAGGCAACATCTCGGCGCTCGCGAATCGTTTATGCCATTACCGAAAAAGGCAAGGCACGTTTTTCTAATCTAACCGAGACCGTCAGTCCCGACACGTGGGAGGACGAAGGCTTCGAGATTCGTTTTGCATTTTTTTCCCCAACATCTTCAAAGAACAGAGTAAGAATTCTTGAGGGGCGCCATCGTCGCCTCAAGGAGAAAGCGGAAATTCTGCGCGGTGAACTCGAGAAGTCACCGATTGGAATCGATAAATATCTAGAAGAGTGGCGACGCCATTCTCTGGAATCAGCTGATCGAGAGATCGCTTGGCTGGAAGACATGATCAAAACCGAGAGGAAATAAAGTGAACATAACAACCGGTAAAGGCGACATCCGTGTTGCAATAATTGGCGTTGGAAACTGTGCTAACTCCCTAGTTCAAGGCGTGACCTATTACAAGGACGCAGCTATTGACCAGGAGATTCCAGGGCTAATGCACGCAGTTGTTGGGGGATACCACATCTCTAGCATCAAGTTTGTTGCAGCCTTCGATGTTGATGCCAAGAAAGTCGGGCTTGACTTAGCCGATGCAATCTGGGCCAGCGAAAATAACACTATTAAATTTAGTGACGTAGCCAAAACTGGTATTCCAGTTCTTCGTGGCGTTACAAACGACGGTCTCGGAAAATATTACAAGGAGACAATCACAGAGTCTGACGCCCCTGCAGTAGATATGGTGCAGGTCCTTAAGGATGAGGCAGTTGACGTTCTGATTTGCTACCTACCCGTTGGTTCAGAGGTTGCGGCAAAGTATTACGCTCAGTGCGCAATTGATGCTGGGTGTGCATTTGTTAATGCCCTGCCTGTCTTCATCGCATCTGATCCAGTCTGGGAAAAGAAGTTTGCTGATGCAGGTCTTCCAATCGTCGGAGATGACATCAAAAGCCAAGTAGGTGCCACAATCACGCACCGCATTATGGCCAAGTTATTCCAAGACCGTGGAGTGCACTTAGATCGCACCTACCAATTAAACGTCGGTGGAAATATGGATTTCAAGAACATGCTCGAGCGTGATCGTCTTGAATCTAAGAAAATTTCAAAGACTAACTCGGTTACATCTCAACTGGACCATGACCTAGGAGAGAAGAACGTTCACATCGGACCTTCTGATTACATTCCATGGTTAGATGATCGCAAATGGGCCTACGTTCGCCTCGAAGGCCGTGCATTTGGCGATGTTCCACTAAACCTCGAGTACAAGCTAGAAGTATGGGATTCGCCAAACTCAGCTGGAGTAATCATTGATGCCCTTCGTTGTGCAAAAATCGGTCTAGATCGCAAGATTGG
>CAIYBL010000081.1 GCA_903924485.1 uncultured Actinomycetes bacterium
ACCGTTCATGCAAGCGGTGGTCGCGCAATGATGAGTGTCGCTGTAGAGAGTGCACCTTCTGTAGACATTACCGCGGTAACAATTTTGACTTCACTCGCAGAAGCAGATCTTAAAGAGATTGGATTCACCGCATCGCCCCTTGATTCGGCGGTCAAACTTGCACTTCTTGCAAAGAGCGCAGGCGCACGCGCAATCGTCTGCTCTCCCTTGGAGATATCAGCAATCCGCCAAGCCATAGGCCCAGGGATTTCCATCATCACTCCTGGAGTTCGACCATCAGATGAGTCGGCCAATGATGATCAGCAGCGAGTGATGACCCCTGAACAGGCGATCCACGAGGGTGCCGATTTTCTTGTGATTGGGCGACCTATTACTCGTTTTTGGGCGCAAGGTGCGGATGCAATGTCGCAGCGAGCGCAGGCACTTGCTGCCTCTGTTAACTAATCCCTCTGCGCAAGCTAGATTTACTCCCTATGGCCCATCCACCGCAACTCACTCCAGAGCAACGAGCGGCAGCTCTGGCTCAGGCCACTCTTTCGCGTCGCACCAGAGCAGATGTTAAAAAGGGTGTGCGTCAGGGAACGTTAACTATTGCTGACGTTCTTGAGTTAGCTAAATCCGATCCTGCGATCGCCAAAATGCGTGTTCTGGAATTACTCGAATCCGTCCCTGGTGTCGGTCGAATTCGCGCGCTTGCTATTGTCGAAAGGCTAGGAATCTCGGTCCCGAGAAAGATTCAAGGTCTAGGCATTCATCAGAGAGCATCTCTCTTGCAAGAGTTCACAAGCCAACCGTTGGGCCGTGGACGGCTTATTGTTTTATCTGGTCCAGGTGGTGTCGGTAAAAGCACGGTCGCAAATGCTCTTCGCAAAAGTTCAGATTTTTGGGTCAGCATCTCAGCGACAACGCGCCAACCGCGCGCGAATGAAGTTGACGGAGTGGATTATTACTTTCTTACACAAGAAGAGTTTGATCGAAGAATTGCCGACGATGAGTTCCTCGAATGGGCATCCTTTGCTGGAGCTCGCTATGGAACACCTGCTAAACCTGTTGAAGATGCTTTGGCCCGTGGCCGCAACGTTCTCTTAGAGATTGAAATCGAGGGGGCTAGGCAGGTTCGCTCTCATAGCGCCGAGGCGCTCTTGGTATTTCTTGAACCACCAAGTTGGGAGGATCTCGTATCGCGCCTTGAGGGCCGTGGCTCCGATAGCCCCGAAAGACGTGCTCACCGCCTGGAATTGGCCCAAACAGAGCTGGCAGCGGCAAAAGAGTTCGATGTCATCGTGATTAACGATCAGGTCGATAAGGTAGTGCAGGCACTGCTATCCTTAGCCCGCTCAAGCAGCACATAACTTTCTCAACCATTTAAGGGGCTCCATGGACGGCATTACAAATCCACCGATTGACGAACTATTGGATAAGAGTGGCTCGAAGTACAGTCTCGTCCTCTACGCAGCCAAGCGTGCTCGCCAGATCAACGCCTACTATTCTCAACTCGGCGAAGGCTTGCTCGAGTATGTAGGACCACTTGTTGAGACCCATGTGCACGAGAAGCCTTTGTCAATTGCTCTTCGCGAAATCAACGAAGGCCTCTTGACCATCGAAAATCTAGAACCGACTGCTTAATAGTTTTCGCTAGTTCAGCAATGTCACAAGCGGTGTCACGTCCGGGTCGAGAAGTCATTCTTGGCATCGGGGGTGGCATTGCTGCATATAAGGCCTGCGATCTGCTGCGACGATTGCAAGATGACGGATTTAGCGTCACGGTTGTTCCCACACCTGCAGCTCTCAATTTTGTAGGCACCTCCACATGGGAGGCACTTTCTGGAAGACCTGTCTATTCGCAAGTGTGGGAAAATGTTCCTGGCGTTGCGCATGTTAGTTTGGCTGCCGATGCACGTTTCATCATCATCGCCCCAGCAACTGCAGATTTGCTTGCACGTCTGGCTCATGGGCGAGCAGATGACTTACTGACCAATGTTGTACTTGCCAGCGATGCACCCAAACTCTTGGTGCCAGCGATGCACCCAAAGATGTGGCTCAATCCAGCAACCATCGCAAATGTGGAGACGCTTCGCTCGCGAGGTTTTCACATTATGGAACCAGAGGTCGGACGATTAACCGGGCCAGATTCAGGAGTCGGGCGATTTCCGCAAACCGCTAACATCCTTGCGCGATTTAGAGAGGTGGCCGGTTCCAAGGCAGACCTTCTTGGAAAGAGAGTTCTCGTCACGGCGGGGGGTACGCGCGAGGCAATTGATCCAGTTCGTTATATCGGGAATCGATCATCGGGCAAGCAAGGATTTGCTATAGCGGCAGCGGCAGCGGCTCGTGGGGCGAGTGTTTCATTGATCGCCGCCAACTGCGACCTGCCAGAGATTAATGGCGTTGAGATCATTCGGGTGGAGAGTACCGCCGAACTTCGTACCGCACTCAATAGCGAGTTTCCCGCAAGTGATGTCTTGATTATGTGCGCAGCTGTCGCCGATGCCAGGCCCTTGCAAACCAGCGGAGAGAAGATCAAGAAAGAATTTCTCAAAGAAATTGCCTTGACGCCCACTCCTGACCTTCTTGGCGAACTCAAAGTGTTAAAGAAGGCAACTCAGTTAATTGTCGGCTTTGCAGCAGAGACACAAGATCTCGATGCTAGCGCTTCATCCAAACTTGTAGCAAAAGGATTAGATCTCATCTACGTCAATGATGTCTCCGATGGGGCCATATTCGGTAGCGATCTCACATCGGGCACGGTAATGGATAAGAACGGCCCTCTCGTTTCCGTGGAAGATGTTCCAAAAGACACGCTTGCTAACGTATTACTCGATCAGCTACTTCTTCAGATAGGTTAACCCAATGTCACAACGCCTCTTTACCTCAGAATCTGTTACCGAAGGACACCCAGACAAGATTGCAGATCAGATTTCTGATGCAATTCTTGACTCTTTGCTGTCTCAGGATCCAACCAGTCGCGTAGCAGTTGAAACGCTGATCACCACTGGGCAAGTTCACGTAGCTGGAGAAGTTACGACAGATGGATATGCAGATGTCATGGGAATCGTGCGCGATAAAGTACTCGATATCGGGTATGACTCATCAGAAAAAGGATTCGATGGTCACTCGTGCGGTGTTTCAATCTCCATCGGACAACAGTCTCAAGATATTGCCCAAGGCGTAGATGATGCATACGAAAATCGCGTATCTTCATCGGTAGATCCGCTAGACCTTCAAGGTGCTGGTGATCAAGGATTGATGTTTGGTTACGCGTGCGATGACACAAAAGAATTAATGCCTCTTCCTATCTCATTGGCTCATAAGTTGGCCCAACAGTTGGCGAAAGTTCGCAAAAATGGCGATCTCGAATATCTGCGCCCTGATGGTAAGACTCAAGTAACAATTGCCTATGATGGAGATCGCGCCGTTGCGCTAGATACTGTCGTTATTTCTAGTCAACACTCACCGGATGTTGATGTGGCACGAACGCTGACTGCCGATGTGATCGCAAAGGTTATTGATCCAATTCTCGCCACCATTGATCTTCCACGTAAAGATCTTAAGATTCTCATCAACCCAACAGGTCGTTTTGTTATTGGTGGGCCAATGGGCGATGCTGGCCTAACAGGACGAAAGATTATTGTTGATACTTATGGCGGAATGGCTCGCCACGGCGGCGGAGCTTTTAGCGGTAAGGATCCATCGAAAGTTGATCGCTCTGCAGCTTATGCAATGCGTTGGGTAGCCAAGAATGTTGTTGCGGCAGGATTAGCTAGACGCTGCGAGGTTCAAGTGGCCTATGCGATCGGAAAAGCACAACCAGTAGGTCTCTTTGTCGAAACTTTTGGTACCGAGACAATCCCCGTCGGGAAGATCCAGGATGCAGTACTCGCGGTTTTTGACCTACGTCCAGCTGCGATTATTCGCGATCTAGATTTACTTCGCCCTATCTACGCACTAACAAGCGCCTATGGGCACTTTGGTCGCGAGCTTGCCGAATTCACATGGGAAGCTACCAACCGAGTCGACGCTCTTCGCGCTAGCGCGCACTAGCCCCACTCCTAAATCGTGGTTTCTCCACGACCGCTGAAACTGCGCAGTCAGATCGGCAAAGCCCAGCCATTGGCAGCGGCTGTTCATATGCCGGTTGCTCGGGTTCTTGTTGACACAGGGGTCTTTCATTTAGATACCCCGTATGACTACGAAATTCCAGAGCAGTACTCCGATATAGATCTTGTCGGATGTCGCGTTCAAGTGGAATTTGGTCACGCACGGCATGAGGGCTTAGTTATTGGACGTATTGCGCAATCGCAGAATCCTGGTCGGTTGAAGCAGATAGAAAAGGTTCTCTCACCTCATCCGGTAGCTACGCCAGAGTCCATTGAACTTATCGCTGCAACTGCCCAACGGTGGGCTTGTCCTGCCTATGACGTAATTCGAAGCGCTATTCCACCACGAGTGGCCTCGGTTGATAAAGAGAAGTACGAGATCGACAAATCTTTCTCCAGTAATACTTTTACCTCAATGACACCGAAGGCACTCAAGGGTGATTCGGTTCGAAGTTTTTGGATGCTTCCACCTTCGCAGGATGTACCTCTCTTGTTAACTCACCTTCTCCTAGAACGTGCAAAGTTAGGTCAAGTTCTGATTGTGCTACCAGATGAGAAGACGCTCTCCCTTGTAATGAGCCACCTTGAGAAGTTATATGAAGGACCTGTCGCACGCCTAGATGGACATCACAATCGGAGTGATCGTTATAGAGATTACCTACGCATGGTCAAAGGAATCACCCGCGTTGGCGTCGGTCTTCGAGGTTCAATATTTACGCCCTTGTCGGGGACTGCCAGCGTTATCGTCTACGAGGACACGTCAGAGAACTTATACGAGCCTCGATCACCGGGATGGAACGCACGTGATGTGGCTCTTTTGAGAGCACAGATTTCTCAGACCAGTACCATCATCGCGGGATTTTCTCCTTCCCTCGAATGTGCACGATTGATCGAGACCGGATGGTTATCGGTGACTAGCTCGCCGGGACGCATGCAAGTATTGGCGGTAGAGGCTGACTTCGGTGAACTTCTTCCTTCGAAAATCTTCTCAACTGTACGAAAAGCTTTGAAATCAGGGCCTGTGCTCTTCTTGGTTCCTCGTAAGGGATATGGCAACGCAGTACTGTGCAGAAAATGCAAGAACATATCTAGTTGCGAATGTGGTGGCCGCCTCTCTATTGCTGCAAAGACCAGTTCTCCGCAATGTGTGCTTTGTTTAAAGAGCTATGAAGAATGGCGATGCGCATGGTGTCAGTGCGATGAAGTCTTTGTCGCAAGTCGAGGAATTGATCGTTTTGCCGAAGAGATCGGCAGGGCCTTTCCGAATTTCCCTGTAATCAATTCATCGGGTGATCACATGGTCGATCTTGTGCAAGCGGTGCCTTCCTTGATTCTTGCGACGAGCGGTGCCCAGCCCTCAGTAGAGGGCGGGTATTGCGCCGTGGTGCTTCTAGAAGGAATGCGCTTTTTTGGGCACACCCACATGCGCACTCAAGAAAGTGCCCGCGAAGTATTCTTTGCCACAGCCGCTCTGGTGAAAGATGGGGGAGAGATTGCATGTGTCATCGACCCAGTTCATCCAATCATCGGTGCTTTAACTCGCTGGAACAGCGCTCCCATGATTCGAAAGGAATTGCAGGAGAGAGCAGACCTACACCTCCCACCTTTTTATCGTTATATCCTCATTGATTGCCCCACCAAAGAGGCCACGTCGCTTAAGACGGGCTTAACTATGGCTATTGCCGAAGGCAGAATTCCACAGGGCACACGAGTCATAGGGCCTCATCCACATTCCAATGAAATTTCGCGTCTTTCCTTAGCCGTACCTGTAAGTGAGGCAGATGTATTGATCGCCTTCTTGCATGAATTGCAACGAAGACGCAATATCTCTCGAAAGGATCTCCTTAGTATGCGCGTGGATCCTTATTCGCTTTCCTAGTTGCTAGGATTGCCCTCATGTCACTCCAACCCATTCGCTTATTTGGTGATCCCGTTCTTGTGACGCCAGCCGCAACGGTTATTGACTTTGATAAAGAGCTTCGGACTCTAGTGGCTGATTTGACCGAGACAATGTTGGATGCTCCAGGGGCTGGCTTAGCCGCTCCGCAGATCGGTGTTCCTTTGCGTGTTTTCGTTTGGGATGTTGACGAAGCACTCGGCCATCTCATTAATCCCACGCTAGATCTCAGCGAAGAAATTCAAGAAGGTGAAGAAGGATGTCTCTCCTTCCCTGATATGCGATATGACACACCGCGAGCATTTCGTGCCGTCGCTAAAGGGTGGAACATGTTTGGCGAACCCATAACTGTTGAGGGAACCGAGCTCCTTGCACGTGCTTTGCAACATGAGACGGATCATCTCGATGGAATCCTCTTTATCGATAGGTTATCTAAGGCCGATCGCAAGAGCGCGATGAAGGAGATCCGCGAGTCAGATTGGTTTGGGATCGCAGCAGCAAGTGGACTAACTCCACATATCAAACTCTCTCCTCACGACACATTCGGCCGGAGCCTTTAATGCGCATTGGCGTTGCGGCAACGCCAGCAATAGCCATTCCCACATTGGAGTGGTTACGCGATAGCGCTCACGAATTAGCACTCGTGATTACTCGTCCTGATCAACCTTCTGGACGCGGTAGGGAAGTGCACGCATCTGCGGTCGGACAATGGGCTGAGCAAAATAATGTGCCGGTGATTAAACCAAGCGCGCCCTCAGATATGGCAGCGAGTCTGACAGATGTAGATATCGTTATCACGATCGCCTATGGAGTTCTGCTACCCATTGAAATAATCACACTTCCAAAGCACGGATTCATTAACTTACATTTTTCACTCTTGCCACATTGGCGCGGGGCGGCTCCCGTTCCGCGATCGATTTTGAATGGTGACGCACTCTCAGGTGTGACTGTCTTCGCGTTAGATGCTGGAATGGATACAGGGCCGATATACATCCAAAGAGAGATCCCCATAGGCCCAGATCAAAACACGGGAGACGTTCTTGCCACGATGGCGCTGCATGGCCCCGATGTTATTGCTCAGACCTTAGAGATGATTTCTCGTGGAATAGTTCCCACCCCACAACCTCAAGATGGCTTCACTCTTGCACCGAAAATTTCGAAACTGGAAGCTCAGATTTCATG
Source organism: uncultured Actinomycetes bacterium (assembly GCA_903924485.1). GTDB lineage: Bacteria > Actinomycetota > Actinomycetes > Nanopelagicales > Nanopelagicaceae > QYPT01. The sequence continues at coordinate 7,177 of CAIYBL010000081.1, forward strand.
GGGCAATCCTTCATTTTTAGTTGATCGTCATATTCGTGCATTCACTCCAGAACCTGGTGCATGGACTATCTGGCGGGGAGAAAAGATGACTATCTCCAGCGCCGCGGTTG
>CAIYBL010000082.1 GCA_903924485.1 uncultured Actinomycetes bacterium
CCAAAGTTCAAGGTTCGCGGATATACACGTTGCCAGCGTTGCGGTCGCCCGCATGCTGTCTACCAAAAATTCGGAATTTGCCGCATCTGCTTCCGAGAGATGGCACACCGCGGCGAACTTCCTGGTATCACGAAAGCTTCTTGGTAAACATAATTCACCCAACAACTACGAAACAGGTCTTGTTTGTTAAAACAAACAAAGAAGAAACCGGTTCGAGAGAGGCCATAGGCCACGCATGACAATGACAGATCCGATCGCAGACATGTTGACACGTCTGCGTAACGCAAACTCTGCCTACCACGATGCAGTTTCCATGCCATCGTCGTCGGTAAAGACGCGTATCGCAGCAATTCTTCAGCAGGAGGGCTTCATCGGCGGATACCGCGTTGATGCCAATCCAAACGGCGTTGGTAAGACGCTCGTGCTCGATTTGAAGTTCGGTCCCAACCGTGAGCGTTCAATCGCTGGACTTCGTCGAGTCAGCAAGCCGGGTCTTCGCGTTTACGCAAAGTCCACGGCCCTGCCAAAAGTTCTTGGCGGTCTAGGCGTTGCCATCATTTCAACTTCATCTGGATTGCTTACTGATAAGCAAGCCAACAAACAAGGCGTAGGCGGAGAAGTTCTCGCCTATGTATGGTGATTGAGATGTCACGTATCGGTCGCATGCCTATTACCGTCCCAACGGGCGTTGAAGTTTCTATTACCGGACAAGAGGTTGTCGTCAAAGGACCTAAGGGTTCACTTTCTCGTGCAATTGCTCTTCCGATTCACGTTTCACAGGCTGATGGAGTTGTCACGGTTGCTCGTCCTAACGACGAGCGTTTGAGCCGTTCACTTCACGGTTTGTCTCGCACCCTTGTCTTCAACATGATCGAAGGCGTAACCACGGGTTACAGCAAGACGATCGAAATTGTTGGTGTGGGTTACCGTGTTGCTGAAAAGGGTAAGGATCTTGAATTTGCACTTGGCTATAGCCACTCAATTCAATTCCCAGCACCCGAAGGCATCACATTCAGCGTTGCAACTCCAACAAAGTTCTCAATCTCAGGGATTGATAAGCAGCTTGTTGGCGAAGTAGCGGCGAAAATCAAGAAGCTTCGCAAGGCCGACCCTTACAAGGGCAAGGGCTTGCGTTTGGAAGGCGAAGTTGTTCGCCGTAAGCAAGGAAAGACGGGTAAGAAGTAATGGCAATCGGTGTAAAGGTCGTTAAGGGATCGGCAACAAATGCCCGTCGCCGTCGTCATTTCCGCGTTCGCAAGAAGGTCTCCGGAACTGCTGCGCGTCCACGTCTTGTTGTCTCACGTTCTGCTCGCCACCTCGTGGTGCAGGTCGTAGATGATTTGCAGAGTCGCACTTTGGTGTCGGCATCCACAATGGAAGCAGATCTTCGCGCGTTAACTGGTGACAAGACTGCCAAGTCCCGCCAACTCGGTGTACTTATCGCCGAGCGCGCAAAGGCTGCCGGAATCACATCTGTAGTTTTCGACCGCGGTGGAAATCAATACCACGGTCGTATCGCAGCACTTGCTGATAGTGCACGAGAGAACGGATTGGACTTCTAATGGCTGTTAATCCAACTCAAACTCGCGAAGGCGGAGAAGCCCCAAAGGGTAACGATCGCCGCGAACGTCGTGAACGTCGCGATGATCGTGCACAGGACAAGAGCCCATTCATGGAGCGCGTTGTATTCATCAACCGCGTATCCAAGGTAGTAAAGGGTGGACGTCGTTTCTCCTTCACCGCACTCGTCGTAGTTGGCGATGGCAATGGTCAAGTTGGAATTGGTTATGGAAAATCTAAGGAAGTTCCACAGGCAATTGCTAAGGCCGTTGAAGAAGCAAAGAAGTCTTTCTTTACAGTCCCACGTATTCAAGGAACTGTTCCTCACGCAATTCAAGGTGAAGCAGCAGCCGGCGTAGTTCTTCTTCGCCCTGCAAGTCCTGGTACCGGCGTTATTGCTGGTGGCCCAGTTCGCGCCGTACTTGAGTGTGCCGGAATTACAGATGTACTTACTAAGTCTTTAGGTTCAAATAATGCGATCAACATGGTTCATGCCACCGTTGCCGCACTAAAGGGACTTGAATCTCCAGAAGCTATCGCAGCTCGTCGCGGTCGTCCGCTCGAAGATGTTGCACCAGCTGCAATTATCCGCGCTTCACAGATGACAGTTGGTGCCTAATGCCTCGTTTAAAAGTTACTCAAGTTCGCTCAAAGGTTGGTTACAGCCCGCAGCAACGCGACACACTTCGTTCACTCGGACTCAAGCGCATCAATGATGTTGTTGTGAAAGAGGATCGTCCAGAAATTCGTGGCATGGTTTTCGCCGTACGCCACCTGATCAAGGTTGAGGAGGTTGAATAGCATATGACACTCAAAGTTCATCATCTTCGTCCAGCCCCCGGTGCTAAGAAAGCTAAGACTCGTAAGGGTCGCGGTGAAGCATCAAAGGGTAAGACCGCCGGTCGCGGTGGCAAGGGAACTCGTGCACGTAACCAGGTTCGCGCAGGATTCGAAGGCGGTCAGTTGCCTCTCGTTATGCGTTTGCCTAAGTTGCGCGGCTTCAAGAACCCAGCTCGCGTCGAATATCAGGCCGTAAACGTGGCAATGATCAACGCGCTTTATCCAAAAGGTGGCACCGTTACTGTTGAGGATCTTGTCAAGAAAGGCGCCGCACGTGATGGGTTGCCTGTCAAGATCCTTGGAAACGGTGAAATCACAGTTAAGGTCAGCGTTGTGGCTCACAAATTCTCAGGCTCTGCAGTTGAAAAGATTGCAGCAGCCGGCGGAAGTACCAAGAATCTGTAATAACGTTCTACCCGAATTGATTGATTTGAGAGAGAAGGAGAAGATCAGTGCTATCAGCATTTGGTAAGGCCTTTAGGACACCAGATCTGCGCAAGAAGATCTTCTTCACTCTTTCGATCATGGCGTTGTTTCGCTTTGGGTCTGTTGTTCCAACACCAGGTGTTTCATATGCCAACGTTCAGACTTGTCTAAAGTCGGTTCAATCTGGTGGGCTTTTTGGGCTTATTAACCTCTTCAGCGGCGGCGCACTCTTGCACCTCTCCGTTTTTGCTTTGGGCATCATGCCTTACATTACGAGCTCAATTATTATTCAACTTCTTACTGTTGTTATTCCTCGCTTTGAAACACTTAAGGCTGAAGGACAATCTGGTACAGCAAAGTTGACGCAATACACGCGTTACCTGACTATCGGTCTGGCGATCTTGCAATCAACGGGCTTAATCGCAGTTGCCCGTACTCCAGGACGTTTAATTTCTGGTTGCGCAGCGCCAATCATTCCTGATACCTCATGGCAGCGAATTGTCACGATGATTTTCATCATGACCGCTGGTACCTCGGTAATTATGTGGCTGGGTGAATTGATTACTGATCGCGGCGTCGGTAACGGAATGTCCATCTTGATCTTTACATCGATCGCTGCAGGATTTCCTGGAAACCTTTGGAGCATTAAGCTTCAAAAAGGACTCTTTGCATTCTGCTTCGTACTCGCTGTAGGTGTGTTAGTTGTGGCAGCAGTTGTCTTTGTTGAGCAAGCTCAGCGACGCATTCCCGTTCAGTACGCAAAGCGCCAAGTTGGTCGCTCAAGTTACGGCGGCACGAGCACTTATATTCCGATCAAGGTTAACCAAGCTGGCGTTATTCCAGTGATCTTCGCATCCTCTTTGCTTTATATTCCATCATTGATCGTCAACTTCACGAACTCAAAAGCTGCGTGGGCTGTTTGGATTAGTCGTAACTTTGTAAAGGGCGACCATCCGGTTTACATAATTTCCTATGCTGCGATGATTATCTTCTTCACTTATTTTTATGTTGCAATTACTTTCAACCCTGATGAGGTTGCCGATAATATGAAGAAGTACGGTGGATTCGTTCCTGGAATTCGTGCCGGACGACCAACATCTGAGTATCTGCAGTACGTACTTTCTCGCATCACCGCGCCAGGATCTTTGTATCTTGCCTTTGTTGCAATCATCCCAATTCTTGCTCTGATCTTATTTGGAGCCACGCAGAACTTCCCATTTGGTGGAACTGCAATCCTCATTGTCGTAGGCGTTGGCCTTGATACTGCCAAGCAGATCGAAAGCCAACTACAACAGCGTTCGTACGAGGGGTTCTTGCGCTAATGCGCTTAGTCCTGGTTGGACCACCAGGTGCAGGTAAAGGAACTCAGGCACAATTCCTTTCTTCGCATTACTCGATTCCCCATATCTCCACGGGAGATATTTTCCGAGCTAATTTAAAAGAAGGCACGCCACTTGGGCTTGAAGCTAAGTCCTTTATGGATAGTGGCAATCTTGTTCCAGACTCTGTCACCAATGAAATGGTACGAGATCGCCTCACTAAGGATGATCTGGCCAATGGTTTTTTACTTGATGGTTTTCCACGAAATGTTTTACAGGCAGAAGTTCTGCGTGCCATTTTGGGCGAGAAGAAGACTCCTCTGGACGCGGTTCTCGAGCTGGCTGTTGATAATGCAGAAATCATTCTGCGCTTGTCTGGCCGCCGCGTATGTCGAAACTGCGGCAAAGTGTGGCACCTCGAGTACGACAAGCCCTCATCCGCCGGAACGTGTGACGCGTGCGAAGGCGAGTTATATCAACGCGAAGATGACAAAGAGGAAGTCATTAAGCACCGATTAGATGTCTATCAAGAGCAGACAGCACCAATCGTTGCCTTCTATCGCGGAGAAGGACTTTTAATAACGATCACCGCAAGTGGTTCCGTTGCTGACATCACCGAACGCGCCATTTCTGCGCTAAGTCGCGTCCACTAACAGTTCATGGCAATTCAATACAAAACCCTTGACCAGATCAAGGTCATGCGCCGTGCTGGTTTATTGGTAGGTCAAACGCTAGAAATCTTGCGCTCCTCGGTCAAAGTTGGAATGCGCACTGATGCACTAGACGCCATCGCTGAGGCAAACATTAAGCGTGGCGGTGGGACCTCAAATTTTAAGGGCTATCACGGGTTTCCGGCCACGATTTGTGTTTCCATTAATGACGAGATCGTTCATGGAATTCCAGGGGATCGAGTGATCAATGATGGAGATATTGTTTCTATTGACGCCGGTGCGATCATTGATGGCTGGCATGGTGATGCAGCATTTTCAATAATCGCAGGGACAGTGGATCCGCAGGATCAAAAACTTCTGGATGTATGTGAAGAGTCGATGTGGCGCGGAATTGCTGCAGGCTCTGTTGGTGCTCATCTTTCCGACATCGGGCATGCAATTGAGGAGTACATCAAATCTCAAGGTAAATATGGAATTTTGCAAGAGTATGGTGGCCACGGAATCGGCACGGAGATGCATCAAGAACCACACGTTCTTAATTTTGGAAAACGCGGTCATGGACCAGAACTCACTTCAGGGCTGGTTTTAGCGATCGAGCCAATGATCACTAGAGGTACCCACAAGACAAGGATTCTTGGGGATGACTGGACGGTCGTTTCACATGATAAATCTCGTGGTGCTCACTTTGAAAATTCGTATTGCTTATTGCCCGACGGAAAGCCATTTGTTTTAACTGCTTTAGATGGTGGACGCGAACGTCTGGGCGCCCTCGGTGTGGAGATTTCAGAACTGCTTGTATAAAGTTAAGCGCCAAAACCTTTTTCGACTATTTCACGGATAAGAGTGTTCCATTTTTCTGGATCCATCTGGTCAGTGGTGACGTCATCAACGATTCTTCCCAATGTATAAGCCTGTATGAGAACCGCAACGGTTGCTGGGTCAAGATCTGATCGGAAATAACCACGCTCTTGTGCTTCTCGTATTAAGTCAGAATATGAATCGGTAAGTCGTTTCTGCTCCTCTCCAAGGTCATGCAATAACTTGGCATTGCCATCTGCTAGGCCCAAAATTCTTGCTCGCTCAAAACGAGAAGCCCTTAGCGTTGGACTCTGAGTTACCTTAACAACTTCAGATAAACCAAGAAAGAATTCTTCTTTTGTTTTAGCTGAGGTCACGACTTTTGTCAGTAGCTCGATGCTTCGGTCTACCCAACCCGCATATCGAATAACGCGCGCCGTATCTATGAGCGCAGGAAAATCAACAAAATGGTGATACATAGAGCCTTTGGAGATACTGGATAATTCAAGGACTTGTTCGCTCGTAATCTCATCGGCCCGTCGATCCTCTAAAAGTTCAACGACTGTATTGACGAGGGCGACTTTAGTTGGATGAGCATTTTTCACCTTTGCATTGTCTCCCGTTATGGGCCAAAGCACCATAGTTTTAGCGATGAATTGACCAGGTGATATAGGGTTCCCCTATGACTCAAGAACTTGGATTAATCATGCGAGCCGAAATTGAAGAGGTTCCTGCCGTCTTCATGCGTATAAAGAACCATGTACGGGGGATGATTGATCAGATCTCCCAATTGGATCTCAACGCCATCGATTCAGTAATTCTCGTAGGGCGTGGAACATCGGACAATGCTGCGCTCTACCTCAAATATTTGATTGAGACAAAGATCGGCATTCCGTGTGGTCTTGCGTCTCCTTCAGTGGTGACCGTCTACGGAACCAAGCTTCGCTACAAAAATGTACTGGTCATTGCGCTGAGCCAAAGTGGTCAATCTCCCGACCTAGTCGGATATTGCGCTGCCGCTCGCGAAGGCGGTGCAACGGTGTTGGCAATGACAAATGATCCTGAGAGCCCATTGGCTAAGACCTCTCACTGCCACCTCTATCTTAACGCAGGTCCTGAAAAAGCTGTAGCTGCTACTAAGAGTTACTCGGCCGAACTCTTAGTTTCAAGAATTCTGGTGGCACATTGGGAAGGTAAGAGCGTTGGACTAGATGAAATTATTGAGCAGACAAAGTTAAATCTGCTTCGAATGCCGTTCATCAAATCTGTTTCTGAGGCATTTGATTATTCCCCTGGGCTCACCACTATGGGGCGTGGATTTTCATATGCGAATGCACACGAGGCAGCCTTGAAGATTCAAGAGACTGTAAAGATTCCAGTCGCATCCTTTTCATCTGCCGATTACCTGCATGGACCAATCTCATCCCTGCATAGTGGATCTCGCGTGCTGTTTCTTGCACCAGTCGGAGTTGCCGAATCGTCAATGTCATCAACGGTGGCGCGCATTCGTGAGATTACAAGTCATATTTATTGGATCGGATCTGGTTTCTCGCGCAAAGAGGAAGAAATCTATCTGGGCGGATCGATTGGTCTTTCAGAGGTTGATGCTGTCATCGCTGATAGCGTTTTGCTTCAGTCTTTGGCGCTTTCATTGGCAATCGCATCCGGGAAAGATCCCGATGCTCCCATTGGTTTAGCAAAAGTTACGAAGACATTGTAAGTAACTATGCCCATCACTATTCCTGCATTTGTTGACCTACAAGTCAATGGGCATGGCGGAATTGATCTTCTCTCAGCCAAGACGATTGAGGACATTCGCAAAGTTGGAAGATCATTGTGGAAAGAAGGCGTTGGCGCATATTTACCAACGCTCATCACTGGGCCGATTGAACAAACTCTTGATGTAATGAAACTCATTGATCAAGTAAGGCGATCGCCCGCTGATGATGAAGCTGAGGTAATCGGTATTCACCTTGAAGGACCGTTCTTGTCGCCAGAAAAACCTGGAGTCCACCCATTGCAGTATTTGATGGAGCCAACGCAGGAGATACTTGGGCGATACTTAGCAGCGGGTACCGTAACGATGGTGACCCTTGCGCCAGAAATGCCGGGCGCAATTGAAGCGATTAAATTTCTTAGCGCAATGGGTGTTGTTGTTTCGTTAGGACATTCAAACGCAAGTGTTGATCAAGCCCATGCTGGGTTTGATGCGGGTGCAAAGACGGTTACGCATATCTGGAATGCCATGAATAAAGATCGCTCATCTGGAATTGCTGCTGCAGCGTTGGCTCGTGAAGATATAGCTATTCAAATGATTGTTGATGGAGTTCACTTAAGCGATGAGTTGGTCCTCTATACGATAGAAAAGGCAATGAGTCGTTTTATTGTGACAAACGATGCTGTTGCCCCAGCAGGATTGGGTGAAGGAACCTTCCCATTTGGTAGCTTTGAACTTACTGTTCACGATGGCCGGGCTGTGCGATCTGACGGGGTATTAGGAGGGGGAGTGGGATCCTTGGCAGGCTCCTTGCGTAGGTTGATTGATCTAGGGGTTGACTTTGATGTGGCGCTAGCAAGTATGACTTCCAGGCCCGCAGAGCTCCTAGGACGCTCAGATTTGGGTATTTTGGGCCTTGGACGGCGATCTATCGAGTTTTAATGTGATCCACACCCCTCGGCGCGTCGTTTCGGGCTTGTTAGGGGCGAAGAGTACAAGGGGGCGATTTCCCTTATACCCACGCCTGGCTTTAGACTCACCCTTCGCCTTGTAAAAGGCTCTTCATTAACTCAACAACGAAGTAGAAAAGAAGGTATCGCTTGGCCAAGAAAGATGGTGCTATCGAAATCGAAGGCACTGTTGCTGAAGCGCTGCCCAACGCGATGTTTCGCGTTGAGTTAACGAATGGGCACAGAATTCTCGCGCACATTAGCGGGAAGATGCGTAAGAACTATATTCGCATTCTTCCAGCTGACCGTGTCATCGTAGAACTCAGTCCCTACGACCTCACCCGAGGTCGGATTGTTTATCGCTACAAGTAATTCTTTGAATTACTAGCAATAAATAATTTAGAAGTTTTATCCGAAGGAGGTAGCTCATGAAGGTTAAGCCAAGCGTGAAGAAGATTTGCGATAAGTGCAAAGTTATTCGTCGCAAGGGTCGCGTCATGGTTATCTGCGACAACCTCCGACATAAGCAACGTCAGGGTTAATCGAAAGATTTACCAGCACTACCGAATACGCGTGGCGCGACTGCTTCGTTAATCGAAAGATTTTCGAGCGCAGACCCTTGGTCCGACAGGCCGAGGCCCATCATTAGATGGGAAGCGTTGCGAAGGACCTGTCGGATTACTGAATGGTTGATTACATGGCACGTCTTGTTGGTGTCGATCTTCCACGTGAAAAACGTGTTGAGATTGCACTTACCTATATCTTCGGAATGGGTTTAACCCGTTCACACAAAACATTGGCGGCAACTGGCATTAGCCCAGATACCCGCGTCAAAGATCTTCAAGAGCCAGAACTCGCGAAACTCCGCGAGTACATCGAGGCCAACTTTAAGATCGAAGGCGATTTACGTCGTGAAATCGCAGGCGATATTCGCCGCAAAGTTGAAATTCAAAGCTACCAAGGCATTCGTCACCGCAAGGGACTTCCTGTTCGCGGACAACGCACACATACCAACGCGCGTACGCGTAAGGGACCTCGTAAAGCAATTGCTGGCAAGAAGAAGGTGACTAAGTAATGGCCGCTCCTAAATCAAAGACTGCTGCAACTAAAGGCAAAGTTAAGCTTCGTAAGAAAGAGAAGAAGAACATTGCCGTTGGACAAGCGCACATCAAGAGCACATTCAACAACACCATCATTTCTATTACTGACCTAACAGGCGCAGTTATTTCTTGGTCATCATCTGGCCAGGTCGGCTACAAGGGTTCACGTAAATCAACACCATTCGCTGCTCAACTAGCAGCTGAATCAGCAGCACGTCGTGCACAAGAGCATGGCTTGAAGAAGGTAGATGTTTTCGTTAAGGGCCCAGGCTCTGGACGCGAGACTGCAATTCGTTCATTACAGGCAGCTGGTTTGGAAGTTGGTGCCATCTCTGATGTCACACCAGCTCCCCACAACGGATGCCGTCCACCAAAACCACGTCGAGTTTAAGGAAGGAAGAGAATAAATGGCTCGTTATACCGGAGCAGACTGCAAGCGTTGCCGTCGCGAAAAAGTAAAGCTCTTCCTTAAGGGCTCAAAGTGCGATGGACCGAAATGTCCGATCGAATCCCGTCCGTATCCACCAGGGCAACATGGCCGTGGCCGTTCCAAGGAATCCGAGTACCTACTCCAGATGCGTGAAAAGCAAAAGTGCGCACGCATTTACGGCGTATTGGAAAAGCAATTCCGCGGTTACTACGAAGAAGCAAACCGTCGCCAAGGTAAGACTGGTGAAAACTTGCTCGTAATTTTGGAAACTCGTCTCGATAACGTTGTGTTTCGTGCCGGCTTTGCTAAGAGCCGTGACATGGCGCGCCAATTGGTTCGCCACGGTCACTTCTTGGTAAATGGCAAGAAGGTAAACATTCCTTCATTCCGTGTTACTGCGATGGACATCATTGATGTTCTTCCAAAGTCATTGGACTTAACTCCATTTATCGTCGCTGGTGCCGAACTCGGTGAGAAGTCAGTGCCTGCGTGGATGGAAGTTGTTGGTTCGCAAATGCGCATCATCATCCACGGTGTTCCAGCTCGCGCTGTAATCGACACCCAAGTTCAAGAGCAGCTAATCGTTGAGCTTTACTCCAAGTAATTTCGAAATATCGGAATAGCCTGGATCTGCACAAAAGAATTAAAAAAACTTAACAATAGAAACAAGCAGGGGATCAAATAGTGGATCTCCGTGACCTATGGAGGAGCAACAGTGCTAATTGCACAACGTCCCACCCTCACTGAAGAAGTAGTCAGCGAAAACCGTTCACGGTTCATCATCGAACCGTTGGAGCCAGGTTTCGGTTACACCCTCGGCAACTCAATGCGCCGTACCTTGCTCTCCTCAATTCCAGGAGCAGCAGTTACGAGCATTCGCGTTGCAGGAGCGCTGCACGAATTCACCACACTTGAAGGTGTTAAAGAAGATCTGACAGATATTGTTCTTAATATCAAGAACCTAGTTCTGTCGTCAGATAATGATGAACCAAGCGTTCTCTACATCCGTAAGTCAGGAACCGGTCCAGTTACCGGCGCTGACATTGCAGTGCCAACGGGCGTTGAAGTTCATAATCCAGCACTTCATTTGGCAACACTGAACGGAAAGGCCAATCTTGAGATTGAACTTACCGTAGAGCGTGGCCGTGGATATGTGACTGCGGTACAAAACAAGCAGGCAGGGGCTGAAATTGGTCGTATTCCTGTTGACTCCATTTACTCACCAGTCTTAAAGGTCACGTACAAGGTCGAAGCCACACGCGTTGAACAGCGCACCGACTTTGATCGTTTGATCGTTGACGTAGAGACCAAGCCATCGATGAAGCCACGCGATGCCGTTGCATCAGCAGGCAAGACTCTCGTCGAACTCTTTGGTCTAGCTCGCGAACTCAACATCAACGCAGAAGGCATTGAAATGGGACCATCCATTCTTGATGCAGCGCTAGCGGCTGATCTTGCTCTTCCCATCGAAGATCTTGATCTGACTGTGCGTTCATATAACTGCTTGAAGCGCGAAGGCATTCACACAGTTGGCGAACTCGTAGGGCGCAGCGAAGCTGACCTTCTCGACATTCGCAACTTTGGTTCAAAGTCCATCGATGAGGTCAAGGCAAAGTTGGTCTCAATGGGAATGTCTCTGAAGGACAGTCCAATTGGATTTGATCCAACTCAGCACCAGAATTACGACATCAATCTTGACGATGAATTCGTCGAGACCGAGCAGGCCTAAGGCCTAGGAGAAAAAAATGCCAAAACCAAGTAAAGGTCCTCGCCTGGGCAGTGGCCCATCACACGAGCGCTTACTCCTAGCAACCCTTGCAGAGCAATTGTTCGAACACGGCAAGATCACGACAACACAAGCTAAGGCAAAGCGTCTACGCCCCTTGGCTGAAAAGTTGATTACCTTCGCAAAGAAGGGTGACCTTGCTGCCCGTCGTGAAGTCATGACTCGTATTTCAAACAAGAGTGTCGTACATACACTCTTCACTGAAATCGGGCCACGTTTTGCTGAACGCAATGGTGGCTACACACGCATCACAAAGATCGGACCACGCAAGGGCGACAACGCCCCTATGGCGGTTATCGAAGTTCTCACCGCTGGTGTTGCAGCTAAGAAAGCTACCGTTGATGAGGCAGTTAAGGTCACAAAGAAGGCAGCAGCAACCAAGGCTCCTGCTAAAAAGGCCGCCGCAAAGAAAGATGCTGAGTAACAACTCACAAATATTCTGATGACGGAACCCACTCTCCTTGCCGAGAGTGGGTTTCTTCGTTTGCGGATCGATCTTGCCTACGACGGCACTAATTTCTCGGGTTGGGGTAAGCAACCCGATCGTCGAACCGTTCAGGAAGAAGTGGAAAAGACGCTTGCAAAACTGACGCGGACGAAAGTGGAGAGCGTTGTTGCAGGCCGAACAGATGCAGGAGTTCACGCTACAGGTCAAGTAATCCATGTGGATATTCCCGAAATGGAAAGCGGACCTTACGCAAAGAAAGTGAACTGGGACTTTAGCGATTTACCGTATCGACTCAATCGGATATTGGATGAGGACATTCGCGTCATTTCTGCAACTGTGGCACCTTACGGTTTTCACGCACGTTTCTCGGCGCTACGTCGACACTATGTTTACAAAATTCTAGACAGCAACAAGGTCATTTTGCCTCTTTCGCGATTTGATATAGCTCCTTGGTATCGCACACTTGATGTTGACGTTCTAAATGAAGCAAGTGCTCTTTTACTTGGGGAAAATGACTTTGCGGCCTTTTGTAAATTCAGGGAAAGTGCTACTACCGTGCGCACATTGGAGAAGTTCTTTTGGTCTCGAAACAGCGATGGAGTGCTTGTAGCCGAAGTTGTTGCCGACGCTTTCTGCTATTCGATGGTTCGCAATCTTGTGGGTGCTGCAGTGTGTGTTGCTGATGGGCGTTTTGAACCGCAATGGATTAAGGATGTTCTGGATAATCGTGTGCGGATTTCAGACAGCATGGTATTTCCCGCTCGTGGATTAACTTTCTCTCAGGTAGATTACCCCGATGATGATGAGTTGGTGGCACGCATTGAACGCACTCTTCGCCGCAGAGGCGAGGACGAGTAATGGGTCATATTGATGTAAGTGGCGTGGATTTCTCGCTCTCTGATGGACGGGTTCTACTTAGCGATGTGAATTTTCGCGTGGGTGATGGTGCCAAAGTTGCCCTAATCGGAGCAAACGGGTCCGGAAAGACAACACTCATAAAAATGATCTGCGGTGACCTGCAACCAGATTCGGGAGCGATTTCTATCACTGGTGGATTAGGAGTAATGCGACAATTCATCGGTTCAGTTCGAGACGAATCTACCGTTCGTGATTTATTAATATCGGTCGCGCCCAAGCGAATCCGGGACGCTGCTGCTGCTGTAAAGAATTCAGAAGCACTCATGAATACGCGCAATGAAGAACGTGACCAAATGGCCTATGCCCAAGCGCTTTCGGATTGGGGAGATGCCGGAGGCTATGACTATGAAGTAATTTGGGATGTCTGTTGCACGGAAGCCTTAGGTAAATCATTTGATCGCGTAGAAGAAAGATTGGTTAATACGCTTTCCGGGGGAGAGCAGAAAAAGTTAGTTTTACGAGCCCTTTTACAAGGTCCTGAAGAAGTGCTTCTCCTTGATGAGCCTGATAACTATTTGGACGTGCCGTCCAAACGCTGGTTAGAAGAGATGATTACCCAGACTGACAAAACAGTTCTCTTTGTAAGCCACGATCGAGAATTACTTGATCGCACAGCAAACCGAATTGTGACGTTGGAGCAAGGCGCTAACGGAAATACCACATGGATCCACGGGGGTAAGTTTTCGAGCTGGCACGATGCAAGAAAAGCCCGTAATGAACGTTTTGCCGAAATCTTGTTGCGGTGGGAGCAGGAGCTAACCAGGCTTAAAGAGCTGGTTCGCACTCTTCAATGGCAAGCAGCAAGTAGCCCAGACATGGCATCAAAATATCGAGCGATGCAAACCAGACTTCGTAAGTTTGAAGAGGTTGGTCCGCCAGAGGCGCCTCCAATCGAACAAGATGTTCAGGTCGCACTGCGTGGTGGACGCACAGGATTGCGTGCTCTAACGATTGAAAACTTAGCGCTGACAAATTTAACTGAGCCGTTTAACTTTGAAATCTTCTTTGGAGATCGCGTGGCAGTTCTCGGGAAAAACGGGACAGGCAAGTCCCATTTCTTACGAATGATCTCTGGTGATAACTCCGTTAAATTCACTGGGGATTTCAAATTGGGCGCCCGCGTTAAACCTGGATATTTCGCCCAAACACATTCACATCCTGAATTTCAAAACAAAACTCTGTTGGAATTGTTATGGGAGAATTACTCATTGCAACTTGGCCCCGCAAAGAGCGTCCTTCGCAAATATGAAATTCACACGCAAGCCGAGCAAAAATTTTCATCGCTCAGTGGTGGCCAGCAAGCTAGATTCCAGGTTTTGCTTCTCGAGCTTTCAGGATCAACCATGCTTTTGTTGGACGAGCCGACAGATAACCTGGACTTGGCGAGCGCCGAAAGCTTAGAGCATGCCCTTCGCCAATATGAGGGCACCGTCATTTCAGTGACGCACGATAGGTGGTTCACTCGCGGCTTCACGAGATACTTGATCTTTGGAGCTAATGGGCAGGTCTACGAGAGTCCTGAACCCGTCTTCGAACATTGAATCTATTTAAGGCAAAAAATTGCATCAACTTCTACTGGGCTATTTAACGGAAGAGATTTCACTCCAATAGCAGTTCGCGTGTGACTTCCAAATACTGGACCAAAGACATCAAGCATTACTTGGCTGGCACCGTGGGCAACAAGGTGCTGGTCTGAGAAATCATCGGCACTTGCCACATAGATTCCTAGCCGCGCAACATAATCAATTTTATCGAGGGATCCGAGTGCGTTTTTCACGGACTCTAGAACGTTAATGGCACATTGCCATGCGCACTCTTGCGAAAGTTCCATATTCACTTCACGACCGACCAAGCCAGTTGCGATCATTACTTCACCGCGGCGAGCGACCTGTCCTGATGCGTAGAACGTATTTCCTAAATTTCGAATTGGCGCTAGCGAAATGTTGAAGGCGACTGGAGGTTTTGGGCTCAACTCAAGCAGGTTTTTATCGAAATTCATGTCAATTGCCTCTCAGTAGGATTATTGGTCAAAAGTGATTAAGCCGCGTCCTGCGCCACCTTTGGCGAGAACTTCAAACGCTTCATTTGATTGGTCAATTCGGTAATTGCCAGTAACAAGTGAATCTAGGTCCAACTTACCTGCAAGATAGAGCTCGATCAACATAGGAAATTCAACATGAGGATTTGAAGAACCGTATTTGCTTCCTCTGATTCCTCTCTCGCGCCCCAATATAAAGATTGGGTCTAACTCGAGGACTGCGCCATTGGGTGGTGCTCCCAGAATGACCATCGTGCCGCCAGCACCTAGGATCTCAACACCATTTTGCATTGCCTTGGTGCTACCAACGGCAGCAATTGAATAGTTGACGCCTCGTGGACAAATCTTGAGAGTTTCTGCGACAACATCTTCGCGGGCAGCATTAATTAGGTGAGTAGCTCCAAATTTCTTCGCCATCTGCAGCGCTGCATCTGAAGTATCGATAGCGATAATCGGATTAGCACCTGCAACTCGCGCTCCTTGAACTGCGTTAAGCCCAACACCTCCACATCCAACAATTGCGACGGATTCACCTGGGCGCGCACCAGCAGCATTTGTCACTGATCCAAACCCCGTGGTCACGGAGCAGCCGATGAGTGCAGCCTTATCTAGCGGCATGTCTTTACGAATTTTAATCGCTGAGCTTTCAGGAACCACTGTGTAAGGGGCGTAAGTGGCAGGGCCGTAATGAAGAACAGATTCCCCCGTTTCGGCGTTCTTGAAGCGTTGGGTGTTGTCCAAAAGCGCTCCAAATGGTGAGGGCGCCCAGCAATGTGCTGGCTTGCCATCTCTGCATGGAGGGCACGTTCCACAATTTAGTAACCAAGAAATGATTACATGGTCACCTGGCACAAGAGTTGTTACGCCACTGCCTACAGACTCGACGATGCCAGAACCTTCATCGCCTAAAATCATAGGCATCGGTGTCGCATGTGATCCGTCATAAGCATGAAGACATGAATGGCAAACGCCAGAGGCGAACATCTTTACCCGAACTTCTCCAGCCTTAGGGTCGGCAACTACAACCTTCGTCATAGGCATCTTTTGCTGGGCGGCAACTAGTACGGGAACATCAATTAGTAGGTCCATAATTAATCTTAAGTGCAGGCGAAGCCTCAAATCAATGACCCATATGACTTTCCTAAAGAAACCTCGTGATTATTTCACAATGTGAAATCTGCGCTCTTAACTTGAGTGGTTGTGATGCCCTATAGTTCGAAAATGCATCAGAAGATGAACGCCTCCAGCCTCAATGATCTGACCATTTCCTCCCTTTTTAAGGGCCTACCAATCGCTGCCCAGGGTAAGACTTTTAATGAATTTCTTGAGACGAAGCCAAATCTTTTCACTTCAGATTTCCAATTCCCCGTAGCCGTAATAAGGCAAAGCGCGCTGGCCAACAACTTGGATCGCATGAAGAGTTATTGCGCCGATAAAGGTGTGGATTTTTCGCCACATGTAAAAACCACAATGTCTCCTCAGATTGCACAGATGCAAGTTGATCGAGGCGCTTGGGCTATTACTGTTGCCAACTACTATCAGGCCAATGTGTTTTTAGATTTTGGGTTCAAACGAATTTTGATCGCCAACGAAATCTTAGATATCCCAGCTATACGGCAAATCGCGATCGAAAATCGTGATCCGAATATGCAGATCATCTTTTACCTAGAATCACAAGAGGGCCTTAGAGCCATCGAAGCCGGCTTAAAAGATCTGGTTGACGCGCGCCTGTATCTCTTCCTGGAGGTTGGAGCTGACGGTGGTCGTGCAGGTATCCGAAATCTCAATGATGTTAAGTCAATGGCGCAGTCTATTAAGAATGATTCCCGTTTGAGCGTGCTAGGTGTTTCAGGGTTTGAGGGAATCGTTCCAGTCAAAGATAGATCGAGTCAAGGATTGGCAGATTTGCGCAAGTTTTGCGAGAAGGTCGTGGCCGCCGGCAGGATTGTTAGTGATGAATTGAGTATCTCCGACATAATCTTGACTGCTGGAGGAAGCGCCTATTTTGATATTGTCATTGAAGAATTCAGCAAGTACGGAAGTGGATCTCACATAATCATTCGAAGCGGTGGTTATGTTGTACACGACCATGGTGGATATGAATTGACTTATCCGTTTGCTGGCGCACAAGAGAAGGAAAGATTCTTACCAGCCATTGAACTCTGGGCAAGAGTGATCAGCCGCCCCGAACCTAATCTGGGCATTCTTAATCTTGGTAAGCGCGATATCGGCAATGACGTAGGTGAGCCAATTCCGGTTAAGCGCATTAAGTCCGGCGAATCGAAGTCGGAGACCTTTTCTGGGTTGGTTGATCATCTCAACGATCAGCACGGGTACCTCGTTCTTGGTCCTGGCCAGGAGGTTGGGGTTGGAGATGTAATCGGCATGGGAATTTGTCATCCCTGCACCACCTTTGATAAGTGGCGGCTAATACCTGTGGTAAATGACGCATATGACGTTGTAGATTTTGTTCACACTTTCTTTTAACTAAAGCCCGAGCAGTCAACGATGATCGAAGGGAAGTAGGAAATGCCTCTAGATAGCCGCAAAGATTTAGCTGACATCGTGATGGTTGTTACGGGTGCTGGACGTGGTATTGGTAAAGAAATATCGAAGATATCAAGTCTGGTCGGAGCCAAGGTGGCAATGCTTGATATAAATGAAACTAATCTCGCGAAATCGGTCGCTGAAATTACGGCCTTAGGTGGAGATGTCAAAGGGTTTCTTGTCGACCTAACCTCCGAATCGCAAGTTAATGCAACCATAGATAAAATTTCAAACGAATATGGCCGCATTGATTGCTTAGTAAATAACGCAATGGCCATTGGCGCAGAGGACCTTCTTTCGACTTCTCTGGAGGACTGGGAGTTTCAAATTAAAGTAACGCTAACGGGAGCATTTTTGTGCATTAAGCGAGTGCTTCCGGGAATGATTGCACTGGGAGCGGGAAATATTATAAATATCGGTACGGTAAATGCTAAGGAGATGCTAGGAAGTGATGCTTATTCTGCAGCGAAAGCAGGTTTGCATGCTCTAACTCGCTCAGTGGCTGTTCGGTATGGCCCAAGCGGTGTTCGATGCAACACGGTCGTTCCAGGAAGTATTGCAACCGATGTTTGGTTGCAGCGGGCAGAGCGCAATCCACAAGTCTTTGAAGATCTAAAACCGTGGTACCCCTTAGGTCGAGTGGGGAAACCATCGGATATTGCCGAAGCCGTGGTGTTTCTCGCGTCTTCGCGCTCCGAATGGATGTCGGGCTCTGAGTTGGTTGTAGATGGCGGACTACTCGCGGGACCTGCGCCCATGCACAAAGTCATAGAAGCGTCAGAGTAAGCAATGAACGACAATATTTTTACCATTCGAGGGGCTCATGCCATCGATGGAACTGGTGCTGCTGCAATTAGAGCTGATGTGATTGTGAAGGATGGAGTTATAGCCAAATATGGTTCTGTCCTAAAGGGCGAGGAAGAAGGAAAAGTTATTGACGGGGCCGGTTTATCCCTGAGCCCGGGCTTCATCGATATGCACTCACACTCGGATCTAGCGGTACTTTCGGATAAAGAACATCTTTCAAAAGTGACTCAAGGCGTTACTTTGGAAGTTGTAGGACAAGATGGTTTGAGTTATGTCCCATCAGATGAAAACACTCTTGGAGTTCTTCGTGAGCAACTTTACGGATGGAACGGTGAACCGCAAGGCGTTAATTGGAATTTTCATTCGGTCTCTGATTATCTTGAGTTAGTTGATCAAGGCGCTGCGGTGAATGTTGCCTATCTAGTTCCACACGGAAGCGTTCGTATGCTTGCTCGGGGGAATGTGGCGGGGCTAGCCAATCCTTCAGAGCTGGCAGAGATGTCCCGACTGGTGGAAGTTGGAATGCAAGAGGGGGCGGTTGGATTGTCAGCAGGTTTGACTTATACCCCTGCTATGTACGCCGATGACGCCGAGTTGATTGAGTTAAGTCGCGTTGTTGCGAAGTATTCTGGATATTACGCGCCTCACCATAGAAATTATGGAGCGAGATTTCTCGACGCAGTGGATGAGTGCATTGAAATTGCTCGAGCATCTACGGTTGCACTCCACCTAACACATTGTCATATGAGCTCTGAAGCAAATCATGGAAGGACAGATCTACTTTTTGATCGACTCTCAAAAGCTGAGTCCCAAGGTATTGATGTGACGTTGGACAGTTATCCCTACTTGGCAGGGTCAACATATTTGCACGCCATGCTCCCATCATGGATTCAAGATGGCGGCAAAGAGGCTATGCGGACTCGCCTGACCCAGCCCGACAAGCGGGCGAAAGCAGTACACGAATTAACGGTTTCAGGTAGCGATGGAAATCATGGCGGCACCATGAATTGGGAGATCGTGAAGATCGCCGGTGTTGAACGACCTGAGCACCTGCAGTTAGTTGGGCTCTCTCTTCTGGAGGCTTCAAGAATCTTCGCACAAGAGCCGATCGAATTTTATTTAGATTTTATTGCAGCAGAGGACTTCAAGGCGTCATGCGTAATATTTTCTGGACATGAAGGAAATCTCCGCTCAATTATGGCCCACCCTCGCCACATGGCAGGTAGTGACGGAATCTTGATGGGAAACAGGCCGCATCCTCGCGCGTACGGAACCTTCGCGCGATATTTGGGGCATTATGCGAGGCAGGAGAAGGTTTTCTCAATGGAGGAAGCTGTCTCTCACATGACTGGTAGATCGGCTGCACGCCTCTCGCTCAAAGATAGAGGTTTACTACGCGAAGGTTTCAAAGCTGACCTTGTGCTCTTTGATGCAAATACCGTTCTTGATCAATCGACTTACGAGAATCCTCGTTTACCCGCCAGGGGATTTGAAAACGTGTGGGTCAATGGCGTGGAGACTCTAAAAAATGGCCAACGCACTTCACGACTTCCCGGCAAAGCGGTTCGCTCTCGGGCGGTTGGCGCTTAAGTATGTCGGTGGAACCTTTAGATCTTTCGATTTCAGGTTTGATCTATGACGGTCTGGGAAATTTACCAAAGTTTGGAATCATTGGAATTCTGAACGGTGTGATTGTTTCTGTAGGCAATGAAGAGATCGCCTCCCGTGAACACATTGATGCAACGGGATTTGCTATTGCTCCTGGCTTTATCGATGTTCATACGCACTCTGACATAAGTTTGTTACACGATGGGCGCGGGGAGAGCAAAGTTTTTCAAGGCGTTACTACGGAGGTAACGGGCAACTGTTCTTTCTCCGCTTTTCCGATCAATCAAGCCAATAAACAATTGCACTCTGAATTCCTAGAAGGAATTGGCGATGACCCATTTCCTTTGGAGTGGTCTGATTTGAATGGATATCGCGAGGCGATTTATAAAAATGGCGTATCTATAAATATTGCTCCATTGGTTGGTCACGGAACACTTCGAATTGCTGGCATGGGTCTGAAGGAGGGCGCACCTTCCCCAGGTGATTTAGAGCGAATGGGGCAATTGCTTTCACTGGCGCTGGAACAAGGAGCCTTTGGAATGTCTACTGGTCTTACTTATGTTCCATCTCGCTACGCCCCATTTGAAGAATTAATCTACCTTTGCAAGGTTCTTAAAAGTAGTGATCGCATCTATACATCGCACGCTCGAGATTACGACATTCTGGGAGAGGATGAATTCTTAGGTTCTCTGAAGGAAGCGATCTCGTTAGCTCGCCAGACAGGCGTCAGAGTTCAGTTTTCTCACGCTGCTATTAATGACCCCAATCAATGGGGTAGGGCGCAGGATTGGGTTGATTATTTCGATTCACCAGATGCTAAAAATCTTGACGTGGCCTTTGACGTCTACCCCTATGACGCTTCCAGTTCAGCGCTGACTCAATACTTGCCTGGTTGGGTTCAAGCCGGTGGCGTTGATGCGATGAGAACGCGTCTATCTGAACCGTCGATATTTTCTACAGCTGCGCAAGAATTATCTCTCGGATGGTCGGCACATAAGATTCCTTGGTTCTGGGATCGAGTTGTCATCGCTCGAGGCAATGGTCTTCTTGGTGTTGAAAACGGAGATTCCATTGAGATCGCTGCAAAGAAATTGGGGATGGCTCCAGAGGCGCTCGTTCTTGAACTAACACGACTTGGCGGCAATTCGGTCATGGTGGTGCTTTTCTATCGGACCGATAAAGATATGCGAATCTTTGCACAATCAAAATATTCGATGATTTGCTCGGATGGTTCTGCATTTCCTTTTGAGCAGAAAGGAAAACTTCCGCATCCTAGGTCCTTTGGCGCCAGCGCGCGGGCCCTTGGGTATCTCTCGAGAGAGACAGGTGATATGCCATTGGAACTGGTTATCTACAAAATGTCTGGCAAAGCTGCTGCATTCTTTGGCATACACGACAGAGGTTCTATAGAGGTAGGAAAGGCTGCCGATATCGTGATCTTTAATCCTGAGACGATCAAGGATCAGGCCACTTTTACCAACCCAACTCAACCGCCAGTCGGAGTTGAGTATGTTTTTGTTAACGGGCAACTAGTCATTCGAAAAGGCACACAGTCAGATAAACGTCCCGGCAAAGTTCTAAACGCTAATCTTCCAGCACCCAAGTAGTATCTTCTTCGAATGGATACATCGGAACACGACGATGTGAGTAAGCAAAATTCTCTAGGGCAGCCGTTGATGCTCCTGCGGTATCTAACCAGTACATTTTCTTTGCAATAGGTTCGTATGCCGCCCGAGGCGAGTGAACTCCCTTAGTTACTATTATTTTATGGTCAAGAGGTTCAAGCCCAGCATTTCGAAATTGTAGTATTGAGCTGGACATGGCCGGAAGGGAAGTTAAAAGGATTGAATTGCCATCATCAGTCTTGATTGCAACACTTGGACCATCGTTGTAAAAGAGAAATCCGCCATGTGAAGGCTTTGTCTCAGCGTATTTTCCATCTGTGATCGCTGATATGACACCCGAAATATGGAAAGGATCTCCATGCATCTCATCAGCTTTACCACCGACTTCAGCATCGATTTTGGCACCGACCCCCAAGGCAATACATTGCGCAACAACAGTTGGATCGCAAAGAGCTTGTAATAGGCCAGTTATCCCTAGGCGACGCGAGGCATGTAGAACGAAGGTTGAGTCACCTGGCGTTCCTGCACCTACGTTGTCGCCGACATCGAATAGAACCACAGGACGTTCTGGATTAGCGGCAGCTTCCGTAAGAGCTAAATCCGTCGATGTCGCAACACCATTAAGGGCTTCTCTGAGATCCCAGGCTCGCATAGCAATTCTATTTGCCACTGTTTTTGCAAGGTCTGCGTCGTTGTCAGTAATAGCAAGAAATGTCATTCCCATTTGGGGTACATCTGAATACGGATAACCTTCGACCACGCTAACAGATAAGACACTGGGATTGTTTAGTTCTGTCTTTGCGAACTCCAATAGGTCAGACATTGGCCTGTCGTCGGTTCCTTGCTTCAATATGTTCGCGACCAAAGGGGGAGTTGCGAGGTATGACGTCGGCCTTATCTCGCCATTGTAAAATCTGATTGCCAGGTCGGCCGATTCATAAGCACGTTCAAAAGTGTCCAAGTGTGGATTGGTTTGATACACCTTCACGATATCGGAGTTAGCAACCACTTTTCGAGAAACGTTCGCGTGCATATCCAAATTAGTCACGATGATGCAGTCCGGACCGACAATAGCTCGTACTCTCGCTGCCACCTCTCCATCGGTATCTGCATACAATTCAGAAACGGCCGCTCCATGTTGAGCTAAAAAGACAATATCCCACGGACCTTGTTCGCGAACTAGTAAGACAATCTCATCGATTAAATGTGTTATTGCTTCTGCAGTGATATTACCCATGGGCATTAGCCGAGAGAAGACTAGAGGCACGAGTTCAATATCGGACTCGGTTGCAAGGCGCGAAAGAATTCCTGCGATTGTAGCTTTTGATTCCTTGTACTCATTAACGATTTCATCTCCGTGGAGAATGCCTGCTTCAATCCACTTAGGTAAGGAAGCTGAAACTTTTGCGAATGAGTTGGTTTCATGTTGAAAACCGGCAATAGCGACGCGCATGCTCTTGAATCCTCTCGTAGCCCCTGCTGAAAGCCTTAACTTATCCGATTGTAATAATCTGCGATAAGAATTTTTCACATTCTGGAATCTAAGCTAAAGCGGACTTAATCCAAGCCAGATCTCTTGGTCGCATGGTGTCTAAGAGATAGAAATCAATCTCTTTGATTCCCATATCCCGCAACTTGCGCACCTTGGTAACGAGGTCGGCCTGTGAAGAATTGTCAGGAAATGTTGGGCGAAGAATTGGGACGATTTCGCCACTGACACGATGCAAATAATGTGACGTCACATGTTCCACGGCATCGGGCTCAGTGCGGTAAACGAGTGGTTCATAGACATCAACGTATCTGCGCACTTCCATGGGATCAACTCCCAGAACCCAGCTTTGATCTAAAGGCTCTAGGGATGTGATATCTAGCAGAGGTGTTTGGTCTACGAACCTTGTCTGTACTCCATATGAGCGGGCGATTGACGAGACATCGGAGTAAAGAGAGGTGACAGTCTCTTCGCGCACTTGCAAGAAAGCCAAAATCTCTGGGCCACAAATTGCTGCGAGATTGTCTTTCGTGAGTTCCAAATCCAACCACTTGTCATTTTCCTTGAGAAATGAATCAAGTTCCATGGTGACTTTTGACTTCAGAGCGGCACCATCGCCATTTGCGGAGGCAAAACGCATCAGGCAGCTGACGCAAAAACAGAGCGAAAATAGGAATTCGGTTATCTTGCTCATCTCTAAGAAGAAGCGCTCATGATGTTCTCCGTGCCGCGCACCATGAAAATGTAGCGATTCAATCGCCAAGGAGTTCACCCCTTGTGACATTAGGTCTGTTGCCAAGCCGCGACAGTAGTCCCTAACACGGGGATTAGATGGACAGAGTTCTGAAAGAAACCGATTACCTAGGGAATTTTCTACGCAACATTCCTTAAATGCGGCGCCAAGTTTTCCATTGTGCAAAAACACGCCCCAAGCGGATAACTCAAAATTTAATTGACTCGCTGCGCGCACAATTGAACGTAGGGCCTCGCTGGAGCCATAGGAATCACTCGGTGCTGGTCGAAGGCTGTCTTGCGGGTAATTCGAGTAGTTGGGTAAATAGTAATTAAATCCATCCTGAAGATATTCAAGTCGAGGGCCTTTGCGTAGTAAAAAATCTCTACTTGCATGGTAATTTAAAGCCAAATTCAATCCGGTTAAGCCAAACTCTTGAAGTTCAGAGATTACCTCTGAGGGATTGCTGTTCTGAAATGTATGCGTAAAAGCAAATGCTCGTGAATTGCAAACATTCACTTAACACTGCCCGCAGTTAAGCCACTCACAAGGTACTTCTCGATCGAAATGAAGAGAATGATGATTGGAATAATGGCAATCAATGAGCCAGCGAAGAGATAGTTCCACTTGACCTCGTAGTAACCAGTCAGCAGAGAGAGCCCAACCGAAAAGGGTTGCTTGGATGGCGAACTAGCCAAAGTGTAGGCGACAACATATTCATTCCATGCAGCAATGAATGTAAAAATTGCCGTGGTAACGATGCCTGGAACCGCCAAAGGCAAACTGATCTTTCTAAATGTTTGCAATCTACTTGCACCATCAATGGCCGCGGCTTCTTCAATCTCGACGGGTATCGTTTTGAAGAAACTCGACAAGATCCATACCGAGAACGCCAAATTGAAGGAAACGTTAATCAAAATCAATCCTAAGTAGGTATTTATGAGGTGCATGACCCCCATCTCGCGGTAGATACCAATCAGTAAAGTTGTTGGCGAGAACATCTGAGTTATTAGAACCAAAAGTAAGAAAGGGGTCCTTAGGCGAAAGTGATTTCTGGCAACGTAGTAGCCAGCAGGAATCGCTACAACTAGCCCAATCACCATAGTGGCCACGGCAATAATGACCGTGCTTCGGATATACATTCCAAAAGGTAACTCCTGGAATACTTTTATGAAGTTATTCCAATTGTAGGACTTAGGTAAATAACTTGGAGGTATATCTGTAATCGCGCTCTTTGGCTTTAGCGCTGTTGAAAGCATGGTGACGTAAGGAAAGAGAAATATAAAGGAAACGACAAGTCCGAGGAGAGATAGCGTTGCGCCCTTAATCCTTGAAATATTTTTGAGCGAGAGATTTAGACTCATTGTTGATCCAGCTCTTTCCACTTGGATAACTTCAAAAACAACATTATGAAGATCAAAATCACAACAAAGTTACCAACGGCAAGCGAAGCCGATTGACCAATGTCCTGGTCCCGGAAAGCGATTTTATAGGCAAATGTTGTAGTTGTATCTGTTTCATATCCTGGACCACCTTGTGTCATGACCCAGATGATAGGGAAACTATTAAAGACATACACGGCGTTGATAACTGCGGCGACAAGGAATGCCGGCTTTAAAAGTGGGAAAACGATGGCCCAGTAACCTTTCCAAGGACCAGCGCCATCAACCCTAGCCGCCTCCATAATGTCGTGCGGTATCGCTTGAAGTCCTGCAAGTAACACATAACTTGTAAAAGGTAGGGATACGAGAACTCCAACCACGAGCAGGGCCATGAATGACGTCCTTGGGTCTCCCAAAATATCTACGGGAGCCTTAATGATATGTAAGTCCATTAGAACGTTGTTCATAATTCCGTAGTAAGGATCAAGAATCCATTTCCACGATGTTGCTGTAATGACAAGTGATGCAGCCCAAGGAACAATCACCGAGTAGCGCAGGATTCTTCGTCCTCGAAAGTTGGCATTCATTAATTGCGCGAGGGGCAACGAAAGAATCATTGTTGCCGCGACTACTACAACAAGCCAAATAGCTGTTCGCTTGAGTGTTCCGCCGATGTCGCTGTTATCCATTAAAGATCGATAGTTATCAAAACCAGCCCAGCCTTTAATGAGACCGCTGATGCTGACATGTCCAAAAGATACGAAGAAGAGTTCAACCATAGGCCACAAAACAAAGACAAAGATAAGAATCAGTGCCGGACCTATCCAAGGCAATGCCTGAAGACTTGATCCTTTTTTGTAGACCTTCTTAGACAAGTTCTTCTCTCTTCCAATTATCAGAAGCCCTTTGGACTTATTGGGGATTTTATACGAAACAAACCTAAAAGAAAGGAGACAAGGAGCGCATTTTCAGCAATTCCTTGTCTCCTTTCTTCACTAGTTATCCAGCGTTTGCAGCATCACATTTCTTCTGAATATTCGTCAGAGATTTTTGTGGGTTCAGCATTGCTGTACCCATTTCTGTGATGATTGTGGATTTGCAAGCGGCCCATGAGCCGATTGTTCCTGGGTAGAAGATCGCCTTAGGCAATAGAGCTACGTAAGGCCCAATGATTGGATCCTTTGCAGCAACTGCGCCCGCAGACTTCGTAGCAGGAATAAATCCGCCCGCAGCCGTCAAGAAGCCTTGGTAGTTGGCAGGAACGAAGATGAAATCCAAGAACTTACGAATTTCAGCTACGCGACCATTTGCTTTGTATCCCTTGAAGTAATCTTGTACGCCAAGAGTGACGTCTGATTTTCCAGGAGCATGTGGGAATGGAGCAGCGCCCCACTTGATTGCAGCGCCACCATTCTTAGATAGCCAGTCTGGTAGGAATACGCCACCATCAACCATGGCAACTTTGCCTTTAGCAAAGAGTGTCCATGCGCCGTCGGTGCGATTTGTCTTGCCTGGGTTTGGTTGTGTCAATTTTGCGTCAACCAAACTCTTCAAGAATGTAAGCGCGCCGAGGTAGGCAGGTGTGTTGATTGTGTATTTATTGGTTGTGGCGTTGTAGAGACGTGCACCATTTCCGCCACCCCATACTGTGAACTCGGCTTGAGCCTCTTCCACACCTAGAGGTAATCCAAGTGGGTAAACAGTTGGATACTTGGCTTTGATTTTGATGGCTGCAGCTTTGAGCTCTGCCCACGTGGCAGGTGGCTTGGCAACTCCAGCGCCCTTGAGAATTGTCTTGTTGTAGAAGAATGCACGAGCCGACGCCAAGTCAGGCACTGCATATGCAACACCCTTGTATTGGGAGTTAGTCATAAAGGCAGGAACAATATCCGCCAGTGTTGCTGGACTAACAATTTGATCGGCAGGGTAGAGAAGTCCATCTGCAGCTTCTCCGGCAAATTCGTCATTGTTGACGATGTCTGGTGACTGACCTGATGCAATCAGAGTCTTTACCTTTTGCCCAATTTCAGGCCAAGCAACAACATCAAGGTCTACTTTGATACCTGGATTAGCTGCTTCAAATCGAGTAATCAAATCTGTGTAATAAGGTGTCATAGCATCGGTATATGAGGCCATGACCAGCTTAAGGTGAACATCCGCGGCCTGAGCCGGTGCCAGAGTCAGTGCCACGGAGGCACCAAGACTGATCGCCGCTAAGGTTGCAAGACGTGCAGCATTTCGCTTCATCATCTATGTAACTCCTATCTGAGTCGGTAAGAAAGTGGTTCAGGGGTCAAACGCCAAAGGAGGGTCGCTCACTTCGTGGCATAACCTCATCATGAGAGGCTAACTCTCACAAGTGTTTTAGGTCTCAATTCGATAAAGATTTCATATGGTGGAATTACCAGGAACTCCATCCCCCGTCAATAACAAGATTTTGCCCAGTCATATATTTGGACCCAATTGAGGCTAGGAAAACAGCGGCCGCTGAAATATCGTCAGGACCACCAAGGCGTCGCATGGGAACTGCATCGTAAAAGGCGTTGAGCATCTCTTCACTGCCGGCGCCGGCTTTTTCATTCATCTCAGATCCAGCGAACCCACCAGGGGAGAGCGTGTTTATTGTTGTGCCAAACATTGCCAAGCGCGGTGCGAGGTAGTGGGTAATTCCATGGACGGCATGCTTGCTTGCAAAATATGGAGCGATATCCCAATCCATCCCCGGATACAACGCGGGGTTGCCCCCCATCAATCCATACACCGAGCCAATGTTAATTATGCGCCCGTATTTTCGTTCCATCATGAGGGGGGCAAAAATTTGGCACAATCGAAAAGGTGCTTCAACGTTTACGGCAAAAGTATTTCTCCATTTTTCAATCGAAATGCTCTGCCAAGGTCCGTAATCAGAGGCGCCAGCGTTGTTACATAAAATGTCGACCCTTCCAGCCTCAAGTTCTATCTCCTCCAGGCCTTCATCAGTCGTGATATCTGCATCGATGATCGTTGTTTTCAATTGGCTAAATTTCTTCAGCAGATCTGCCGTTTCCTGAAGGGGCTCGCGTCGACGTCCTACAAGAATTAACTCCGCCCCCGCTTCGGCAAATCCTTGAGCAATTTGTCGGCCGATGCCCGATCCTGAGCCAGTGACAAGGGCTCGCGAACCATCAAGAGATAAAGATTTCAGCATGCGGAACCCCCTGGAAATCGAATGATTTTCTTAACAGTAAGGGATAGTGCTCGAAGATAAAAGATGCTTTGATAAGTTTTTTAACGAAAGGTAGTGAACACATAGTGACACTCGCAGATTTTGATTTAACTAATCGACGGGCGCTCGTGACCGGTGGTAGCGACGGCCTTGGCAGGCAATTTGCTGAAGCGCTCTTGGATGCTGGAGCAGATGTTGTTATATGTGGGCGCAGAAAAGATTCTTTGGATTCGACAGTTTCTGAATTATCCGCAAAATACTCAGGAATTTCAGCTGCGGTTTGTGATGTTAGAGATCAAGAGCAAGTAGCGGAATTAGCAAGTGCTCTTGGATCCATCGATATCTTGGTAAATAACGCGGGGCTCTCTCACCGCGCCCCATGGGATGAAGAACAGTCTGAAGAATGGCGCAAAATAATGGTACTCAACGTTGAGGCGCCATTTTGGCTTTCGCAAAGCTTCTTGCCACAAATGATTGAAAATAAGTGGGGAAGAATTATTAATATTTCCTCCATCTGTGGAATCGGCTCGTTAAACCCTCGACTTTTTCCTGGGCTCGGCACCGATATGCCATCTTATTTTGCAAGCAAGCACGGGCTCATTGGACTTACGAGATTCTTGGCTACGCAGGTAGCTGATACGGGAGTTACCGTCAATGCAATTTGCCCTGGGTTTTTTGATTCACCAGCAAATCACGAAGTATTTAAACCAGGAGCCTTGCTAGACGCAGTCTCAGGCGCAACTCCGATGCAGCGAATCGGAACTAATTCTGAGTTACGCACGGCTTTGCTTTACCTAGCAGCACCAGGTTCATCCTTCGTTACTGGCCAAAGCATTGTGGTTGACGGAGGCTGGTCGGTTTGGTGACCGCTCTTCATGTCTAAAATACGTTTAGGCATTATCGGATGCGGTGATATGCAATCGGCGCATCAACAAATCTTTGAAGCATTGAGCGATAAAGTTGTAGTTACTGCAACTGCTGACATAGATATCGATAAAGCTCGCAACGCAGCGCAAATACTTGGGGCAGTGCATGCTGTTTCGAATTATCAGGATCTTTTTCAATATGTTGACGCGGTACTTGTAGTAACTCCGCATGACCTGCACCACGAGATGGGCATAAAATCTTTCGCTGCTGGTAAACATGTCCTGATGGAAAAGCCGATGGCAGTCAGCGAAGAAGAATGCAGATCCCTCATCAGGGCATCTGAAGAATCTGGCAAAGTTCTAATGGTTGCCTACCCAATGCGCTATCAACCTTTAGTGGTCAAGCTCAAAGAACTTATTGACCAGGAGTATTTGGGAAAGGTTTTTCATATTGGAATCTTCACTGAGCAGTTAACGCAACCTCCAGAAGGTCATTGGATTCGCTCGGCGAAACATTTGGGCGGGGGTCAATTCTTTAGTCATGGCTGCCATTACATCGACCTCTTGCTCTGGTTTCTCGGTAGACCAAGCACTGGGATTCATATTGGTACCAGATTGGGAACGCCGTGGATGGAGCGAGAAGGAACGAGCGATGCAGTTATCACTTTTGAGTCTGGCGCTCTTGGCCATCATTTTGGAACATGGGGAGCTCGAGCTACTCGCCATGGTTACAGCATTCACGTTCACTGCGATCGCGGAATGTTGGAGGCTGACATTACTAATGGAGTTTTATACGCCCACCATGGTTTTGAAGGAGATCCACCACGAGGTGGAATCGCGGGGACGTTATCGCCTGATCCACGCGGGGCCGAAGTAATCATGCAGATAGCCAGTGAATCTAAATATCTTCAAGGTGAACTGGCCCATTTTCTCCAGTGCATAGAAAGTGGAGAGACGCCCTTAACGGATGGCCCAGGAAGTCTTCAAGGGCTGCGGGTCATTTGGCGCCTGGAAGAGGCTGAAAAACAGGGCAAATTCGCGGATTTGGTGGGCTTGGGGCTTGATCAGGCTTAGTTGACGGCTCGGCTCCTCGGGTTATGTCCTGAAGGAAGGCTGTTTTGACCCACTGGCGCCCTCACGGGTACCCTTACCCTCCTGCGCCACATAGGCGCTTATACGAAAAGTCATCATGAGAAGCGAGGCAAGACCGTGCGTACATATAGCCCAAAGCCCGGAGATGTAGTGCGTAAGTGGCACGTCATCGATGCGCAAGATGTCGTATTGGGTCGCCTTGCCACCCACGCAGCAGTTCTATTGCGCGGCAAGAACAAGCCAACATTCGCGCCTCACATGGACATGGGTGACTTCGTCATCATCATTAATGCTGAGAAGGTTGCACTCTCTGGTTCAAAGACAACACAGAAATTTGCTCACCATCACTCAGGTTTTCCAGGCGGTTTAACTTCCACCGTATACGGAGACCTCTTAATGAAGTATCCAACGCGCGCCGTTGAGAAGGCAATCAAGGGAATGCTTCCAAAGAACACTCTTGGTCGTGCCATTGCTAGCAAGCTTAAGGTCTATGCAGGGCCAGAACATCCACATGCAGCACAAGCACCAACACCATATGTTTTCGAGCAAGTTTCACAGATCATTAAGTAGAGGATAAAAATCAATGATGTCTGACAACACTGTAGTTAATGATCTCGATGAAAACGAAGTTCCTACTTCCTACTCATCATCAACTCCTGCTGCTGCAACTAATCGCCCAGCGATTAAAGCGCCAGGCGCCGGCACTGGCCGTCGCAAGGAAGCAGTTGCACGCGTTCGTCTTGTTCCTGGAACAGGTCGCTGGGTTGTTAACGGCAAAGAACTTGCTGCATATTTTCCAAACAAGGTTCACCAACAATTAGTTTCTGAACCATTTCGCACAGTCGGTGCTGAGAACTCATATGATGTTTTCGCGCGAATTAACGGTGGCGGAGTTTCTGGACAAGCTGGTGCACTTCGCCTCGGAGTTGCTCGCTCACTAAATCAGATTGATGAAGAAGCACATCGCCCAGCACTTAAAAAGGCTGGATTCTTAACTCGCGATGCTCGTGTTATTGAGCGCAAGAAGTACGGCCTGAAGAAAGCCCGTAAGCGCTCGCAATACAGCAAGCGCTAATTCTCACTCTCGATATTTAACCGCGATATGGCGCTCTTTGGCACCGATGGTATTCGTGGCTTAGCTAATCGCGATCTCACGGCAGAACTGGCTTTAGATGTTGCTGTTGCTGCTGCCCATATTCTCGTTGAATCTCTAGGGTCAACTTCTCATCGTCCTCGAGCAATTGTCGGACAAGATTCTCGAGCATCCGGGGAATTTCTAGAAGCAGCAGTTGTTGCAGGTTTAACAAGTGCAGGGGTAGACGTTTACCGAGTAGGCGTACTACCTACACCAGCCATTGCATTTCTCGTCGGTGAAAGTGGAGCCGATCTCGGAGTAATGATAAGCGCATCACATAACGCGATGCCAGATAACGGCATCAAACTTTTCTCTCGCGGCGGCGGCAAACTTGATGACGCGCTTGAAGCGGCAATTGAGGCAAGGATGCGCGAGCCGTGGGATCGACCAACTGGTCGCGATGTGGGACGTGCGATTAATGATGATTCCGCTGCAGCAAGATACATGGACCATCTGTTGGCCTCGGTTGATACTCGACTTGATGGATTGAAGATTGTCGTTGACTGCGCCAATGGCGCGTCATCTGTAGTTGCACCTGAAGTACTTCGTCGGGCTGGTGCAGATGTAATTGCTCTTTCAAATCATCCTGATGGTTGGAACATTAATGAAAATTGTGGCTCCACTCATCTGGAATCTCTCCGAAGTAAAGTTCTTGAAGTCGGCGCGGATATCGGAATTGCACACGATGGCGACGCAGATCGATGCCTGGCAATTGATGCACAAGGTGGGGATATCGACGGAGATCAAATCCTGGCGATCCTCGCGATGAGCATGAAAAACCGTGGTCATCTAAAAAGCAATGTTGTTGTTGCTACCGTCATGAGCAACTTGGGTTTCCTTCAAGCCATGAGGCAAGCCGAAATTCACGTGGAGATTACCTCTGTTGGCGATCGCTATGTTCTTGAGAAAATGCTAGCCGATGACCTCTCGTTAGGAGGGGAACAATCCGGACATGTAATCATGCGCGAATTCGCAAATACAGGAGATGGATTGCTCACATCACTTGCACTTTTACAAGAAATCAAGAGAAGCGGAAGAAGCGCGCAGAGCCTTGCTAGCCAGATGAAACGTTTTCCTCAAGTTCTGATAAACGTGAAAAACATTGACAAAGCTAAGTTGGATTCTTCAGTGGCGATTAAAGAAGTTATTCGAAGTGCTGAATCTGAACTCGGTGATGCAGGACGTGTATTACTTCGCGCCTCAGGCACGGAAGCCCTAGTTAGAGTGATGGTAGAAGCCTCAAGTGATAGCGTTGCCACTGACATTGCAACGAGAATTGCCGGAGTGGTTGCACAGGAATTGGGGTAGCGCGTGTGCGGGATTGTCGGTTACACAGGCCCGCAGTCTGCAATCACACCGCTCATTGAAGGTTTACGTCGTCTTGAATACAGAGGTTATGACTCCGCCGGGATAGCTCTTGGCACTCCAGATCGTTTATATATCGAAAAGCGTGCAGGAAAGTTAATCAACTTAGAAAACGCTTTGGGTGATTCACTCCCAGAAGTACATAGCGGAATCGGCCATACACGTTGGGCAACTCATGGAGGGCCGACAGATCGCAACGCGCATCCTCACGTAGATAATGATGGAAAATTAGCTGTTATTCACAATGGCATTATCGAAAATTACACGCAATTGCGTGCTGACCTTGAGGCACGCGGGCATAGATTTGATTCAGATACTGATACGGAATCTGTTGCTCACCTTTTAAGCGATCTGCGGAAAAAGCATGATGGCGATCTTTCCGCTGCAATGCGTGAGGCAGTTGCTTCACTTCGAGGTTCTTTTACATTGCTGGCGGTACATGCAGACCAGCCAGAAATAATTGTTGGAGTGCGTCGTAATTCTCCACTTGTTGTAGGTCTTGGTGATGGCGAGAATTTCATGGCCTCGGATGTGGCTGCCTTCATTGACTACACCAAACGTGCCGTTGAGTTGGGCCAGGACGAGGTTGTAACTATTTCTCCAACAGGAATTTCTATTACCAATCTTGATGGGGCTCCTTTGCAACCAAAGGAATATGCAATCACTTGGGATTCATCCGCAGCTCAAAAGGGCGGTTTCAACCATTTCATGTTGAAAGAGATATTTGAACAACCCAAAGCTGTCGCGGATACCCTTCTTGGAAGGCTCAATGGTGACAATCAGATTGTTCTCGATGAACTTCATCTTTCTGAGGAAGATATTAAAGGTTTGCAGAAGATCGTTGTTCTTGCATGTGGCACCGCATATCACGCTGGAATGCTGGCGAAATATGCCATTGAAAAGTGGGCGAAGATCACTGTTGAGGTCGAGTTAGCTAGCGAATTTCGTTACAGAGATCCATTGATTGATTCTCACACTTTAGTTATTGCCATTTCTCAATCGGGCGAAACGATGGACACTTTAATGGCGCTTCGCCACGCCAAGGCATGTGGTGCACGAATTCTTGCGGTATGTAATACAAATAGTTCAACGATTCCCCGTGAATCAGATGCCGTTTTGTATACTCATGCAGGCCCAGAGATTGCTGTCGCTTCAACAAAAGCCTTTCTTACACAGGTAATTGCTGTTTATCTAATTGGGCTTCATCTTGCTCAACTCCGCGGAGTGATGAGCGATCTTGAGGTCAAAAGTGTGTTTAATGAAATGGTTGAACTGCCAGGCAAAATCGAGCAGATTCTGGAAACGGTCGAACCACTAAGAGAGCTCACTCGAGGATTTGCCCAGTCAACATCAGTTCTTTTTCTTGGTAGAAATGTGGGTTTTCCTGTTGCACTCGAGGGGGCTCTCAAACTTAAGGAATTGGCATATATGCATGCTGAAGGTTTTGCGGGGGGCGAACTTAAGCATGGACCTATTGCTCTCATCGAAGAAGGCACGCCTGTTATAGCAATTCTTCCTGTCGGTCACGAACATGGCCTCGATGAAAAAATGTTAAGCAACATCCAAGAAGTGAAGGCGCGTGGTGCAAAAGTTATTGTCATTGCGCAAGAAGGAGCAGAAGTTACGGGCGCCGAACACATCATCCGTATTCCGATCGCTCCGGCAATATTCCAACCGATTTTGGCTACGGTACCGTTGCAAGTTTTCGCCTATGAGATGGCAGTTACAAGAGGCAATGATGTTGATCAGCCTCGTAACCTTGCCAAATCTGTCACGGTTGAATAGGTCATAATGCAGACAACAATTCGCCGTGCTCAGATGAACCGTGCATTTCGGTGGGCAGCGCTACTTTTTGCGGGATTTCTCATCGTTACTCAACAGGTCATGGGTGAAGGTCCACTCATCGATTTTGATGCTTGGGTGGCACGAGGCAAACGGCCAAAGGTTGGACATTTACTTGAATTCGCCCTTAAAAAAATCGATAACCTCGGATTACGTGGACTCACAGCAACGGTCCTCATTATCGCTGCAGTCATTGTTTCTCGAAGATACAGATCGTGGCGCCCTCTTAATCTTGCTTTTCTTTCTTTGTTGGCACTTAATGGAGTGGTAGGGATTTCTAAGTTAGCCATAGGACGTACAAAACCACGATTGAATATTGATTTAGTAAAAGCCGGTGGGCTCTCCTACCCAAGTGGTCATGCATCCAATGCGCTTCTTACTTGGGGGATGTTGGCCTATATCGCTTATCGGTATACCCACCACGCTGCCCGTCATGGCACCGCGCTTGCCGTATCTGTTGCAACAATCACGCTTTCAGTCTGCATTGTCTCGTTGTTCAGGAATACCCATTGGTTTTCGGATTTACTAGGCGGGTTGTTCGTTGGTGGCTCATTATTGGTGCTCATTATTGCGATTGATCGCTTTGTCCCTTCTGATAGTCAACGCTCCTGAATAGTATTGCGCCATGATTGAAGGTATCGGAATAGATGTCGTAAATATCGAGCGCTTTGCGGCCTCGTTAGAACGCACGCCTTCACTTGCTTCGCGCATCTTTAATGCTTCCGAAGCCGCCCTTCCAATATCTTCGCAAGCTGCACGTTTCGCAGCCAAAGAGGCGCTAGCCAAAGCGCTCAATGCGGGTAAAGGGTTGTCATGGCTTGAGGCAGAAGTGATTAACCTTGAATCCGGGAAACCTGAATTTCTTTTCCGGGGTGAAATCGCTGATTTGGTTGATGGTGCATCAGTGCATTTATCTCTTTCTCATGACGCCGGGATTGCCTCAGCAATGGTGATTGTAGAGCGGCCATGACTTTTCATCGTGCCGATGTAATCATCGATCTTGCTGCGATCGCTGCAAATATTGCCACTCTCAAAGAACGAGCCGGTGTTCCTGTACTTGCCGTTGTTAAAGCCGATGCTTATGGACATGGCCTTGTTGCGGTAGCTCAAACGGCAATTGATGCTGGCGCTCAATGGCTGGGAGTTGCCTTACTAGAAGAGGCATTGGCAATCCGTGAAAGTGGCATTACAGCTCCGACGATTGCGTGGTTAGTTCCACCAGGTTCGGATTTCGTGAGTGCGATTAATGCGAATATTGATTTAGGTGTGGCGTCGTTGGAAATCTTTCACGAGATATGTGAAGCAGCTGTTCGACTTGGCAAGCAAGCACGTATTCACATTGAAGTAGACACAGGGATGACTCGCGGTGGATTTCTTGGTGAATGGGAATCCTTCCTTACCGCTTTGAGAAAGGATTCCAGCCTTGTTGAAGTAGTCGGATTATTTTCTCATTTTGCTCGAGCCGATGAACCAGGTCAACCACAAAATGCGATCCAGCTAAAGCGTTTTACAGAAATGTCTGATGATTTAAATCAAATGGGGATAGAGCCAGAGTTTCATCATCTTTCGAATTCTGCCGCAACGCTCATTGATGCCTCCGCGCATTTTGACCTTGTCCGCACCGGAATCGCAATGTATGGATTAACTCCTGATTATGCCCATCTCGGAAGTTCTCACTCACTTGGACTTATTCCTGCGATGACTCTTCGCGCCAAACTCCACGTTGTAAAAGAGGTTTTTGCTGGAACTCCCGTTGGGTATGGAGCCATCGCGTCAACGATGACAGATACGAAACTCGGTGTTGTGGCAATTGGCTACGCAGATGGAATTCCTCGAATAGCCCAAGGAGCAGGCGTATTTGTCGACGGACGGCGTGCGCCGATCATCGGAAGAGTTTCAATGGATCAGTTTGTCGTTGATTTAGGTCCTGAGTCCGAAGCTAAGGGTGGGGATTGGGTAACAGTTTTCGGAAAAGGGTTTGATGGTGAGTACACAGCGGATGATTGGGGCGTCGCAAGTTCGAGTATCAACTACGAAATTGTCACGCGAATTTCACCACGCGTACCTAGAATCTACGAGCCAGCACCGACGTTGGATATTTCATGACAACACCTTCTGCACTTCTGGGCGTAGAAAATCTCTGCGTAGATTTTGGCGGACTTCGGGCACTCAATGATGTCTTTTTAGAATTACGCCACCAAGAGGTTGTAGGCGTGATTGGTCCAAACGGTGCAGGCAAGACGACGCTGTTTAACGCGCTGTGCGGTCTTGTAGAGCCAACTCAAGGAGAATTGACTCTCGACGGAAAATCACATGACTGGCCCAAGCCAAATGAACTCGTAAATTTTGGTATTGCCCGAACACTTCAAGGCGTGGGACTGTTTCCTGATCTGACGGTCGTCGAGAATGTGATGATTGGCGCTCAGAAATTTGCACACACAGGTTTTATATCTGCGGCATTTGGAAGAAGCAAAGACGAAAGCAAATTACGCGATAGAGCGATGCTGGCCCTTGAGCGCGTCTATGCGACAGGTTTGGCTGGGCGTCGTGCAGATACCTTGTCTTATCCAGACACCAAACGTGTTGCGATTGCTCGTGCACTTGTCAGCGAACCTCGCATTCTTATGTTGGATGAGCCAGCTGGCGGATTGGGCGCCGAGGATATTGCGTGGATGAATGCGTTGATCCACAACTTGAAATTGCAGTGCTCCGTCTTGTTAGTGGAGCACCACATGGATGTCGTAATGTCGGTATGTGATCGTTTGTACGTTCTCAACTTCGGTGAAGTTATTTCAAGTGGCGCCGCGGAGACTGTTAGACGTGATCCTGCGGTAATTGCTGCCTACCTTGGTACGGGTGCAACATGACCTTAATCGTGAATGATCTTTGCGTTGATCATGGTGCAATACGCGCACTCGATAGAGTTTCGATGCAGGTTGAGAAAGGTCAACTTGCTGCCGTCATTGGAGCAAATGGTGCGGGGAAGACAACGCTGTTGCGGACCTTATCGGGCCTTAAGTCTGGAACAAGCGGTAGTGCTACGTGGAAAGATCACAACCTTCTTCATTCCAAACCGGAAAAGTTAGTGCGCTTTGGAGTTTCCCATGTATCCGAAGGCAAGTCAGTGATCCCTCAATTGAGCGTAGAAGAAAACTTAAACCTTGGTGCACTGTGGAGGCGCAATGCTAAGGAATCGGCAGAAACGCGAACCAAAATTTTTGAAACCTTTCCTCGCTTGCAAGAAAGATCAACTCAGCTTGCTGACACTCTCTCTGGAGGGGAGAGGCAGATGCTGGCGATTGGCCGAGCCCTTATGTCTAAGCCAGATTTACTTCTACTGGATGAGCCTTCTTTGGGACTAGCGCCTCTTGTAATCGCCCAGATATTCATGAGCATCCGAGAGCTCACCACTCAAATGGGATTGACAGTTGTTCTCGTTGAACAAAATGCCATGAGCGCTTTAGAAATTGCCGATATCGGAATTGTTCTCAACTTGGGCCGTGTCGCAGCGACCGGTCCTGCCCGGTCCCTTATCGATAATCCGCAAGTTCGTGCGGCATACCTGGGTTATTAGGAGGCGATAGAGATGTTCACACTGATCAATACCATTCTTATCGGCCTTACTTCAGGCGCCGTATACGCGCTAATGGCCATCGCGCTGGTACTGGTTTGGCGAAGTACTCGAGTGGTGAATTTTGCTCAAGCCGGACAAGCGTTGCTCTCCACCTATATTGGATTTGAGTGCATCGGACGCTTCCATTCGTTTTGGGTAGCACTTATCGTCGCAATGATTCTGGGCGCAGCCGTATCGGCCTTGATTGAGATTATATTTATGCGCACCTTGTTTAAGCGCAATACCGGGCCTATCGCTGGGGTTGCACCGATAATCGCAACGCTAGGACTGCTCGGGATTATTCGTGGCGGAATTGGAATTTTCATGGGAGGGAAAGAGGCGATCATCCGACCTCCATTGTCGAATGTAGGTTTTACCGTTGCTGGACACACCTTGGCATTTTCGCCTTTCAAGCTTGTGATTGTTACAGCGGTACTTGTGATGATGATTGGTTTATCTGTCATCTTTACAAAGACAAATATTGGGCTAGCACTTCGTGCTTCGGCTTATGCACCAGAAATTGCGCGTCTTGCAGGAGTGAAGGTAGATGCGATCCGCACACTCGGTTGGTCCATCGCGGGAGCGGCAGGGGCTGCTGCGGGAATGTTACAAACGCCTAATGGCACTGGCGCTCTCTCTCCTGATTCCTTGGAATTTAGTTTGCTGCTTGTATTTGGATTTATTGCGGCAGTTATTGGCGGACTTGAAAGTTTGATCGGCGCAGTTATTGGCGGATTGCTATTGGGATTGGTTCTGGCAATCGTATTGATGTATGTCAATGCAACTCTACTTTTTGTGACTGCCTTTGTTTTGCTGATTATTGTCCTTCTAGTTCGCCCAGAAGGCATCATGGGCAAGAAGACAGGACGCCGTGCATAAATTATTGCGTTCTAATTTGGGTCGGCTACTTCTATTTGGAATTATCGGCGTCGTTCTCTTTTTAGTTGGAAATCGAGTTGATGAATTACGGGTATACCAAGGTGCAACGCTGGCCATGTATGTTGTTGCGATTGCTTCAATTATTTTACTCACTGGATATTCTGGACAAGTTTCCTTAGGTCATGGAGCGCTGCTTGCAATCGGAGGATATTCGGCGGTGCTTGCAAGAAATTATTGGTCGCTCCCAATCTGGTTATGTTTTGCAGTTGCAGTTCTCACTGCAGCCGCAGCCGGGGCGGTACTTGGAACTGCCGCTGCACGTTTAAGTGGTCCATACTTAGCTGGCACTACCTTGGCTCTAGCGGTTGGGTTGCCCAGTATCGCCAATCAATTTTCATTCTTAGGTGGCGAGCAAGGGTTGCTTTTTGATGTGGGGGTACCCCCTATTTCTTTGGGGGCCGACTTTTCTCCATACAAGTGGTATTTCTGGATTGCAGCCAGTGCGGCGCTGGTCATGCTGTGGTGGCTTCAAAATATTCTTCGCTCACGATATGGGCGTACCTGGCGCGCTGTCCGAGGAGATGAAGTCGCAGCGCAACTAGCTGGAATTCATGCGGGAAAATCTAAAGCCTTGGCTTTTACGGTGAGTTCTGGAGTGGCTGGATTGGCTGGGGCACTACTTGCGATGACGATCGGAACGGTATCGCCAAGCGCCTTCCCGCTGACTTTGTCATTTTCTTTGCTTACAGGCGCGGTTCTGTCTGGCGTAACTACCCTGCCAGGCGTCATGATTGGCGCAGTAACCCTGGTTGCCACACCAGAAATTGCAGGCGCGATATCCCATCGCCTTGGAAATTCTGATGGAGTAACTACGAACTTACCTGGTCTATTGGTGAGCGCGTTACTGATTCTGGTGGTCATGCTCATACCGAACGGACCAGTAGAACAGTTGCGCAGTGTTCGCGTTCGAAGGAATGTGAACATTCACCGTTGATCGGGTCAACCACCCCTCGATGGAAGGAACTACATGATCGGAACAAGTCGTCGGAAGCTTCTCGTAGCTTCTGCGGTGCTTGCAACTGGAACCCTTGCCTTCACGGCAATTCCAGCCCAAGCCTTCTCGGTGCACAATGAGATTGGAGTTACATCCAACTCAATTAAGTTAGGTATCACCTTGCCAATGACAGGTGCTGCAGCTGCTGGGTACAACAAGGTCCCAGGAGGCATGAAGGCCTACTTTGATTATGTCAACGCAAACGGCGGGGTAAATGGTCGAAAGATCACCTT
This sequence comes from uncultured Actinomycetes bacterium, assembly GCA_903924485.1. Lineage (GTDB taxonomy): Bacteria > Actinomycetota > Actinomycetes > Nanopelagicales > Nanopelagicaceae > QYPT01. The sequence continues at coordinate 40,477 of CAIYBL010000082.1, forward strand.
GGTCGTAAAAGATGATGCTTACACTCCGACTGCTTCAGTGCAGCTCACAAACGAATTAATATTGAAGGACAAAGTCTTTGCCGTGGTTGGAGCACTTGGAACAGCAAATAACAAAGCTGTTGCGGCTCTCGTCAATCCAGGCCGTCGCGGGATTCCTGACCTCTTCGTGAACACAGGGTTCAGTGGTTTCGCAGATAAGAAAACTTATCCAACGACATTCTCGCTCTTTCCTTCTTATGTGATGGAAGCAAAGATCTTGTCAATGTACATCAAAGAGAATTTCCCAGGAAAGAAACTGGGATTGCTCTACCAGGCTGATGATTTCGGCCGCGATGCTCTCGCCGGTTTTAAGACAGGTGGACTCGCATTTGATGTCTCAGTTCCCTACGCACCTCTTTCTCAAGCAACTCCAACAACTCCACCAACATGGATTACGAAGTTGCAAGCCGGTGGAGCAGAAGTTGTCGTTCTCTTCGGTGTATCAAGCGCAACTGCTGCGGCACTCGGAGCGGCGTATGCGATGAAGTACCGCCCACAATGGATCCTTGGCTCAGTTAGTGGAGATGCAACAGCAATCAAACTTGCTGGTGTACCTGCGCCACTCTTCACGGGCGTTCAGACCGCATCATTCTTGCCAGCACCTGCTGATACCACGGATGAATATGTAAAGTTGTTCCAGACCATCAATGCTAAGTACAACCCTGGTACGACTTTTGACAACAACATCTTGGCAGGCATGAATACAGCATTCGTGACCGTTCAAGCCATTGCTGCCGCAGGAAAGAATCTCACCCGCAAGGGCTTGATTTCCGCTATCGAAACTAGGGGTTCAACATTTGCGAGCGCTGGACTTACGCCAATGGCTCCAAGTGCATCAAGCCATGCCGGATATAACGGTTATTGGTTTGGAACCTACGATGGAACTGCAACCTTGAAACCAAATGGTGGTGTTTACACCGTTTACACAACCGACTCTGGAGCAGGCGCAGTGGCTAAATCCACTTACAAGCGCCCAGCGATGCCAGTTAACGGATTGCCAACAAACTAATGAGGACACTAACTATGAAGAAGGCACGCGTACTTTCCATGCTATCGGCGACCGCATTGGCATCAATGATGGTTGTCGCACTCCCTACTGCAGCGCATGCTGCAGATCCTGCTTGCGATGGCAAACTGACCGTCAATTCATGCGTTGGAGCAACCTCTGATGGTGCTCCGTTCTCGATGATGGTTCCAGGAAACTTCAATGGCACGGTCTATCTCTATTCACACGGATACCGTCCCAATGTAAATGTTGTTGCTGGAATCCCTGGCTACGGCGGATACGTCGTTAACAACACACCACAGCCAGGACCAAACGCAACCATGATTGGGTACCTACTCAGTCAAGGTTACGCAGTAACTGGTTCGGGCTTCACCCGTCAAGGGTGGAATGCTGATGCGGGCGTTGCAACGGATGTTGAATTGATTGGTGCATTTAAGAAGCAATTCCCAACAACAAAGCACGTTGTTGCATGGGGAGAGTCTCTTGGTGGATTTATCACTCAGGCACTTGCCGAGAAGCATCCAGATCTCGTTGATGCAGTAGCGCCAATGTGTATGGCTTCAGGAACAGTCGAAGCTGAACTCACAATGGCTGGAGATTTCCTTTGGGGAGTTAAGACTCTCTTTGATCCATCTATCCAAGGCACAAACTATGCAGCAGGTGCTGCAGGTTATGTCCAGGAAATGACGGACCTCGGGAAGTTCTTCACTGTTCTTGGAAAAATCCAGGCAGGCATAAGCTCAGGCGCATGGCCAGATACAACGAGTGCAACAGGTCTTGCACTTCAGAAAGCTGGAATTCCGGTTCGAAGCGCATTCTTACTTCTTGGTTTGATGTCAGGTATTGGCACACAAAGTGCTCACTTTGACTCGATCTCAGGACCAGCTGGCGCGCTGAAGTTGGCGTTCCCATTAGCAGTTAGCCCAGCGCTAGCGATACTAGAAAATGGTGCTAATGCAGGCGCACTTGCAATCTTGGCAACACAAGATGTTGAGAATCAATCGGGTGGAGTCATTTTTGACAACACGAAGACTGATTATGCAGCTCGTATTGCTACAGAGAGCGTCGTATTCAACGTTGCTCTTGGTGGCGATGACTCTATTGCAGGAATGCTTGCAGCATTGAGTCCGCTCAATCCAGGAGCACCTCGTGTTACTGGCAATCCTGTAGCAATTGCAAAGATGCGTACCTTGCTTCAACACACTGGAAAGATCAATGTTCCGACGATCACCATGGTCGGCGTTGCAGATCCAATCACCCCTGCGGGTGCTTCTCAGTGGGTTGCCGATAAGTACGCTGCACAATTTGCAGCCGAAAAGGCAGCAGCGTCAGCCGCTTATAAGACAGCGGGTTCGTATGTTCCTCCAGTTAAGAAGTTGCTATCAATCTGGAGTACAACCCCATCCACATACACAACCTTCACGGCTGCAGGTGCTCCGATCACTTCGACACCAGCTGCACCAGGAACCAATCACTGCAACTTCACAACTGCCCAGTATCAGGTTGTTGCGAAGCAACTTGGGTCAGTTGCGACAACAGGCACGATGATCACAGGTGGAACGCTCAATACTCTTATCCGCAAGGCTAAGAATCTGAGCATTGATCCTATGTACCACGCTCCGTTGTTGAAGTTTTACAACGAATAGTAAGAGTCTATGAAATAAGGGGGTCTCGAGAAATTGAGTCCCCCTTATTTTTATGCCTTTACATCATCTATCTACTAACCTTGATTACGTGATCACCGTTGCAAGCCCCGAGGAAATGTTTTCATTGGGCGAACAGATCGGGCAACAGTTACAGGCAGGTGACCTTCTCCTACTCAATGGCGCACTCGGAGCAGGCAAGACTTTACTCACACAGGGCATTGCTTCTTCACTCGGGATTGAGGGAGTCACATCGCCCACATTTGTGATCTCGAGAATTCACCCAGGACTGGTTCCACTGATTCATGTAGATGCGTATCGCCTACTTCAAACGGAGAATCCGAATCTTTCATTGGATGACCTTGATCTTGATTCAGAGCGAGAAGAGGCCGTTACCGTGATCGAATGGGGTGGCGCCGAAAGCGCGCGTCTTTCAGATGAGCGACTTGAGATATTCATCGATCGAACTACTGATGATCGTAAAGTTACTTTCAAGACTTTTGGTGCACGCTGGAATGGCTTTTCCTTATGACTATTTCACTGGCAATTGACACTTCGACTTCTCGGACCTCCGTCGCCCTCGTTGATGAAGGCGCCGTGTTGTGGCATGGATTTCGAGATGGTGCGACTTCGCACGGACACGCCCTCCCGGCACTAGTCGCAGAAGCACTTGCAGTGCAATCTGTCATTGATCAAGTAGTTGTGGGGATGGGACCTGGACCCTATACGGGTCTTCGCGTGGGGATTTCATTTGCCCGATCCTTTGCTCTTGCCCGCGCGATCCCTGTGATCGGCATATGTTCGCTGGATGCAATAGCCTCGCAAATTCGCGAGAAAGATGATTTCATTGTTGCAACGGATGCAAGGCGTAAAGAAATTTACTGGGCTCGTTACTACAACGGAGTTCGCGTAAGTGAACCGCTCGTTGATTTTCCTGCCGATGTTGCCCTCAGGGGGCTTCCAATCTTCGGAGAAGGAGCGGTTAAATATCTCTTAACCAGTGATGATGAGGTTCAATTTCCCAATGTTGCATCTCTCGTAGAATTTTCCAAGAATACCGACCTCCACATTGATCAGCCCATTTACTTGCGTCGCCCAGATGCAGTTCCAACAAGTGAGCGCAGACCATGAGTATCACCTATCGATCAATGATGGCACTGGATCTTCCTGTTGTTGCAAGTATGGAGCGTGCTATTTATCCTCATGATGCTTGGGCAGTTTCTCAGTTTAAAGAAGAGCTCTCTGGAGTCCCGAGAAATCGTTTCTACATAGTTGCACTCAATAGCGAGAATCGCATTGTTGGCTACGCGGGTATTTTTGCACCTGACTACGAGATTGATGCAGATATTCACACGCTGACGGTTGATCCGGGACATCGGCGTCAAGGAATTGGTCGGGAAATGCTCAATCAACTTATTGACTGGGCAAAAGAGCGAAAGTCTCCATCGATCTTTCTCGAAATGAGAGAAGACAACACCGAGGCTAACCCGCTTTATCAATCTGCAGGGTTCGAGCCCATTTCACGTCGAGATGATTATTACGGCACGGGTGTGCATGCTTTAGTGATGCAGAAGGTTTTATTATGATTCACGAGCCACTCGTTCTTGGAATTGAAACCTCATGTGATGAAACTGCGATCGGTATTGTTCGCGGGCGGACTTTACTTGCAAACGTCATCGCTTCAAGTGTCGAAGAGCACGCGCGATTTGGAGGCGTTGTTCCAGAAATCGCAAGTAGAGCTCACCTTGAGGCAATGTTGCCCAGCATTCAGCAGGCAGTGATTGATGCGAAAATTTCGCTCCAAGATATTGATGCGGTTGCGGTAACCGCGGGACCGGGATTAGTGGGCGCACTTTTAGTTGGGGTTGCCTCGGCAAGCGGACTTGCTCTTGGTTTAGGTAAGCCTTTGTATGGCGTCAATCATTTGGCGGCGCATGTTTCAGTGGATTTGCTGACGCATGATTTACCACGCGAACCAACAATTGCGTTGCTCGTCAGTGGCGGACATTCTTCGCTGCTTCAAGTAGATGACATCACTTCAG
>CAIYBL010000083.1 GCA_903924485.1 uncultured Actinomycetes bacterium
GGCCTTATTTTGCTGAGTAACGATGGAGATATGACCTTTCGAGCCACTCATCCGTCTTATGGGCTAGAAAAAACCTACTTGATCGAGTACGCAGGAACCCTTCCCAGGGATGCTGAAAAGAATCTTAAGAAGGGCATCGAACTTGAGGATGGCCTTGGTCGAGTGTTGGATTTCAAAGAGCTCTCGCCGACGTGGATCGAAGTCACCATTCACGAGGGCCGCTACCACATCATCCGTCGCTTGATGGAGGCAGTAGGCGTAGATGTGCTTCGCCTCATCCGAACGCGCTTTGGTCCCATTCTTTTGGGTGACGTACTTGAAGGACGTTGGCGAGATCTCAATGAGGTAGAACTAATAAACCTACGTAAAGCTTTAGATCTATAGCGTTTTATCGCTATTTCTCGTTTATCAATATTATAGTTTTATAGGTTTATCGATATTTCAGGCTCGGATAAATATATACAAGTCGATAATAGGCGAATAAATCAAGCCCATATCACCAAGAAAATATCGACTTAACGTTTTTTGCCTACCGCACCATTGAGAGGACCAATCGGCTTGGAACCGTTAAAAAGTTTAATAGGTTTTACTATTTAAAGTTATAAGGTTTTATCTACAAAACGCTATTGAATATCCCCGCCTTTAGTCATCAGGGGAGTATCCTTGCGCCCATGTCCACACGTGCTATTCGAGGAGCTATCCAGGTAGAGGAAGACTCTGTAACAGCTATCCGCTCCGGGGTGGTAGAGCTCTTGCAAGAGGTGATGAGAGCCAACGATCTGGTGCCAGCAGATGTTATTTCGGTCATCTTGACCGCTACCCCCGATTTGACTGCAGACTTTCCTGCCGCTGCCGCACGCGATATTGGCTTTGGCGCGGTGCCGCTTCTTTGTGCGGCAGAAATTAACGTAATTGGGGCTTTGCCTAGGGTTATTCGAGTCATGTTGCACTGTGAAACCAGTAAAACCGCAGGTGAGGTCAGCCATATTTACCTTAAAGGAGCTCAAGCTCTACGCCGAGATCTAGCTCAATGAGCCATAAAATACAGAAGGTACGCATAGTTGGGGCGGGGTTGCTGGGCACATCGTTAGCTTTAGCCTTGAAAGCCGAAGGCGTGGAGATCGAATTTTCCGATACCAATGCAGCCCATCTGGCCTTAGCGCGGGATCTAGTTGGTCCTGCACAAGGGACAGGCAGCCCCGACCTTGTCGTCCTTGCTATCCCTTCCAAGGCCTTCATAGAGGTCATTACAGAGGAATTCCAATTAAACCCTCACTCCGTCTTTATAGATTTGGCTAGTACAAAGACTCAGGCTTTGGTAGATATCGAACGTTTTCCGGAGATCGCAGCCCGCTTTTGTGGTACTCACCCAATGGCTGGGCGCGAAAATGCAGGACCGCACGGCGCCAGGTCTGATCTTTTCCAAGGTCGCCCCTGGCTGGTCTGCAAAACAGCGGCAACGCCAGAGCAGGTAGTTGCGTTGGTGCAGGAGTTAATTGCCCGTGTTGGCGGCATTGCTGTCTCAATCTCGGCATCTGAACACGATCAGGCCGTTGCGTTAATTTCTCATCTGCCCCAATTGGCTTCCTCGCTATTGGCCAAGCAACTCTTCAATGGTCCAGAGAGCTGGCTAGCTTTGGCTGGGCAGGGACTCAGAGATACGACACGTATCGCAGCCTCAGATCCTGAACTATGGAAGGGGATCTTGTCGGAAAATAGAGAGCAGGTGCGCCCCCTCCTTGAATCTTTGCGCAATGACCTTAACGCGGCAATCGCGGGATTAGATGACCCTTCCGCGATTGAGGAAATAATCGCGCAAGGCAGAGCAGGCCAGGCAAGGATTCCGGGCAAGCACGGAGGCAAGTCACGGGAGTACACCTATTTACCTATCGTTATTGAGGATAAGCCAGGTCAGTTGGCTGCCCTCTTTGATGCGTGTTCTCACGTGAATGTAAACGTAGAAGATTTAACCATCGAGCATTCACCAGGACAGTTCACTGGATTAATTACTTTGGCGCTATCAAGCAAAGATTCTGAGCTTCTTTCGGAATATCTGCGCAAGTCGGGGTGGAACGTACATTCATCACGGAGCCCTCAGTAGTTTGAGTCCATCTTAAGCGGACTAGACTAAGCATCATGGGTATCGTTATAGCAATCGATGGCCCGAGTGGAGCAGGTAAATCAAGCACCTCGAAGGTAATCGCACACAGGGCTGGTTGGAATTATCTCGATACCGGCGCGCTCTATCGTGGACTTACGTGGCTGGCCATCCGCGATGGTTTGAGCGATCCCATCGACATGGTGGCAGCGCTGAAGAAATCTCCTTTGCGCTTCAATAGCGATCCGGGTGATCCAAAGCTATTTGCTGGAGATCGTGACATATCTGACGAGATTCGATCAGAGGCAGTAACGGCTCGAGTCAGTCAAGTAAGCGCTTATCCGCAAGTGCGTGCAGCACTGCTAACTCTCCAACATAAAATTATTGCAAGTGCGATGCGCGGCATTGTTGTCGAGGGTCGCGATATCGGAACAGTTGTGGCGCCAGATGCTGCACTCAAGGTTTACTTAACTGCAGATTTATCTTCCAGAGCAGAGCGCAGAGACAAGGAACTCACCACGAAGGTTGCGACCTCCCAAGTGGGGGATGTAGAGGATGCGCTTGCGCAACGAGATCTGATTGATTCGACACGAAAAGTTTCTCCGCTGGCCATTGCTCAAGATGCGATCGAAATTGACTCCACAGAATTGAATTTAGAGGAGACCGTCGAGCGCGTATGGGAGATTCTCAAGCAACGTCGACTTCTTGGAATGCCTATCGTCGCGATCTTGGGGCGTCCAAACGTTGGTAAATCAACGTTAATTAACCGTTTTATTGGAAAACGCGAAGCCATCGTGGAAGACACTCCGGGTGTAACGCGCGACCGCGTTACGTATGAATGTCACTGGAATGGTCGCGACTTCATGGTTATGGACACTGGCGGTTGGGAGTCAAAGCCAGACGGTATCTCCATTGGTGTAAGTGCCAGTGCCGAATTAGCAATGCAGGAAGCAGATGTACTTCTTTTTGTAGTCGATGCTCAAGTAGGTGCACTTGATGAGGACGATGTTTTGGTTCAAGAGCTTCGAAAGATGAAGAAGCACATTATTTTGGTAGCTAATAAAGTGGATGGAGATCGCGAAGAAGCACTTGCGCACACTCTGTGGAATTTAGGATTGGGCGAGCCAAACTTTGTATCGGCCCTTCATGGTCGCGGTAGCGGAGACTTACTCGATCGCATTACAAAAGTATTGCCCGAAGTTGGTGGTGCCCAGATTCATGATGGTTATCGTCGAGTAGCACTTATTGGTCGCCCAAATGTTGGCAAGTCCAGCTTGCTCAATATTCTGGCGGGCCAAAACCGTTCGTTGGTCGATGATGTACCAGGGACTACACGCGATCCCGTTGATGAGCTCATTGAACTTGGTGGGTCGATCTGGAGATTTATCGATACTGCGGGAATTCGAAAGCGAGCCAACCAAGCAAGTGGTACAGATTATTACGCGACGTTGCGTACGCAGATGGCGCTAGAGCGTGCCGAAGTTGCGGTGGTTGTATTGGATGCATCACTTCCGATTTCTGAACAGGACCTTCGCATCATTACGATGGCAGAAGAGGCGGGCAAAGCGCTCATTATTGTTATGAACAAATGGGATTTGGTTGATGAAGATCGCCAGATTGCACTTGATCGTGAAATCGACCGACATTTGGATCAGGTGGAATGGGCGCAACGCGTAAACCTTGCCGCGAAAACTGGGTGGCACCGCGATCGTCTGGCTCCAGCTTTACGAACTGCGTTAGGTAGCTGGGAGCGCCGAGTACCGACGAGCCGCTTGAATTCATTCCTCGGAACAATGATTGCAGCGACACCTCCACCGGTTCGCGGCGGTAAGCAACCAAAGATTTTGTATGCCACGCAAGCAGGAATCTCTCCGCCTCGCTTTGTTATTTTCACGACGGGCTTTTTGGAAGCCTCCTATCGACGCTTCATAGAGCGTCGCCTCCGAGAAGAATTTGGATTTCCAGGCACACCGGTTCAAGTAGCGGTGCGAGTTCGCGAGCGGGATTAGGACTGCGATGGGTTCGCGAATCATCACTGTTCCAAATGGGCTGACTGCTCTTCGCGGTCTCGGTATACCTCTATTTATCTATCTTGCTCTCTATCCTCACGCCGATGTAGCAGCAGTAGCGGTCTTGGCAGTCGGGGGAGCCACTGACTATTTTGATGGCAAATTGGCGAGGGCTTGGGGACAAGAGTCGCGCCTAGGGGAGTTGTTAGATCCTGCAGTAGACCGTTTATACATTGCAGCGACGTTGATCGTCCTCTTGCTTCGCCATGTGATTCCGCTGTGGATGGTAATCGTGCTTTTTGGGAGAGACATAATTCTTGGTCTGATGACACTTGCAATGGCTCGAGTTGGAGTTGCCCCTTTTAAAGTGACCTACATGGGCAAAGCAGCAACCTTTAATCTCCTCTATGCATTCCCATTCTTGTTGTTGGCCCTTTCTCATTCCTGGTTAGGTACCGTTTCATTCGTCGTTGGGTGGAGCTTTGCAATGTGGGGTGTAGCACTTTATGTCGCGACAGGGGCAGACTACTTTCGGACAGGATGGCGCAACCTAAGGTTGTCAAAGTAGTATCTCGCTCATAAGAAACATTTTCATTCATCAGATTCAATAGCGTGGGAGGGTCCATGTCACAGACACCAGAGGATTTGCAATACACGAAAGAGCACGAATGGGTTGCGGAAACTTCGACTCCATTGCGTATGCGTATGGGGATCACCGATTTTGCTCAAAGTGCACTCGGAGACATCGTGTATGTGCAGTTGCCGGAGGTGGGCGATGTTGTCACCGCTGGAAAAGTTTGCGGTGAGGTTGAATCTACAAAGAGCGTGTCAGAGATTTTTGCCCCGTTAACGGGAACAGTCACCGCCGTCAATACTTCTTTAACGTCAACTCCAGAAATGTTGAATTCCGATCCATATATTCAGGGGTGGATCGCCGAAATTGAGGTGTCAACTCCACCAACTGACCTTCTCACGGCAGCGCAATACGTGGAATTGACGGCTTGACCTTCGCGCGGTGAAACTCTAGGGTCAGCCTCAAGTAGATAGTAAGGACGGGGGTCGATGTGAAGCATGCGAAAGAAGGCCTCGACCTTACAGCGACGCTACATCTCGGAGTCCGATCAGTCGTTTCGAGTGCAACTCCTGAGAAGCTTGAAGCCAGTCTTTCGTTATTGAGTACTGAAGATCGCGAGATTCTCGACCACCTGCGTCCCGAAGATGCAATGTTGATTGTTCACCGGGGACCTGGCCGAGGAGCCCGTTTCTTATTAAAAGGTGCAGATTCCACGATCGGAAGAGCCCCCGAATCCGATATTTTTCTAGACGATGTCACGGTTTCACGTCATCACGCGAAGGTACATGCAAAGGGACACGGTAAATATTCTTTAGAAGATCTTGGAAGTTTGAATGGAACATATCTCAACAACAGTTCAGCAACACTCTCACCACTGCACGCTGCAGATGAGATACAGATTGGTAAATTTCATATGCTTTTCTTTGGAGGAAAATAAATGAGCGTTCCAGCCCGCGCCTACTTAAGTATCGGTGAAGTCCTCAGCAAGTTACGAAGCGACTTCTCCGATATTACGATCTCCAAGATTCGTTTTCTGGAGTCGGAGGGCTTGATCGAACCACAACGCACGCCATCGGGCTATCGTAAATTCACCAACTCCGACTTAGAGCGACTTCGCTATGTCTTACTCGCGCAACGCGATCACTATTTACCTCTACGCGTCATCAAGGAAAATCTTGACGCGCTAGATCGTGGTCTTCAACCTGCGCAGGTAGCTGGGGGAGCACCGGCTCCCCGTTTAGCAACGATCGATGGTGAATTAGCGCCTGCGAGTTTTGCTGAACAAAGTGATTTGCGACTATCGAGAGATGAGTTGTTAAAATCTGGTCAGATCTCCGAGGAGCAACTTGTCGAACTCGAGTCCTATGGACTTATTGCTCCGCGAGGACGTCACTATGACGCCGATGCCTTAGCGGTTGCTCGGGCAGTGGCAGAGCTTGCGAGTTTTGGTATTGAGCCTCGACATTTGCGCTCATTCAAATCTGCAGCAGATCGAGAGATTGGTCTGATCGAGCAGGTAATCACACCTCTTGTTCGCCAAAAGAGTCCAGAGGCTAAGGCCCGTGCTGAGGAAGTTCAGCGGGAAATTGCATCTCTATCAGTGCGTCTGCACGCATCGCTTGTGCGTGGTGGTCTGCACCGACTTCGGTAATCTGAAATGAACGCGATGGAGGTCGTTGGTGTCCGGATTGAGATGCCTTCTAATCAGCCAATCATTTTGCTGAAGGAAATCTCTGGAACTCGTTTTCTTCCCATCTGGGTCGGCGCCGTTGAAGCGACAGCCATTGCCTTTGCCCAGCAGGGAGTCCAACCTCCGCGCCCACTTACTCACGATCTCGTCAAAACCATTTTGGATACCGTCGGTGCCTCGCTCGAGCAAATCGTCATTACTAAAGTGCAAGATGGAATCTTCTTTGCCGAACTTGTTCTTGCTTTGGAAAATCGTGCGGAGTTAAGGATTTCTGCCAGACCCTCTGATGCCATAGCGATTGCTCTGCGTACCCAATCGAGTATCTACGCGACCGAGGAAATCTTGCAAGCAGCCGGAATAGAAATTCCGTCAGGGGATACTGGCTCTGAAGTCCAGGATTCCAATGAAGAGGTCGAGCGCTTTAGGGAATTTCTCGATCAAGTAAATCCAGAAGATTTCTTCGGCTAGGCAGAGTTAATGGGCGGCTGGGGAGTGGGTAGTCCGGTGAGATCGTGCTGAGTACAAGAGTTGCCTTCGTCTTGCGGGTTCAGGCCCTTCTCTTCTTCGTCGCATCTGTAGGGTTGATCGTGCAGCCGCTCAATATCGCGCACGCTTTGGGCTTTGCTTCATCGTCCCTATCCACAGAGCTCTCGTGGACTCTTCGAACCCTGGGAATAGCCCTTTTAATTCCGGCCCTTCTTGCCCCACTTGTCGCAGCCTTTGCTGGAGAGCGCGGTTTGCGACAGGCAAGTTCGGGGATGGGCTTCATTATGGCCGGGCTGAGTGCATGGATGCCCTTTTCGCCAGGCAGGTGGAGTAGTTCAAAGAGCGTTGTTGAGGCGCTCTTCCTGGTGCTGGCCTGCGCTTACTTCTTTGCTCTACGAGGTCGTAGACGCAACCGTTAACCTCTACTTGAGGTTTTGATCGTGTCGGTCATTGAATCTACTTTGCAAGGCTCGTACCCTTTGAATACTTCCCCAGGAGAATCGAGCGCGACCCCACATGGACCAAGAAATGACTGGCCAGGAACAGAGCGAGATTGGCTATCGCGGTGCGACTGCATGTGCGGCTGCCGGTATTACATATCGCCAACTCGACTATTGGGCGAGAACAGGTTTAGTGGAACCGAGTGTTCGAAATGCAATGGGATCGGGAAGCCAACGACTTTACGGTTTTCGCGACATATTGGTCTTAAAAATTGTAAAACGTTTGCTGGATGCAGGCGTATCGCTTCAAAATATTAGAACCGCGGTCAATCACCTGCGCGAGCGGGGAGTTGTTGATTTAGAGCGAATTACCTTGATGAGTGACGGGGCTTCGATTTACGAGTGTTCCAGTCCAGATGAAATTATCGACTTACTTCAAGGTGGGCAAGGAGTCTTTGGAATTGCCGTAGGTAAAGTCTGGAGCGAAGTTGAAGGCTCCTTGGCTCTCTTGCAGGGCGAGTTTAATGGTGCCGTCGTTAGTGGCGAAACTAACGATGAGCTCTCGCAAAGGCGAAAACTTAAAGGCGCATAAATCCAGCATAATCTCCTTATGACTTTTGACGCTTTTGAACGCCGCCATATCGGACCATCACTCGATCAAGAAAATACGATGCTTCAGGAACTGGGTTTTAAAAGCCTAGATGCCTTCATCGCAAAGGTTCTTCCTTCGAGTATCGCGATGACAAAAGACTTGGCAGATATTCTCCCGGCAGCTAAAACTGAAGTCGAAGTAATTGCCGAACTTCGAGGACTAGCCGATCAAAATCTAACTTTTACATCACTCATAGGTACTGGATATTACGGAACACACACGCCAGCAGTGATCTTGCGTAACGTTTTAGAAAATCCTGCTTGGTACACCGCATATACGCCGTATCAACCGGAGATCTCACAAGGACGACTTGAAGCACTCTTCGCCTTTCAAACTCTTGTTTGCGACATGACAGGATTGAGTGTTGCCAATGCTTCAATGCTCGATGAAGCTACTGCAGCGGCTGAGGCAATGACCTTGGCACGTCGCGCACATAAAGGTGGGGACGAGTCAGTCTTTCTCGTTGACAAGGAAGTTCATCCTCAAACTTTGGCTGTTGTTCTCACGCGTGCTAAGCCTCTTGGCATATCGGTTGTTGTTATTGATTCCATGCAAGAGCTACCTGCCGTGGACTTTTTCGGTTTATTAATTCAGTACCCAAATACGCGTGGAGAGATTCAGGATTACAACTCGCTTGCAGAGAAGGCACATGAACGCGGAGCTCTTGTAATAGCTGCATCAGACTTGTTGGCACTTACATTGCTTGCGTCACCGGGGGAGTGGGGCGCAGATGTTGTCGTTGGCTCAGCGCAGCGACTTGGTGTTCCGATGGGATTTGGTGGTCCACACGCAGGCTTTATGTCTGTACGTGCGGGGCTAGAACGCGGCATGCCTGGCCGTTTAATCGGTCAAAGTGTTGATCCCGACGGTAACCCAGGGTTTCGTCTCGCACTTCAAACTCGTGAGCAACATATTCGTCGAGATAAAGCGACGAGCAATATTTGTACGGCGCAGGTTTTGCTTGCAGTCATGAGCGCTTTTTACGCGATGTATCACGGACCAAAAGGTCTCACGCACATCGCAAGCCGAATCCACAATCAGACATCACGAATGGCACAATCTCTAGCAAATGGGGGAGTAGAGGTACTTACTAAGAATTACTTCGACACCCTCACGCTATCTGTCTCCAATTCTGAGGCCACCGCAGCGAAAGCTCGTGAATCCGCCATCAACGTAAGAATTATCGATGCAACCACCGTTGGTTTTTCTATTGACGAGACTGTAACTGAAGAGCTGCTTGTTTCCTTATGCCGAGTATTCGGCGTCGCTCTTGTGGGAGAGAGTCTGCCAGTCAGTCATTTCCAATCACATCTACAACGAAAAAGTCCTTTCTTGACTCATCCGATTTTTAACACGAATCATTCCGAGACAGCGATGATGCGTTATCTGCGCTCACTTGCTGATAAAGATCTTGCCTTGGATCGAACGATGATCCCTCTTGGATCGTGCACAATGAAACTTAATGCGGTAACTGAGATGCAGGCTGTCACATGGCCAGAATTCTCTTCACTCCATCCTTTCGCACCGGCCAACCAGAGTGTAGGTTCACGCGAGTTGATTGCTCAACTTTCCGAATGGCTTGTAGCGATTACTGGTTATGACGCTGTTTCGCTCCAACCAAATGCAGGAAGTCAAGGAGAGTTCGCGGGTCTATTAGCGATTCGTAATTATCATGACTCACGTGGGGATGTCGCACGCAATATTTGTTTGATCCCTTCAAGTGCACATGGAACTAACGCAGCGAGTGCAGTTATGGCGGGAATGAAAGTTGTTGTTGTTGAATGTGACGACCTTGGCAATGTGAGCGTGGATGATCTCAAGTCGAAGATTGCGTTACATAAGGATGTGCTATCTGCGCTTATGGTTACATATCCTTCGACACACGGAGTATTTGAAACTGCGATCACCGAAATTTGCGCAATGGTGCATGAGGCAGGCGGACAAGTTTATGTTGATGGTGCAAACCTCAACGCTCTCGTTGGTTTAGCCCAGCCAGGAAAATTTGGCGCTGATGTATCGCATTTAAATCTTCACAAAACATTTTGTATTCCGCACGGAGGGGGAGGGCCAGGAGTTGGGCCCGTTATTTCTCGCGCACACTTAGCGCCATTTCTTCCAAACCATCCACTGGATGCAACAGCAGGACCTGCCACAGGTCCAGGTCCAGTCAGCGCCGCACCATTTGGCTCTGCAAGTATCTTGCCAATTTCGTGGGCTTACATTCGCTTGATGGGTGGAGCAGGTTTAACACATGCCACTGAGGTAGCAATCTTGTCCGCCAACTACATCGCCAAAAAGCTCAATCCTTATTACCCGGTCCTGTACACGGGGGAGAATGGATTGGTCGCTCACGAGTGCATCCTTGACGTCCGCCAAATTACCAAGGAGTCGGGTGTGACAGTGGATGACATCGCCAAACGCCTTATGGACTTTGGTTTCCATGCACCCACTATGAGCTTCCCAGTTCCGGGCACTTTAATGATCGAACCTACCGAGAGCGAAGATATCGTCGAGTTGGATCGCTTTATTGCGGCCATGATCGCCGTCTTTGGCGAAATCGAAGAAGTTCGAACTGGGGTTCGATCTCACGAAGATTCGCCACTTCATAACGCCCCACATACGGCTGAGAAAATTGCCTCAGATAGTTGGTCTTTTGGTTACGGCCGCGAGATGGCAGCTTTCCCTGCGGGCGTTAATTCGGGCGATGTTATGGGCCGTAGGGGTAAATATTGGCCGACCGTAGGGCGCATAGATGGCGCCTTCGGGGATAGGAATCTCGTCTGTTCCTGCGCACCGGTCAGTGACTACGCTTAACCTTACTTAACATAATGTAACTTATCGGCGTTAGATCTGAACCTAGAATCTAGCGCCCAGGCGGTTACTTTGATGAGTGCTTCGATAACAATGCCTTTACTCATCTTGGAGACTCCATTGCGCCGTTCTACAAAGGTAATCGGAACTTCAACAATTTTCGCTTGTGCTGCCGCCGATGCTCGAGCCATTTCGATTTGAAAACAATAACCTTCGGAGGAAACGTTGTTGATGCGAATTCTTTCAAGCAAAGTTCGTGAATAAATGCGAAATCCGCCCGTAAGGTCTCGCAGAGGCAATTTAAGAGACCAACGCGCATAAGTCGTACCCATGCGAGACAGGCGCTGCCTGGACTTAGGCCAGTTAACAATCGACCCGCCTGGCATCCCACGAACGCCCATAACGAGATCTGTGCTGGGCGAGAGAGCCGAAATCATTGTCGATAAATCCTGTGGTCGGTGAGAATGATCAGCATCCATGGTGACAATGTGCGTGTATTGGGGCTGCTTGAGAAACCATGCGAATCCAGTCCGATAAGCGCCTCCGAGTCCGGTTTTCTTCGTTCTCTCAATAAGGCGCACGCGATCTGGCCATGCTCGAGCAATATCTTTAACAAGGCGAGCTGTTCCATCGGGAGAATTGTCGTCAACGACCAAGATATCGACATTTTCAGGCAGCGAGAGAACTTCGCTTGTGATGGATGCAATTGAATCCATCTCGTTATATGTAGGAATCACTACCAGAATCTTCACTTGACTCTCCTGCGCCTGTTTAATCGATAATTGCGGTGCGCTAATAATAGGAGACTATAGATAATCGACGGAATCAGTATCATGAGAATTTCCGCAGAATTTCCCAATCGGTCAGAGACAGATTGAGAAGAGTTGAAGGGAATGTCATATCGCAAGACTTCTGGATCATTCTGTTTCGTTTCTGCCAATACCTGGCCATTACTGCCAATGATGGCGCTGACCCCTGACGTAGAGATACTCACGGCGTACCGTTGATGTTCGATCGCTCGTATCCGCACCATCTCCAACTCTTGAGCGCTCTCTGCTGAGAGTCCAAAAGTCGCGCTGTTTGTTTGAACCAGCATTACATTCGAACGCGCATTCATTGCTCGACCTAATTGATCATCAACCAATTCATAGCAAATGGCTGGTGCCAAACGCGCGCCGCCAACGCTATGAACTATGAGGGTCCTGCCCGGGATAAAGTCGACAACGTTTTTAGCGTACGGTGAAAGAAATTCAGCCAACGTGCGCAATGGCATGTATTCACCGAAAGGAGCTAAATGTATCTTTAGATAGGTACTGGTTGCGCCCTTGTTAGGCATCCATAAAATTGACGCATTTTGAGGTCCGTGTGGACTTTGAAGGACTGCGCCGATGATGATTGGAATACCTGAACTATCGACAAGTTTTTGAAGTGAATCTCGTTCGTAAGCATCTGTGTAAGGATCCACATCAACGCTATTTTCTGGCCAGACAACAAGATCCACTTTATCAACTTTATCCACTTTATAATTGTGTGTTTTGAAATATTCTTGAGTAAGTTTCAGATGGTTAGTAAAGACAGCCGTCGCCTTCTCGTTGAAGTTCATACCCAGTTGTGGCACGCCCCCTTGAACGGCCAGAACTGAAATATGTCCAGAGGAATTATTGGGAGCCTGAAGGCCAAGAGTTGCTAGTTGTAATACAACAAAAGCGAAAGCAATTTCCATCTGAAAGCGATCCTTTTTGAACAGTAAATAAAGAGCCACGGAGATTGAACAGACAAGGAAGGAGAGACCGGATACACCACCGATGGAGGCAAACTTCGCGTACGGTGCGCTACTTTGTGAGAAGCCAACCCTCCCCCAACCAAAACCACCGAACGGGAGATGCGAACGCGCTATTTCGATCGCCACCCATAGCGAAGGAAAATAGAATACGACTCCACGTTTGCCAATCGGAAGTAGAGCCAAGGGTAAAAGAAAAATCGACTCCCCCACAGCAAGGATGATCCAAGGGGTAGAGCCAACGTAAGTACTCGTCCAATGCAAAAGAGGAATAAAAAAAGCTAAAGCGAAAGCTGCCACCACAACAGAACGTTTGCGGAGCTCGCTGTGATCAAGAAGTTTCAGAAGTAAAGCAATTGCAATACAAGCAATCCACCAGAGCGAAAATGGCGCAAAAGCGCACGAGAGCAGGGCGCCTGCTAAAAGGGCAAGAGCTACTGCCATTCGAGTGCGGCAATCAATCGATCGACACTTGCCCCCAACGCATATTTCTCTTTCAGCTCTTGTAGAACCTTCATGTTCTTGGGTTTCCTCGGAATGTCGAGGGAAACTTGTGGAAGGGAAATATCCAACGCGCATTGCACGAGAGTCGGAGCAATTGCTAGGTAATCCAAGCCAGCAAGGATTTTCTTAATCAGCGCAGGAGTCAGTCGAGGGTCATTTGCATGCGCGGCGGCTATTACTTCAGGGACGGTTGCAAACGCATTGGCGATTAACGCCGCACCTTTTTCGCCAATTCCCTTAACGCCAGGCAATCCATCTGAAGGATCGCCTCGAAACATGGCAAAGAGTCCGTAGCGCCCCCCAGGAATTGCATACTTGTTTTGTACCCACGAAAGATTTACAAGGTCGTGTTGAGATAACCCTTTTGCGAGATAGACAACCCGCACGTCGCGTACATCATCAACGAGCTGAAATAGATCTCGGTCGCCAGTAACAATGCGAACTGGACCCTTTTCTTGGACAGCAAATGAGGCCATGACATCATCTGCTTCAAAATCATCGACGCCAATCACGGTAATGCCAAAGGCATCAAGAACATCGAGAAGAATCGGAATTTGAGGCGTCAACGTATCTGGCTCTTCTTCGCCCTCACCAGAGTCATCCACACGATTTGCCTTATATTCCGGAAAGAGTGCAACTCGCCAGGTTGGACGCCAGTCTCCTTCGATACAAGCCACCAGTCGATTGGGGCGATACATGCCGATAAGTCGCGCTGTCATATCTAAATAGCCTCGGATGGCATTCACTGGCGTTCCATCAGGTGCCACCATAGTGTCAGGCATTCCATAATAAGCGCGATACCACAGTGAAGCGCTGTCTAGCAGCATCAAGGTCATACATCACCTGCAAAGTAGGCAACGACTCCACGATCGATTTTTCGAATCGCCTCTAGGCATTTAGGACGAAGTGACTCACTAGCAACCGCGATCTGATTTAAGAGGTCGATCAACTGCTTAGTAGATCTCACAAAATCTCCTACCGATAAGTCGCTACCTTTGAGGACGTTTTGAAGTGAGTGCCCATTTGCCCACCGAAAGGAGATCCAACAAAACCCGAAATCAGGCTCACGCTGAGTGGCAATATTATGGCGCGATTCTAGATCTTCTAAGTATGACCACAATTTAACGATTTCAGAAAGAGCGCTTTGTACATTTCCACTTGGAATGCGTGGAGCTAGCGTCTCCTGGCTTCGCGCTTGAAAAATCATGCTTGAAACAACTGAAAGAAGTTCGGGCGCGGATAGGTGTTCCAATAAATCCGTTCGGATTGCTTCGGCTAACAACAGATCAGACTCCGTGTAAATCTTCGCCAATATCTGACCTTGCGGCAGAGTCTTCTCTCCCTGAATGTAGTTGAGCTCCGTCAGGACATCACAGACGCGGTCGAAGGTTCGAGCGATAACATGGGTCCTGTTTTCTACACGAGATTGCAAACCCTCATTTTCGCGTCGCAATCTATCTGAACGTTCGGCCACTCGCGCGTGACTTTCCCTATCGGTACATCCATGGCAAGGATGCGAACGCATGCTTTTGCGGTAAGAGATCAAGTCCGCTTCAAGATGGGCACGCTGCTTAGGATCAAAGCCCTTCTTTGCCTGCCGCTTTGAAAGCAGTACTTCAGTCTCTTTGATTTCACGTCGAAGCATGGCGTACTGAGAGAAATCGCCTAGGTGGCAGATGGACTCGGTATCTTGATTGTCGATGGCAACGAGATTCTTCCTTATCTGTTTTGTTAATCCGACTACAGCTCTGTCTGCTTGGAATTGCGCAAAGGATGATTCGAGAGATCCACGAGCGCGTTCTCGACCGAATCGGCCAATAAGGTTAATCGCCATGTTATAGGTTGGCGTAAATGACGAACGTAAAGGATACGTACGAGTGGATGCTAAACCTGCGGCAGTTGCAGAATCTACAGAAGGCGACCACTGCACTACAGCATTACCTTCTATGTCGATTCCACGTCGACCTGCTCGTCCCGTTAGCTGCGTGTACTCCCCCGGAGTGATCGGGAGGTGTGCCTCACCATTCCATTTCATCAGCTTTTCTAAGACCACTGTTTTAGCGGGCATGTTAATTCCAAGGGCTAAGGTTTCAGTAGCAAAGACTGCCTTGATTAATCCTTTTTGAAAGAGATCCTCTACACAACCCTTAAAACTTGGAAGTAAACCTGCATGATGGGCTGCGATACCGCGCTCCAGGGCAGAAATCCATTCTTCAAATCCAAGGACCACTAAATCCTCTTCATCCAAATTCTGTGTGTATCGCAGTGCGGTGGAGCGGATCTCGGCCCGCTCCTCAGTCGTAGTTAGGCGAACACCGGATTGCAGGCATTGTCGTACCGCTGAGTCACATCCGATACGCGAAAATATGAAAGTGATTGCGGGCAGCATCCCTTCACGATTGAGCTTTTCAATAACTTCTGCGCGAGAAAGTCGATGGTTATCGTCGGAGCGATTTCTTGAACTCTCGCGACGATTATTGGGAGTGCGAACTCTACGCATCGCTTCACGCTCGCGACGCAGAATCTCGGGATTTACCTGCCCATTCTCAACGAATAGATCGATGAGCCCGTTATCGATCAACACATGTTGGTAAAGAGGCACGGGACGAGTCTCCGTGACGATAACTTCGGTATCACCGCGAATAATCTGCAGCCATTCACCAAACTCTTCGGCGTTGGAGACTGTTGCTGAAAGGGAGATCACCTGCACGCTCTCCATGAGATGTATGAGGACTTCTTCCCAAACAGCACCACGGAACTTATCTGCGAGGTAATGAACCTCATCCATCACGACGAAGCCTAACGAGGACAAAGTGTTTGAACCGGCGTAGAGCATATTTCGAAGCACTTCGGTAGTCATCACCAAAATGTCGGCCTCAGAGTTGATGCTGGTGTCTCCGGTCAATAAGCCGACGCGGTCAACACCAAACCTGTCAACGAACTCTTGGTATTTTTGATTTGATAAGGCTTTTATCGGGGTCGTGTAAAAACATTTGCGTCCGTTACGAATCGCTAGGAATGCCGCGAACTCACCGATGACCGTTTTGCCCGACCCTGTAGGCGCAGCTACTAAGACGCCTTTCCCCTTTTCGACCGCCTGACAGGCTTCGATTTGGAAATCATCAAAAGGGAATGCAAAGGTCTGCGAAAATTCTTTAGTTAATGGATATGCGTTTCGAATAGCGGATGCAGCGAATCTCTCCGCTGGGGTTGTCATTGTTGCCAAACTAATAGTGCCCGTGGAATGCACTCAGCAGAAACCGGAAGTGGGCCAATCCGCTCACCATCTGCATAGGCCACAGCTGTCGCGTCAATGGTGACTCGCTTGCTCTTATAGATCGTGACCGCGGGATGAAAAATATGTGTACCTGCATAAACTTTGGGGAAAACTCGAAGGAATTCAAAGACTGATATAGGGCTTAGAACCATTACATCAAAAAGCGAATCCGAAGTGTCGGCGTTTGGACAAACGAGCATGCCTCCCCCGTAGGACTTACCATTTCCGATAGCTATCAACATCGCCTGCGTCGATATCTGCTGATCATCGAGAGTGATTGTGTAATGCCGTGGTTTAAAACCCGGGAGTTCGCGAGCGATTGCCACGTTATATTTCATCGGACCCTTAGGCCATCCCATACCGTTGGCTCGCTCGTTCACTACTGAATCAAAACCTGTGGAAAGTATTGCTGCGAACCATTCGCTATCAACGAGTCCAAGATCCATCTGCTTAGGCTGCGTGGAGAAAACCGTGTCAAGAATTGGCCTTAGCGCATCTAGGGGCCAACCTAAGGTGCGTGCGAAATCGTTACCCGTTCCTGCGGGAATAACTGCCAAAGGAATCCTTGTAGTAGCTAAATGCTGAATGACTAAGTGCGCCAGACCGTCTCCACCAATGGCAAAAACACCTTCGCTATCGGGGTGAGTTGCGACGAATGTAGCGAGCGATGCACTGGTTTGTGCGGCACTTGTTCCCGAGATTATCTGGTAGAGAATATTGTGCTCGGCTAGGTAGGCAATGACCTGACTTGCGATGCGCGCTCCAGCCCCTTGCCCAGAGATGGGATTAATTACTACTCCCCAGGTCATAATGAATAATCCTCACGTGCACTTTGTTTCGCTCGTTTTCTATCAACGAGTAAAGCAATTCCCCCAGATGCAAAATAGAGAGCACACAGTGGAACGGCGAGCAAGGACATCGTTAGCGGATCACCCGTTGGAGTAAAAGCGGCAGTAAATAGCGTGATGCCAAAGACCCAAACCCTCCATGGTCCCAAAATAGCTTTACCGGACAGGATGCCAACAAGATTAAGGGCGAGCAAGAAGACGGGTAATTCAAAAGCCAAGCCAAAGAGCAAAATGACTCGCAATACAAAATCCAGGTAGTCATCGAACTTCACGAGGTTAGCTAACGAGTGTGGAGTGAAACCAAATAGGACCTTAATTGCTACCGGCAATATTAAATAGCCCAGCGTTGCCCCTATTGCAAAGAATGGGGTGGCTGAAACAAGAAAAAGTATGGAACGTTTCTTCTCTTTGCGATGCAAGCCTGGAGCAATAAATGCCCATAATTGGTAGAGCCACAATGGCGCCGTGACGATTATGCCCGTGAGTAATGCAACTTTTATTTGAAGGTTCAATGGACCCAGGACGCCACTGATATACAGAGAGCCGCAGTGGGTGGCATTAGAAGCTTTGGCGGCGCCTAGAACGCAGACAGGCTTGGCTAGTCGGTTGATAATCGGGTTATAAAAAGCCCAGCCAAACCCAGATCCAAGAAGAATAAGAATGGCTGATCGCAGAACACGCTTTCGAAACTCACGCAGATGTTCTAGCAGCGGCATCCGACCGTCAGGGGTGGTCGCCATGGATATTACTTCTCCGAAGTGCCTTCTTCGCCATCCTTCTTTTCATCATTCTTGATCTCTTTAAGTTCGCTTTTAAAAATGCGAAGGGACTTTCCAAGAGAACGGGCAGAGTCAGGTAGTCGCTTTGCACCAAACAGCACCACGAGAACAACAAGGAGAAGAAGTATGTGACTTGGCTCTTTGAGAAACATGTGCTGAGAACTCCTAATTCAGACCCGCCTACTTAACGAGG
Organism: uncultured Actinomycetes bacterium; assembly: GCA_903924485.1. Classification (GTDB taxonomy): domain Bacteria; phylum Actinomycetota; class Actinomycetes; order Nanopelagicales; family Nanopelagicaceae; genus QYPT01. The sequence goes on from CAIYBL010000083.1 coordinate 18,142, forward strand.
TTTGCCAAGGATACCCCACTTGGTTGATTTCAACCCAAATTTACTTTGACGTAAAACCGTAGCCGATGAGGGCCTTTGAGGCTCGTTTGGCCACTTCTTCGACGCATTGGGCTGGGCTGGTGACGCGGATGGCTCCACCCATACTCATTACTGTTCGCGTCGCCCATTCAGTATTGAAGGCCTCAACTTCGACATCAAGGCTCTCACTTCTGTCTTTTGCTTCCAAGCCAAGGGACTCCAATGCATCTCGCTCCCGAGAGAGGATCTTCATTCCGATTTTCACTTTGTCCGAAGTGAAACTTTGTAAGGTATCAGGCACGACTGAATGAGGTTGAGCGGGTTTTGCAGAAACGATGCGATCGACTCGAAAAGTACGGTGTGCTCCAGAGAGTTCGCAGAAAGCCAAAACATATTCGATGTCATTGTCAATGTAGATATCCAGAGCCAAAATATTTCTTGTCGTAACTTTATCTCGGACCAGGGAATGATAAGTAATCTCTAGTGTTCGCCGATTTGCAATTGCATACGACAATTGAGAGCGGATTGCCGCAAGTGCTGGCAGGTTAGTTGTCACTCGCTCGTGCATCGACGAACCCACAAGAGTTGATAATTTGGATAACAGAGTATCGATTTCAGAACTTATGGTCGAAGCATGATCGGTCACTTGATCCTTGAGATTCTCTAATCCAAGAATGAGAGCCAATATTTCATCGCGACTGAGAGATCGTGGCTTCTCAAGAGTTTGCGCATTACGTATAGTTACAAACCCACTCTCAAATGAAAGTTCCATTAATTCCAAAGGCGTATATCCCGGAAGACCGCACATCCAGAGCGTGTTGAGATCTTCTGTAATGTGGCTTTGTGTTGTTGAAAAAGCGTGAGCCAACTCAGAAAGAGAGATCCCCTGGTGTGATGAGATAAAGGGAACAAGGTCTAAGAGTCGAGCGATTCGATCGAGTCCTTGAACGGATTTTGGTTTAGACATGGGTTTCGACCAAAAGTTGGAGTCGAGATATAACCTCGGCGCGTAAATCTGCTGGGCTCTCAACGATGACATCATCGGCATGCCATAGAATCGAATCAATAAACTTCTGGCGATTGCTATAACCGACCTCGTAAAGAACGAAATCGTCGTCGTTGCTGATCATGCGCGAGCCAGCGATCAAGGTATATCCCTTTCCTTGGCGAACTCGCAGTTGTGCCATCATGGTGGAATCAAACAGTTGCGCGTTCAGAATCTTTTGAACATCAAAACCCTCAGGCAGCGTGAATGCTTCCGGTTTTCCTGTCTGGGTTACTTCGGAGTGGATTCGATCCAATCGAAAGACACGGACCGCGTCTCGCGCATGGTCATGCCCGACGAGATACCAAGCCCCATGTGAGTTTGCCAGTCCGTAAGGATCAATCTCACGATTTTCTACGGTGAGGTCTTTCGAAAGGTATTCAAAAGATAATGAGCGCAAATCAGTGAGTGCGCGAATTATGGGAAGAAAGTTCGGAGAGTTCACTAACATCTTGGGCGCCATTGCAGGGATAGTCTCGAAATCAGAGGAGATCCCTAAAGACAAAAGTTTATTAAGCGCACTTTGTGCCGCATCCCCCATGGCGGCGCCTCGCCAACTTTCGGCAGCTAGAGATAGCAGAGCCACTTCCTCACCGGAAATTTCACCAAGATTGAGTGCATATGCATCTGGGCGGATACGGTAACCCGCTTCATCGTCAAAGAGTGGATCGAGTCCACCGACCTCTATCTCAATACCCATGGTGCGCAGGTCATCTTTGTCGCGCTCAAACATTCTTTCCTTGGATTCGGTATTGCCGTCGTATCCTTCAATCGTTCGAAATATTTCAGATTTGGTGAGGAATCGTTTCGTTGCCAGTAGCGCGATCGTTAAGTTGATTAACCGCTCATTCTTCCGCGAGGACACCGTATCCGCCCTTCGATGGTCGACGACGACGTTGCAGCACATCCACTCCTGGAGCCATTCTGCGACTTTGAATGAGGAATCCGGTATGACCGATCATTCGATGTTGTGGTCGCACTGCAAGTCCTTCATGGTGCCACCCTCTAATAATTGATTCACTGCTCTCAGGTTCGGTGAAGTTTCCATCATCCTTAAGAGCCTGCGCGGTTTGGGCTAACTGCGTAGTGGTCGCAACGTAAGCCAGAAAGACTCCCCCGGGTCGCAAAACCGTGGCGGATAGTTCAATACATTCCCAGGGTGCAAGCATGTCCAATATGACACGATCAAAGGAGTTCGTAAATTCTTGGTCCTGCAAAGATCCGATATCTAGAGTCCAATTTTCAGGTCTACCGCGGAAGTAGTCCGTGATGTTGCTTGTGGCGTTGTCACCAAAATCTGCACGCCGCTCTACCGAATGCACCGAGCCGGTTGGGCCTACAGCGCGAAGAAGTGAGATGGTAAGAGCTCCACTTCCGACTCCAGCCTCTAGTACGCGTGCTCCTGGATAAATATCAGCAAAGCCCACGATTAATGCGGCATCCTTTGGGTAAACAATTGTTGCTCCACGCGGCATAGAAAGTACATAATCTGCAAGTAATGGAATGAAGGCCGTAAATTTCAGTCCACCTGTCGTGGAAAGTACAGAACCTTCGGGAAGCCCAATGACTTCATCGTGGATGATCCAGCCTTTATGCGTGTGCCATTCCTTTCCAGCAACCAGGGTGAAGCTGTACAACTTTCCCTTTGTATCGGTCAGTTGAACCCGATCGCCCTCTGCAAAATACCCTGGTGTAGACACGGGAGCATCTTATTGCCTTATAAGCGCCTACGCCGAGTATCTTCACCTCCATGAGCAAAGTGCGGCTTTCCCCTAGCCGGGTCAATGATTTCAACAATTGCCCGCAACTCTATAAGTATCGAGCGATAGACCAGTTACCCGAAGAAATCAGCCTAGATGCCGAGCTCGGAACATTGGTGCATTCAATTTTGCATGATCTTTTCGATTCACCTGCTAACGAGCGAAAATTAGATAGAGCTCAACAACTTTTTCCAGAAATCTGGAGGAAACAACTCGAGGACAAGCCAGGGCTAGAGATCCTTATCTCCGATGATAAGGAATGGTCTGATCGTGTCTTCTCATTGCTTTCAACATATTTCACCCTTGAGGCGCCGCAATCTTTCGAAGCCACATTTAGAGAAATACACGTAGA
>CAIYBL010000084.1 GCA_903924485.1 uncultured Actinomycetes bacterium
CCATATCAAGTTAACCCAGATAATTTAGCGTTAAAGATTGCAGAATTAGTAAAAGACGGAAAAATCAAAGGTATTGCAGATGTGCGTGATGAAGGAAATGAGCGCCTTGGGCAACGGCTAGTCGTTGTTCTACGCAATGATGCGATCCCTAAAGTGGTTCTCAATAATCTCTACAAACAGACCCAATTACAAGACACATTCGGAGCCAATATGTTGGCTCTTGTAGATGGTGTTCCTCGCACCTTACGTTTGGATGAGTTTGTCCGGTACTACATAGATCACCAAGTAGAAGTGATTGTTAGGCGCACCCAATATCGTTTAACTGAGAAAGAACGCCGCGCACATATCTTGCGCGGATATTTAAAGGCGTTAGATGCACTTGACGCGGTCATTGCATTAATCCGTGCAAGCACAACGCCAGAAGAAGCGCGCACAGGATTGATGAAGTTACTTGATGTTGACGAAATCCAGGCTAATGCAATCTTGGATATGCAACTTCGTCGTATTGCCGCACTCGAGCGCCAAAAGATCAATGATGAGTACGACGGACTCATGACTGACATTGTTGAGTTGACTGCAATTCTGGCTAGCACTTCAAAACAGCGTGAAATAATTAGAGTTGAACTCTCTGAACTGGTTGCTAAGTACGGCGATGAGCGACGAACACAAATTGTTGCAAGCGAGGGAGACTTCTCCGCTGAAGATCTAATTCCAGACCAAGAGGCTGTAGTTACAATCACACACAGCGGGTATTCAAAGCGCACTAAAGCCGATCTTTACCGCTCACAAAAGCGCGGAGGAAAAGGCGTTAAAGGGGCAATGCTCAAACAAGATGATGTTGTCGATCATTTCTTTATCGCATCAACACATGATTGGTTGTTGTTCTTTACAAACCAGGGACGCGTCTACCGAGCAAAAGTTCACGAATTACCTGATGCCGGACGGGATGCTCGCGGCCAACACGTCGCCAACCTTTTGGCATTTAAGCCAGAGGAGCGCATTGCTCAAGTTTTATCTATTAAGAATTATGAAGCTGCGCCTTACTTGGTGCTAGCTACAAAAAATGGTTTAGTGAAGAAGACGCCATTGAGTGAATACGATTCACCACGAGCAGGTGGATTAATTGCAATAACTCTTAAGAGTGAAGATGAAGTTGTTAGTGCTTCACTTGTAGACGGAAAAGATGAACTTTTGTTAGTTTCTCAAAAAGGTATGGCAATGCGCTTTACCGCCGATGACGAATCCCTCCGCCCCATGGGCAGGTCCACCAGCGGTGTTATCGGAATGAAATTCCGGACAGGCGACATGCTTTTAACTATGGCGCGTATTAATTCTCAAGATTCAAATCTCTTGGTATTTACTGCCACTGACGGTGGATACGGCAAGAAAACTCCCCTTGAGGAGTATCGACTACAAGGGCGCGGGGGCATTGGGATTAAGGCTGCCAAGATCGATGAGGATTCTCGCGGTGTTCTTGTAAGCGCCTTGGTATTACGTGACGAGGACGAGGTTCTTGCCATTACATCTGCTGGTACTGTTATGCGCACTCCAGCAGCCGAAGTACGCCAAACCGGGCGTGATTCGATGGGAGTTCGGCTAGTAAACCTCAGCGATGGGGTGCTGGTTGTTTCAGTCACTAAAAGCGCGGAGGTGGATTCAGCTGTAGAAAGCTGAGCACAATTTCTCGTTTTGGGTCTAACTCAACTTACCTGTAGCCTTACGCAGGTTTTCGGGGCCTTTAGCTCAGCCTGGTTAGAGCGCTTCCCTGATAAGGAAGAGGTCGGAGGTTCAAGTCCTCCAAGGCCCACTCCCGTTAACCACGGGGACTTAGCTCAATTGGTAGAGCACCGCCTTTGCAAGGCGGGGGTTAGGGGTTCGATTCCCCTAGTCTCCACAAAAGCACCCAAAGAAATTTGGGTGCTTTTTATTGCCCGTAATCGAATAGACCCAGAACACCCATCACTACGCTATTTTAGTGAAGTCATCAGGAGCCGCGAAATGTGCCCTAATAATTTATAGAAATCGGAAGTAACTATGAATGATTTAAAAGGGCGAAGAGCACTTATTACCGGCTCATATCAAGGAATTGGCTTAGGGATTGCAATCGCATTAGCCCAAGAAGGTTGTGACGTAGTTTTACATGGCCTTGCCGATCAAGCAACGATCGATAGCGCAGTATCTGCAGTGCAAGCGGCAGGGGCTGCAAAGGTTGAAACCTTTGTCTCGGATTTACGAGATTGCGCAGCGACAGAAGATCTCATAAAAACAATTCTTAGTAGCGGACCAATTGACATTTTATGTAATAACGCAGGAATTCAATTCACGGCGCCAACCGCGCAAATGCCACGAAGTAAATGGGATGACATAGTCGGGATTAACCTTTCTTCAGTTTTCGACACCATGCGCTTACTCTTGCCACAAATGGCGCAACGAGGATATGGACGTGTTATTAATGTCGCCTCAGTTCATGGCTTGGTTGCCTCTGTTGCCAAAGCTCCTTATGTTGCTGCCAAACATGGAGTCATCGGAATGACGCGAGTTGTAGCGCTGGAATATGCAGAGACGGGCAGCAAGGAATCCGGTGGAGTCACCATCAATGCGATATGTCCTGGATTTGTTGAAACCGCACTTATTGAATCACAAATACAAGAACGTGTCGCAAAATTCAATGGCGATCGGACCGCAGGAATCGCTGATCTACTCTCGGAAAAGCAACCTTCCAAACGGATGTCCACACCCGAAGACATAGGCCAAGTTGCGCTTTTCCTCTGCTCTAAAGCCGCCCACAACATCACTGGCGCTGCCATCCCTGTAGATGGTGGCTGGACCTCTCAATAACTCTCAACCATTAGCCTTAAGAACTTCCCAATTGAGTGGTAGTGAGCTGAATGTTGTAAAGTAGGGCCATTGCGTTATCACGACTACTAATCTTTAATACCTATCGAAAGGCCATCATGTCTACTGCAACCTTGCACACCTCATCGGGCGACATCATTATCGAGTTGTTCCCGAATCACGCTCCAAAGACAGTGGCTAACTTTGTTGAATTAGCAACAGGTGCACGTGAGTGGACAGATCCTCGTGATGGCAAGAAAAGCACAGCCAATCTTTATGACGGCACTGTCTTTCACCGTGTTATCGAGGGTTTCATGATTCAAGGTGGAGACCCACTTGGCCGCGGAACTGGCGGACCTGGTTATCGCTTCGCAGATGAATTCCACGGCGAATTAGTTTTTGACCGTCCATACATTTTAGCAATGGCCAATTCTGGACCAGGAACAAACGGGTCACAATTTTTCATCACACTCGCTCCAACAACATGGCTTAATCGCAAGCACACAATTTTTGGTGAAGTAAAAGATAAGGCAAGCCAAGGCGTTGTTGACGCAATCGGTCAGGCTAAGACCGATGCCCAAGATCGTCCCGCGACACCGATAACGATTAACTCAGTCACCATCGCGTGAAACGTACAGCCACAAACCTCTTAATCACCGTAATCTGCGGTTTCTATTTACTGCAGTTACTTATTCCATCGCTGCAAGAAAAGCTCTTCCTTATCAATAAGGCAGCTTTTGCTGATGGAACTATTCACGGTGTCGGAACTGGTGAGTGGTATCGCTTGCTTACAGTTGCTCTTATCCATGGCGGCCTGTTGCACTTAGGTTTCAATATGTACGCGCTGTTAATTCTAGGAAATCCGATTGAACAAGCTTTCGGACGAAATAAATTTCTCATCATTTTCATCTTTTCATTGATTACAGGCTCATTGGCTTCCTTGGCTCTCAATGCAAGTAATCAACCATCAGTTGGCGCCTCTGGCGCAATCTTCGGGCTTTTTGGGGCGTTGCTTATTTCGGGCCGCAGAATCGGAGTGGATGTAAAAAGCATCGCAGTCATTATCGGAATTAACTTCGCGATGAGTTTTGTATTACATGGAATTGATTGGCACGCCCACCTAGGTGGACTCATAGGTGGAGCGCTGATCTCTAAGGTTCTGTTGCGCAAAAAGGTTTAACTTATCCACAGGAGTTATCCACCATGTGGAGGAATTACAACGGTGTAATTAGCGCCATTTCGTAGCGAGTGAGAAACCAACACCAATGAAGGCAAAGCCCACGACCATGTTCCAGGCGCCAATGCCAGGAATTGGATAGTTGGTTGAGGTTACATAAAAGACCACAATCCACGCTAAACCAATGAGAAAACCGCTCACCATGACAGGTGCAAGCCAGCGAGGACTCTCTGTTGGCAAGGAGACCGGATGAAGAATGTCGGCCGGGATTACAGGCTTATCTTTTTTGCGCAATTTCGACTTTGGCATAGTGCAGAGGGTAACACGGGCCAAGGGGTCTTAGCCAAAGGCTTTTCAGCGCATAAATAGCAACGGATAGTACAGACTTAGGCCATGCCTGCACGCAAAATCCTGGTCATCGATAACTATGACTCCTTTGTTTTCAATTTGGTCCAATATCTTGGCCAACTAGGGGCGCAGTGCACCGTGGTCCGCAACGATGAAATTGGTGTTGAAGAGGCTGACAAATATGACGGAGTGCTTATATCTCCAGGGCCTGGCACTCCTGAGCGAGCCGGCATCAGTGTGGAGATGGTCAAATATTGCGCAAAGAAAAAGATTCCGCTTTTCGGAGTATGTCTAGGACACCAAGCGATCGGTGTTGCTTATGGAGCCACTGTTTCTCAAGCACCGGAATTACTTCATGGCAAAACTTCACAAGTACATCACCAAAACATTGGTGTTTTAAAAGATATCCCTTCACCTTTTCAAGCAACGAGATATCACTCATTAGCTGTAGAGAGATCGACACTTCCTCCGGAAATTGAAATCACAAGCGAAACTGATTCTGGTGTTGTGATGTCGATGCGCCACAAAACATTGTCTATAGAAGGCGTGCAGTTTCACCCAGAGTCAGTACTCACCGAACACGGTCATCACATGTTAGCTAACTGGCTTAATGAATGTGGAGACCCATCCGCATTAAACAAAGCGGTCGGTCTTTCACCAGTTGTCGGAAGGTAGTTTTACGGCGCTTTGTTAACGGTGATTGTTACTGAAGATCCGATTGTGTGAGTACTACCTGCTTCAGGGGCCTGAGCTAAAACAATTCCAATTGCTTGATTTGGATCATAAGCTTCTATCTCATTAACAAGGAAACCTGCTTGTACAAGTTCGGTGCGCGCTTGAATTCCATCAACACCAACAAGAGCAGGAACCTCAATGTCTCCGCTTGCGATTTGAAGTGCAACTCCACTGCCTGCGGCTATTACAGATCCTCCGACAGGGTCTACCTGCAAGACGGTTCCTTGTGGTTTATCAGAAGGAACAGCATTCGTTTGTGCAATTACCAACCCTGCTGCGGTCAAACTGGCGCGGGCATCAATAAGTAACATTCCCACTAAATCAAGGGGAACTGTTGCATCACCCGGACCGTCAGAAAGTGTGAGGATTACACCGGAATTCTTCTTCACCATTGAAGTTGGTAGCGGAACTTGGCTTGCTACACGATCTTTAGGTATGTGCCCATCGTGAGAGTGTTGAATAGTTACCGTATAACCAACCAACAACGACCGAGCTTCTGATTCCGTAAGTCCAACAACGTTCGGCAAAGATGAAAGAACGTTTAATTGCGTGGTACCTGTCTTGGCGATTCCAAAGGCAAGCCCTCCACCCAACGCAATCACCAAAGTTGCAATAAGCACGAGACGTCCGCGGTTAACGGGCTTGCGCGCGATCTTTGTCTTCACAACTTGTCCAGCACGAAGTTTTCGCACATCAGAGAGCATTTCTGCCGCGCTCTGATATCGGTCGATAGGTTTCTTCGCCAGCGCAACCGCCAACAAAATGTTTATGCCTTCAGGCAACTCTGGGTTTAAAGAACTCGGTTTAATAAAGTCACCAGATACGTGCTGGAATGCAATAGATACTGGAGTATCTCCAGTGTAGGGAGGGCGTCCAGTAAGTATTTCAAACAACAAGCAGCCGAGTGAGTAAATATCACTTCGATAATCCGCGCTCTCACCCATTGCTTGTTCAGGCGAGAGATACTGCGCAGTACCAACAATGTTCCACGTACTTGTAAGGGTCGCACCAATGTCGTCCAGAGCGCGAGCAATTCCAAAATCCATAACCTTCACATCGCCCTGATCGGTGATCATGACGTTGGCTGGCTTAATATCTCGGTGAACAATTCCTCGCTCGTGAGAATATTCGAGGGCGGCTAAAACACCCTCTGCTATCTCTAGTGCGCGATCCAATGGCAGCTTCTCGCCTTTGTGAATAAGTTCTCGCAGGGTGTGTCCAGAAACTAATTCCATAACAATGTAAGGCGCAGGCACTTCGCCGGAATCATAAACAGCAACAATTCCGGGATGATTTAATCCAGCCGCAGCCAGTGCTTCTTTTCTAAAGCGGGCAACAAAGGAAGGGTCACGCGCCAGATCACTTCGTAATACTTTTATCGCAACTTGTCGAGAAAGTCGTTGATCTTGGGCAGCATAGACATCGGCCATACCGCCAGTACCGATCATCTCACCAAGTTTGTAACGATCCCCAAGAAGGTCTTTCATATCGCTGCACCAAGAAAAGTTGCAGAATGATCCTTCAAGGAGCCCATTTGAATATCCGCTATAAGAACCGTGACATTATCGGGCGCTCCTAATGCATATGCGGCATCAACTAGAAAAGTTAATGAATCCTCACGGTTTTCAATTTTCAAACCGTTTTTGATTTCTTTTTCACTCACAACAGATGAGAGACCATCGCTACATAAAAGATAGCGATCACCGGGTTCGACCTCATAAACCATTAACGCTGGCGCTAGGAGCCCTTCACCCATGATTGCTTGCGTGAGTAGTGAGCGTTGTGGATGTTCGCGAGCTTCACTAATAGAAAGAGTGCCCTGATCCAAAAGTTCTTGTAACACTGTGTGGTCACGACTCAATTGCATCAAATCATTACCTCGAAGGCGATAACAACGCGAATCACCCACATGAAGTAGCCCGACATTTTCGCCATTGTTATACAACATCAAGGCGCTCAGTGTTGTTCCCATTCCAGTGAGGTCACTGTCTTCGGAAGCTACGCGTCCAACTTCTGCATCAATATCATGCAATGAATTAAGCAATAGATCCTCTGCGGAATCAGGATCTATTCCAGCCCCGTCCAAAATTACACATAACTGCGAAAGAGATTTGATTGCACTGGCAGAGGCGACTTCGCCGCCAGCATGCCCACCCATTCCATCAGCAACCGCAAGAAGATGAGGATGTACTAGCGCAGAGTCTTCATTTCCTGAACGCACTAAACCAACAACCGATCGCGCGGAAGTGGAAAATAACGACTCTGATTTAGACGACACACTCTCCCCTTACGAGATCTATTGGGTAATCGAATCTGTGAGCGTAAGCCTAATGGTGCTAATCTTTGGCAAGTCTTACACATTGGAAGATCGCGTGAGTGGCGGAACGGCAGACGCGCACGGTTCAGGTCCGTGTACTCGCAAGGGTGTGGGGGTTCAAATCCCCTCTCGCGCACATGAAAAGTAACCACAAACTAAGCACGCCGAAAATCTATGCCCATCGCGGGGCCTCCTATGATTTTCCAGAACATACCCTTGCCGCGTATATGGCTGGGATTGAACAAGGGGCTGACGGATTTGAGTGCGACCTTCGCCTAACTAAGGACTCAGTCCCAATCTTGTGGCACGACGCAACTATGGACAGAACCGCTGGTTGCTCAGGAACTATTGCCGCACTCACCTATGAAGAGATATTTGAACGCTACCCACAGGTTATGCGCCTGGATGAATTCCTAACCTTGGCAATCACTCAACGAAAAGATCTTGCTCTTGAAACAAAGCATCCCGTTGCCACAAGTAGAGAGGTAGAGGCCGTCCTGGCAAAGGAACTCATTTCGCGACAAACAGAGATCCTCGCATCAGGAATTGAAATATCAGTGATGTCTTTTTCCTGGCTGGCTATTGAAAGTGTTCATCGCTCCATGCCAGATATAAATACGGTCATGTTGCTGGGTTCACTCAGAGCCAAAAAACGCAGACGGTTCACTTCTGCTCAAACAATTGGTCCAGATATTGAAATGATCAAATCTCGACCAGAATTTATTACTGATGCCAAGAATGATGGAAAACGACTCTTTGTTTGGACAGTGGACGAAGCCGCTGATGTTGAATTTTGCGCCCAAAATGGCGCTGATGTCGTGATTACCAATAAACCGGCTCAAGCGCGGAAGGTGCTCGGCTATCCTTAACCAATGAGCACATACGCCTACTTAGGTCCTTCGGGAACTTTTACTGAGGCAGCGCTCCGAAAAATCACTACCGATAGCGATCAGCTAATCCCTTACGCGAATGTCACCGCCGCTCTTAATGCCGTGCGAACAGGCAAGGCGGAATTTGCCCTGGTCCCCATCGAGAATTCAGTGGAAGGCGTCGTTGCACGCACCCTTGATGAACTTGCCACAGGTGAACCTTTAGTAATTGTTGCCGAGGTGACACTTCCGGTGACCTTTGCCCTAATGACAAAACCCGAAACGGTTGTTATCAATCGAATCGCGACACATCCCCATGGTGAATCCCAATGCCGCACCTATATCGCCAATAACTATCCAAACGCCGAAGTAATCGCTACGAATTCAACGGCAGCGGCAGCTGAAGCTCTTTCACGTGGAGAGTTTGACGCAGCTATAGCCTCACCTACAGCGGCAGCCCAGTACGGATTGAAGATTGTGGCCGATGATATAGGTGATACTCAAGGCGCGATCACGCGATTTGTTCTTGCATCCAAACCCGGCACTCATCCATCTCCAACAGGTCATGACCGCACCTCGTTAGCGGCATTTATTGGAAGAGATCACGCAGGAGCGCTACTAGAAGTCTTGACTGAGTTTGCAGTGCGCGGAGTAAATCTAACTTTCATTCAAAGCCGCCCAACTGGCGGCGAACTTGGTCAATACCATTTCATTATTGATGCAGAAGGTCACATCGACGAAGCAAGAGTTGGTGATGCCCTTACTGGCCTACGCAGGATTTGTGAAGATATTCGATTCTTGGGCTCGTACGCACGCGCAGATAAGATGGAACCCACAACACCTAAGAATATGAACGATCGATCTTTTTCTGAATCCAGAGAATGGTTGAGCGAAGTTCGAAACGGACGTGCAACATGATCGATATAAAGTTTCTTAGGGAAAACCCAGAAGCAGTTCGAATCTCACAACGCGGACGCGGAGAAGACCCGACGATTGTCGATCAGATTCTTACCGCAGATGAGGCTCGGCGCCAAGCAATTGTCGAATTTGAAGCACTGCGCGCTGAACAAAATATCTTTTCTAAAACCATGGGCGCGGCTAAACCAGATGAGAAATCAGCAATGCTCGAGCGCGGAAAAGAATTATCTACTGCTGTAAAAGCAGCGGATACGCGTCGCTCGCTGGCAGAGGAAAAATCTGCACAACTGACATTGCTGCTATCTAATCTCTTAGATCCCGCAGCACCCATTGGCGGAGAAGCTGACTTTGTTGTTCTCGAACATGTCGGCACACCTAGAGATTTCAGCAAGGATGGATTTGCGCCTAAAGATCACGTAGAACTTGGCAAACTGCTAGGGGCGATCGATACCGAACGTGGTGCCAAGGTTTCAGGTGCACGCTTTTATTACCTCACGGGCGTGGGTGCGCTTTTGGAGTTTGCGCTCGTCAATTACGCGATTTCCAGCGCGGTAAAAGCTGGCTTTATACCTGTCATTCCTCCAGTTTTGGTCAAACCTGCAGCGATGGAGGGAACGGGCTTTTTAGGTCAAGCTGCTGAAAATGTTTTCACTTTAGAAAAAGATGACTTCTATTTGGTTGGCACAAGTGAAGTTCCATTAGCCGCGTATCACATGGACGAAGTTCTCAATGCAGAGAAGTTGCCTTTGCGTTACGCCGGGTACTCCACATGTTTCCGACGCGAAGCAGGTACTTACGGAAAAGACACTCGCGGAATTATTCGAGTTCATCAATTCGATAAAGTAGAAATGTTTGTTTTTTGTAAACCAGAGGATGCGGTCGCCGAGCACCAACGTTTACTTCAATGGGAAAAAGATTTCCTTAATGCGATGGAAATTCCGTTTAGAGTTATCGATGTTGCCTCTGGCGATCTTGGATCTAGCGCTATTCGAAAATTTGATTGCGAAGCATGGATTCCAACACAAGATGCATATCGCGAAGTTACGAGCACATCTAATTGCACCGAATTTCAAGCTCGTCGCTTAAATATCAGAATGAAAGATTCGCAAAGCACGAAGCACGTTTCAACTCTTAACGGAACGCTCGTGGCAATACCCCGAATGATTGTTGCGATTCTTGAAAATCATCAAAACGAAGATGGCTCTGTTAACGTTCCAGCCGCACTTCAACCATTCCTAGGAATGACAAGATTTGAGCTTGTGTGAAATTTCGTCCCAAATTAATTGCAACTGACCTAGATGGCACGATCGTCGCGAACTATGGCGCTATTTCCCAACGCACGATTGATGTTTTTCTCAAAGCACACGCAATGGGTGTCGAGGTCTTCTTTGTCACCGGACGGCCTCCTCGTTGGATGCCGGAGATAAAGGATGCGTTCGGAATTGGATCTGCCATCTGCGGTAATGGTGCAATGCTTTATGACTTACAAGCAGGAGTAGTTCTGGAAGAGTGGCTTATCCCTATCAGCGCTCAATTGCAGGCGGTGGCAAAACTTCGCGCAGCAATACCAGGCATTTCCTTCGCCGTTGAGTCCCATGAATATTTTCACCGCGAGAAAAGCTACATTGCACGTTGGGATGTAGGACTCGATAACGTTGGTGTTGATTCAATTGAAGAAATTATTACCTCACCTGCGCTCAAATTATTGGCCCGGTGCTCAGAGCAAGAACTTTCATCTGATGAGATGCTGGATATCGCTATCCGCGAACTTGATGGGATTGTTACAGCCACTCACTCCAACCCTCATGAATCGTTACTGGAGATTTCTACCCTTGGTGTGTCAAAGGGTGCAACGCTTGCCAAAATGGCGGGCCGGCTAGGAATTAGCGCATCAGATTGCGTCTCATTTGGCGATAACCCCAATGATTTCTCAATGTTGGAATGGTGTGGGCGATCCTTTGCGATGGCAGATGGACACACCGACGGTAAAAATCACGCTAAAGGTGTCGCGTTGCCTCATACCGAAGATGGAGTAGCAGTCATTCTTGAGCAATTGCTTCAACTTCCGTCTCGGCCCTAGTTTCAGGTAGATTACGCCGCGGAGGACTCGCATAGCGGCCGAGTGCACCGGTCTTGAAAACCGGCAAGGGAAACCTTCGAGGGTTCAAATCCCTCGTCCTCCGCTCTTTTTACTTACTTGGCGGTAGGCGTGTGGCTGAATTCATAGCCATTTACGCCTAAATGCGCCTATGCGCCCACTCCTTCCCGCGAGAAACTTCTCCCTGAGGCGTTTTTAACGCCATGCGTGAAAAGGCAGAAGGAGAGATTTAGATGTCTGGAGTTTTCTCAGCGACGAGAGCCAAGATTTCGGAAAGAACACTTCGCACCGACCATTGGTGGTTACAACCAGCGTTCATCGTTCTGGTTCTTACCTCTTTCATTATTTACTCAACTTTCCGCGCATTTGAAAATGATAATTATTTTTCAGCCAGCAATTCCTTAATCTCACCTTTCTATTCACCGTGCCTATCTAAGGCATGCGTAGATGGGGCATCACTTGTCGGAACCCCATTTGGAATCCTTCACATCTTCGGTGCCACCGTTTCCCCATCGCTTTTCATCTTGCTCTTCCCACTCGGTTTTCGACTTACTTGCTACTACTACCGCAAAGGTTATTACCGCTCTTTCTGGATGTCTCCACCTGCATGCGCAGTGGCAGAACCACATAAGACTTACACGGGTGAAACTCGCGCTCCACTTATCCTGCAAAACGCTCACCGCTATTTCTTTTACGCTGGCTTAGTTCTCAACGTTTTTCTTTCTATCGACGCCGTGTTGGCATTTAGACGGCAAGTAAATGGCCAGATGGAATGGGGCCATGTTTCCGTTGGCTCGCTTGTTTTGCTAGCGAACGCCACTTTCTTATGGCTGTATTCGCTGTCGTGTCACACATGCCGACACACAATCGGTGGACGGTTGCGCAATTTCTCTAAGCATCCAGTGAGATACAAGGCATGGACATATGTCTCAATCCTTAATCACAAACACCAAAACTTCGCATGGATTTCACTATTCGGCGTTGCGTTTGCAGATATATATGTACGCCAAGTTTCATCCGGATCCATTACTAACTTCTTCTTCTTCTAAGGGGCGCTCATAATGTCTACTATCGAACGCCACGAATACGATGTAATTGTTATTGGCGCAGGCGGAGCAGGATTGCGCGCTGCGGTAGAAGCACGTGAAGCCAATCTCCGAGTCGCCATCATCTGCAAATCACTCTTTGGAAAAGCACACACAGTTATGGCTGAAGGTGGCGCTGCTGCATCGATGGGCAATGTGAATGAGAAAGATAATTGGCAGGTCCACTTTAGGGACACGATGCGCGGTGGTAAATTTCTTAACCACTACCGAATGGCAGAACTTCACGCTAAAGAATCACCAGATCGCATCTGGGAGCTAGAAACATGGGGCGCGCTTTTTGACCGCACCAAAGAAGGAAAGATTTCACAGCGCAACTTTGGTGGACATGAGTACCCACGCCTTGCCCACGTTGGAGATCGCACTGGTCTAGAACTTATCCGAACCATGCAACAGAAAATTGTTGCTCTTCAACAAGAAGACGGAAAGAAAACTGGATCTATGGAATCCAATATCAAAGTATTCGCTGAGCTGACTGTTACTGAGATTCTTAAGGAAGACGGGAAGATCGCTGGTGTTTATGGATATTGGCGCGAGACTGGCGCCGAGGTTCTCTTTGAAGCACCAACGGTAATTATCGCAACAGGTGGCGTCGGCAAAACATTTAAAATCACTTCCAATTCCTGGGAAGGCACAGGAGATGGTCACGCACTAGCGTTAAAAGCCGGGGCCAACTTAGTTGATATGGAATTCTTGCAATTTCACCCAACAGGAATGGTGTGGCCTCCATCGGTACGCGGAATTCTTGTTACAGAATCCGTTCGCGGTGAAGGTGGCGTCCTCACCAACTCATTAGGTGAGCGTTTTATGTTCAAGTACATTCCCGATGTTTTTATTGACAAGTATGCAGATAATGAAGCAGAAGCAGATCGCTGGTATCTCGATCAAGATAACAACCGCCGCCCTCCAGAACTATTGCCTCGCGATGAAGTTGCGCGTGCAATTAACTCTGAAGTAAAAGCCGGTCGTGGCACAGAGCACGGTGGAGTCTTTCTCGATGTTTCAAAACGTCTGAGCGCTGAAGTTATTAAGAAGCACCTTCCATCTATGTGGCATCAGTTCTACGAATTAGCAGGGGTAGATATCACTAAAGAGGCAATGGAAGTTGGCCCAACATGTCACTATGTAATGGGTGGCGTTGAGGTAGAACCAGATACCGCTGCCGCAGTGGGAGTTCCTGGACTATTTGCAGCTGGTGAAGTTGCTGGCGGAATGCATGGATCCAACCGTCTCGGCGGCAATTCACTTTCCGACCTTTTGGTATTTGGGCGCCGCGCAGGAATTGGCGCATCAACATATGCCAAATCAGCTAAACGAGTTCCAGTAAGTGATGCAACTATTAAAGCTGCATCCGCACGAATTGAAGCGCCATTTAGCCGTAAAGGTGGAGAGAATTCATATTCACTCCACGCAGAACTACAAGAGATAACTCACAACCTTGTAGGAATTGTTCGAACTGGCGCCGAACTCAGTGAAGCGATCGTAAAGATTGCGGAGATTCGCAAACGTAGTGCGAATGTTTCAGTGAGTGGCGATCGACATTTCAATCCTGGATTCCACCTTGCTTTCGACTTAGACAACATGTTGCTAGTCGCTGAAAGTACGGCTAAGTCGGCGGTGCTCCGCGAGGAATCTCGTGGTGGTCACACCAGAGATGATTTCCCTGGAATGAATAACAAGTGGCGCCAAATCAATCACATCTCAAGTTTCGACGGCACTCAAGTTAATATTAAAGCCCAAGCACTTCCAGCAATTCCTAAAGAGTTGTTCGACTTATTCGACGTTCACGAACTCGAGAAATACTTGACCGCAGATGAAGTTGCGAAAGGCGGATCCAACTAATGGCACGCAAGATCAATATGAGAATCTGGCGCGGTAATGCCACAGATGGCGGCCTCGAGAACGTTGTCGTTGAAGCAAATGAAGGTGAAGTGGTTCTGGATGTAATCCACCGGGTACAAGCGACTCAAATGGGCGATCTTGCTGTTCGCTGGAACTGCAAAGCTGGAAAATGTGGGTCCTGCTCGATGGAAATTAACGGACGACCACGTCTTGCTTGCATGACTCAAATCTCCTCATTTGAAACCGATGAGACGATTACTGTCACACCTTTACGAGCCTTCCCTGTCATCAAGGATTTGGTTACGGATGTCTCGTTCAACTATCGCAAGGCGATGGAAATACCTTCATACGCCCACCCTGCGGAGCTAGCCCCCGGTGAAGCTCGAATGCAGCAAGTGGATGTAGAGCGCAGCCAAGAGTTTCGCAAATGCATTGAGTGTTTCTTGTGCCAGGACACCTGCCACGTAATCCGCGATCACGAAGAGAATAAGAAGTCCTTTGCCGGGCCTAGATTCTTCATCCGCATCGCAGAACTCGATATGCACCCTTTAGACACATTGCGTAACCGCAAAAAGACTGCGCAAGAAGAGCACGGCCTTGGAATGTGCAACATCACCAAATGCTGCACGGAGGTATGCCCCGAGCACATCCGCATCACCGACAATGCGATTATCCCTATGAAGGAGCGTGTTGTTGACGTGAAATATGACCCGCTTCGGTGGTTGGGCTCCAAGATCAGCAAGCGCGAGGGTATTATTTAATACATGCGTTTGATCTTTCGTTGGGCCGCACTGACGCTAGCGTTCTGGGCAGCTACCTCGTTGGTTCCTGGAATTACTGTGCACGGCGGTTTTCGCACCTATCTTTGGGTTGCTCTTCTCTTCGGTTTGATTAATGCCTTTTTAGGCTCACTCGTCAAACTGCTGACTTTTCCCGCAACACTTATTACTTTCGGGTTATTTATCTTCGTCATTAACGCTGCAATGTTGATGCTTACAGCCCGCTGGAGTAGCGCCCTGGATGTATCGGGTTTTTGGTCTGCACTATTTGCCAGCTTAATAATTAGTTTAGTGACTAGCCTTCTCCGAAGTTTCTATAAAAAGGCTACTCCATTCTAAAATCTGCTCGCTGGGTAGCACTCGGTGGAGTTGTAGGTTCCCTTCTTCGATGGGCCTTAGCTACATCCTTTGATGAAAATCGCGCAGGTACTCTCAAAGCAAACTTGTTGGGCGTTGCTCTGGCTTCCTTTTTCTTAGTATTCATGGAACGTCAAGGCAGTGACACGATGCGGCACTTCTTACTTCCAGGATTTTGTGGAGGGTTAACAACTTTCTCGGCAGTTATGTTGCTCTCCCTTCAATCCATGAATTCTGCAATTTTGCCGATTCCCATGGGGGTAGGGCTGAGTTATTTACTAGAAACACTGGTCTTTAGTTTGGCAGTTGTCGCTGTGTGCATCCCTATAGCTCGATTTTTCATTCCGGAGCGTTCATGACCGCTCTCTATATTATTTTGGGCGCTGGCGTTGGCGCACCATCGCGATTTCTTGTAGATCAATACCTTCGTAAATACATTGCCTACCCGTATGGAATTTTGCTCGTTAACGTTCTTGGCTCATTTGTTATCGGGTTAACAGTCGCGCAACCCAGAGGTTCAGTTGCTTATTTCACCGCGGGATCTCTCACGACAACGCATGCCTTGGTTGCAGTTGGATTCGCAGGTGCGTTTACAACATGGTCAACTTTTATCCTTGACTTGTATTTAGCATTTGAAAACAAGCAGTACAAAAAAGCAATCACAAACCTGCTTTTATCGCTCGTTTTTGGCCTTATTGCAGTGTCACTTGGAATGCGCTTATCGAGCTAAGTAGGCCATCCAGGCTTCGATTTCATCAGGGTGACGAGGCAAGGATTGACTCAATACTCTGCAGCCATTCTCGGTGACGACGACGTCATCCTCAATACGAATTCCGATTCCGCGAAACTCTGGCGCAAATAGTTCATCATCACTTTGGATATACAGGCCTGGCTCAACAGTAAGGACCATGCCGACTTCAATGATGCCCTCTATATATTGATCTTTGCGCGCTTGTGCGCAGTCATGGACATCCAAGCCCAACATGTGGCTCACCCCGTGCAGCGTCCAACGACGATGCAG
The DNA here is from genome assembly GCA_903924485.1 of uncultured Actinomycetes bacterium. Taxonomy (GTDB): domain Bacteria; phylum Actinomycetota; class Actinomycetes; order Nanopelagicales; family Nanopelagicaceae; genus QYPT01. The sequence goes on from CAIYBL010000084.1 coordinate 16,400, forward strand.
GGAGACTTCTGGCTGCATAGATTCCTCTGCAGTTACGGTGAGTACGCCCATATCTGCAAGTCCTCGTGCCAGTACTGCCTGCGACGCACGGTTGATATCAGCGAACTTAGCGCCAGGTTTTACTGCAGCAAATCCCGCTAATTGCGCTTCATAGACCAACATAGATAAAGAACGTTGGGCAGGTGAAAACTTTCCATTGATTGGCAAGGTGCGAGTGATATCTGCCGTGTAGTACGAATCCATTTCCACACCAGCATCTACAAGAATTAATTCTCCTGGACGAACCTCACCATCGTTATTAATCCAATGGAGTACGCATGCATGAGATCCGGATGCAGAAATTGTGGGATACCCGATGTCGTTGCCTTCAATACGGGCACGACCAAAGAATGCCGCCTCTACAACGCGTTCTCCACGTTTAGTAGCAACTGCTGCAGGGAGTGCGCGCACGATATCTGCAAAGCCACGCTCTGTTGAGTCACACGCGGCCTGAAGTTCGGCTATCTCGTAGTCATCTTTAATGAGGCGCTGTGCGGAAACAAAAGCAGTGAATTCTTCTTCACGATCATGCTTATCTATTTTGGAATCAAGATCAGCATCATGTGTTCGCAATACCAGAGTTGCCTTTTTGTCACTCAATAATTGATCTAAAGAATCTAACGCCTTGGTTTGAATCTCATATCGAATTTGCGCCTCATCGAGCGTGAAGCGGCGTCCAACCCACAGCTCTCCATATCTAGCGTCTCGATAAAAAGCATCAGTGTCGCGCGAGGAACGTGGATGTAAATAAAGCAGCGGTTGATGTCCCACGCCGTTAGGTTCCATAATGAAAACGGCGTCAGGTGTTGCTTCCACTCCTTGTGCGCCGGTGTAGTACGCAAATGCAGATTGCGGACGGAATCTAAAGTCGCTATCTCCTGCGCGTGCTTTCAAAGTTCCTGCAGGTATAACTAAGCGAATCCCAGGAAAGGCGGCAGAGAGCGCATCGCGTCGCGATACACACCATGCTGCTATTTCAGCAACCGTGATTCCATTAAGCGGGGAAGGCGCCCATCCAGATTTCATAAAATCTGCGAAAACCGTGGAGGGCACGACGTCATGAGTACGTTTGTGTGTTGCGGGGAGTTCAGCCATAGACCTAGCGTACACAATTGTCACCTACAAGGGACAGCACTTCTTCTCTCGAAAACTTGAACATTCTCTGTTAATTAAGGGTGTATCTGCCTAGGCTCAAACCATGCGAAGCCCTGCTTCTTGGTTTGTCCGCCGCAGGAAAACCAAGATTGCTTTCATTCTAATTCTCATTTTCTTGATGATCGGCTCGCAGCTCGCAAAAAAATCGATGAACGCTTTGGAAAGTTTTGGTCCTAAAGAGATGTCGCAAATCCCAGCAGTTACACATTTACCTTGGGATGTAGACCGTGTATATGCGCTAACACCATATCGATCTAATGTTGGACACGATTACACGTATAAGTCTTGGGACGGCGAGACCTGCAGGACACTCAATCACTATGCAAACTACGGTCATTTCAAAAATGGAAAGGCATATCGCTCAAAACCGACTCCGAAAAATCCCAACATTAATCTCTATGCGCCTTTTGACGGCGAGTATTCAACGCGCGATGAAGGAATAAATCCCAATAATCCTTCAAGTAAAGAAATTGGACTTCAAATCATCATAAAAGCAAAATCCAATTCTCATTGGGTAGTGCGTTTATTTCACGCAGATGCACTTCCAGGTCTTAAGCAAGGTACTCAAGTGAAATCCGGGCAACTGGTGGGGACCGTCGGGCCCATGGACGCCATTCAAATTGCCTATGAAGCGAATTTGGCAGGTGGAAAAGTTGTTTACCAATCGATTTTTGAGCACGTTACAACTCAAGCCTTCGAGCCTTATGCAAAATTGGGATTTACACCTTCCAGTTTTGTGATTTCACAAAAAGCCGCTGATGCTAAGAATTACAAATGTGTTGGCCCTGGCGGTTATCAACTCTATGTACCAACTGCACCAGTTGCATGTGGAACCCCGTGCGTCCGCCCTGGATTTATTTACATACGCGATGACCCCTTTTATGCCCCGCCAGTTGAGGGATATGTAGATAACTACGCGGTTAATTAGTCTTGTAGTTCAACGGCAACCAAAAGGAATTCCCTTATACTGAATTATCCAAAGAGCTTTATTAAGGAACCTTTTGTCGCGATTTAAAAATGCTCATCCAGAACGTTATAAGTGGGTGGCCCTGACCAACACGACGTTGGGTATCTTGATGGCGACCATCAACTCCTCCATCATTCTCATCTCGTTACCCGCAATCTTTATCGGGATCGGAATAAATCCGCTATCTCCAGGAAATATCGGCTACTTACTCTGGTTGATGATGGGCTATATGTTGATCACTGCCGTATTGGTGGTAAGCCTCGGGCGCCTCGGTGACATTATGGGCCGAGTCAAGATTTACAACTTCGGCTTCGCAGTCTTCACCGCCGCATCAGTGATACTCGCTTTAGATCCATTTACTGGTGGCAAAGGTGCACTCTGGCTTGTCGGTTGGCGTTTAGTTCAAGGCGTCGGTGGCGCGATGCTTTTTGCAAATTCCAGTGCCATTATTGTTGACGCATTTCCTTCAAAACAACGCGGCTTGGCTATGGGCATCAATCAAGTTGCCGCCATTGCTGGTTCGTTCATTGGACTCATCGCTGGCGGACTTTTATCAGTATTAGATTGGCGTTGGATTTTCTGGGTCTCAGTTCCATTTGGAATTCTTGGAACTGTTTGGGCCTATCACAGCCTTCATGACAATGGGCGACGAGCGAATGCAAAAATTGACTGGCTCGGCAATATCGTTTTTGCCGTCGGATTAACATCACTACTTACGGGAATCGTCTATGGAATACAACCGTATGGTCATAGCTCTATGGGGTGGACCTCTCCTAAGGTATTAACTTTCCTTATTACTGGAGTAGTTTTTCTAGCCGTTTTTAATGTTATCGAACTCAAAGTGGCCCACCCAATGTTTAACTTACGCCTTTTTAAGATACGAGCATTTGGTACAGGTAGCGCTGCTGGATTACTAGCAGCCACTGCGCGCGGCGGTTTGCAGTTTATGTTGATCATTTGGTTGCAAGGAATTTGGTTGCCTTTGCATGGCTTCACATACGAACGCACTCCATTATGGGCGGGCATCTACATGTTGCCTCTGACGCTTGGATTCCTTATCGCTGGGCCATTAGCGGGATTCCTATCGGATCGACACGGAGCACGCGTACTTTCAACAGCAGGCCTACTCATATTCGGCGGAAGTTTTATTGGTTTACTTATGGTGCCAACAAACTTCACATACTGGATATTTGCCCTGCTAATTATTTTAAACGGAATCGGTGGCGGGCTATTTACTGCACCGAATTCAACGGCTGTCATGAATAGCGTGCCACCGGATCAACGCGGAGGTGCTGCTGGTATACAGGCAGCACTCATGAACTCTGGCATGGTTCTTTCGATGGGACTTTTCTTTTCGCTCATGATTATTGGACTGGCGCGATCACTCCCACACTCACTTATGACGGGCTTAACCAGTCAAGGAGTTAGTTCAACTCAAGCAACGGCGATCGCGGCGCTGCCACCTGTTGCAACTCTCTTCTCCTCCTTCTTGGGTTACAACCCACTTGCCACACTTCTAGGTTCACAAGCACAGGCAGGGGTAAGCACCGCACAGTGGCAAATCCTCACGGGCAAACACTTCTTCCCACAAATGATTACCGCGCCGTTTCATGATGGCCTAAAGATTGTCTTTGGCATGGCTTTTGTCATGTCGATCATTGCCGCTGTATTTTCGGTACTTCGCGGAAAACGTTACATTCATGATGAAGTTGCTGCGCCCTAGCCCTAACCCAAAAGATCAATACATCAAGAAAGGCGGTATCTTTCCACTATGGAATATACAAATCTTGGACGCTCTGGACTTTCCGTAAGCAGACTCTGTTTAGGAACAATGAATTTTGGCCCCGAGACTGACGAAGCAACCTCGCATTCAATTATGGATGCAGCCCTTGGCCATGAAATCAATTTCTTTGACACTGCCAATAGATATGGCGGCGGCGAAGGTAATTTTGGAAAGACTGAAGAGATTATCGGCCGATGGTTTGCAAAGGGCGGCGGACGTCGCGAAAAAGTTGTCCTTGCTACAAAATTGTTTGGACCTATGGATCCCTGGCCAAACAATAAAGGGGTCTCTGCGTTAAATATTCGTAGAGCGTGCGATGCAAGTCTGAAAAGGTTGCAAACCGATTACATTGATTTATATCAAATGCACCACATTGATCGTTCAACACCGTGGGAAGAAGTTTGGCAAGCGATGGAAGTATTGGTTGCCCAAGGAAAGATTTTATATGTGGGTAGTTCAAATTTTGCTGGCTGGAATCTTGCCCAAGCACAGGCTGAGGCAAAATCTAGAAACTTCATGGGGTTAGTCTCGGAGCAATCAATTTACAATTTGATCGTTAGAGATATCGAACGCGAAGTAATTCCCGCTGCACGCAATCTTGGAATCGGAATAATTCCTTGGTCTCCACTTAACGGTGGAATTTTGGGCGGCGTAATTAAAAAGGAACGCGATTCAAGCAGGCGCCTTGTTTCACGCTCAAAAGAGGCTCTGGATGCACGTCGTCCCCAAATTGAAGCCTATGAAACTTTCTGCGAAGGCTTAGGTCACGAACCTGCAGATGTTGCACTCGCCTGGCTACTTGCACAACCTGCAGTGACCGCTCCAATTATTGGTCCACGAACAATGGATCAACTCACACAATCCTTGAAGGCGCTGGATGTTCACCTCTCAGCCGATAACTTGGCTACGCTGGATGAAATTTTCCCTGGCTATAAGACAGCCCCAGAAGACTACGCCTGGTGAAAAACTGGCTAATTAGCCTGTAAACTCCGCTTACCACTTGGAGACGTCGCATAGCCCGGTCGAGTGCGCCTCACTGCTAACGAGGTAAGGTTTAATCGCCTTCAGGAGTTCAAATCTCCTCGTCTCCGCCAGATTGGCCAACGTTGCCGATTTTGAATTGGAGCACTCGTGGAGAACATCGAAGCATTTAATAATCATTTACCTGTAAAGGTTCGCTTTGGTGAAGGTAGAGCTCTTGCACTTGCTGACGTGGTTGCTGAATGTGGCGCCACCAAAGTCTTCTTAATGGTGGATGAAGGTATTGAGAAGTTCAATCCCGCAGCAAAAGCATGCATTGACAATCTACTTGCTCAATCAGCAATCACAGTTACAACGTTTGAAAAGCCAGCAGGTGAACCAACAATCGATATGGTCGATGATGCTACAAAAGCACTTGTTGCCTCTGGCGCTCAAGCAATCGTTGCACTCGGTGGCGGGTCTGTTATTGATACCGCTAAAGCCGCGCGACTATGTGCCCAACTTGGTATTACCTTTCGCGAATTCCAATCACGCAAACCTGAATATCCGATCCCAACTGTTGCGCTGATTGCAATGCCAACATCAGCGGGTACGGGTTCTGAAGTTTCTGGTGGTTCAGTAATCTCTGATCCAGCCGCAGGACGTAAAGCTGGCATTGCAAACGGAAACCTACGTGCACAATTTGCGATCGTGGACCCGGTACTTACATATTCAATGCCACCATCAATGACCGCAAACACTGGAATTGATGCGCTCGCTCAAGCAATTGCAGGAATCATCGCTAAATGCAGCACGCCAATTGGTGATGCAATCGGTTACGAAGCTATCCGCATGATGACACCAGCACTTGTTGGTGCGTATAAAGATGGAAATGATAAAGCTGCACGTGCCGGAATGGCCGCAGGTTCCATGATGGCTGGCTTAACAATGAATATTTCAGATTGCACCGCAGAGCATTCACTTGGCCAAGCAATCGGCGGGCTAAAGCATGTTCCGCACGGTCTCACAATCGGATTAGTTCTTGTTGAGACGCTAACCCGTGAGGCAAAGGTAGTTCCTGCAAAAATGGAGCGCGTTGCCGATGCGATGGGCGTTGCCGATGATGGCAGTAAAGACGGATCTCGCGCGGTAAAAGCTGTCCGTAAGATCCTTGCCGAACTTAACTTCCCAGTGCTTTCTAGCCTTGGATTTGTTGAGGCCGACATCGATAATTTGGCCGACATCGCACTAGAGGATTTCTTCATTACCCAGGCACCTACTCCATGGAGCAAGGCAGAAGTTGTCGAAGCATTTATGTCCGCCCTAAAGTTGCAGGAGCGCGTCGCCGTTTCCTAATAGGCTTACACACATAACCAGTAGTTTCGGGGGGCCAAATGTCAGATTCACCCTTTCTTTATATGAAGCAGAACTCAAAAACAGTGCTGTGGAATGACTCGGCAGACCCGAAGGAACTCAAAGATGCACTGACCTGGGGAATCGTGGGCGCCACGTGTAATCCAGTAATTGCCCTGTCTGCGATCAAGGCAGATAAAGAACATTGGGTATCACGGATCCGAGATTACGCAAAGGAAAACCCAACCCAGACCGATGATCAAATCGGTTGGGCAATGGTAAAAGAACTTTCGGTCAATGCCGCGAAATTACTGGAGCCAGAATTCGAAAAGTACGCTGGCAAGAACGGCCGCTTATCCATACAGACCGACCCTCGTAATTTCCGCGATGCAAAGGCGCTCGCAGATCAAGCCTATGAGTTCTCCACGTTGGCAAAAAACATGATTGTAAAAATCCCAGTGACAAGTGAAGCCATTTCAGCTTTCGAGGAAGCCACTTACAGAGGTGTCAGCATCAATGCAACGGTTTCTTTCTCTGTCGCTCAAACAATCGCAGTAGCCGAAGCAGTAGAACGTGGCTTAAAACGACGCGAAGCCGAAGGTTTAGATATTTCTCATATGGGCCCAGTCTGCACAATTATGGTGGGACGAGTCGATGATTGGGTGAAGGTTTCAGCGGAGAAAGCTGGAGTCAGCATTGATCCAGGAGTTATGGAATGGGCCGGTGTTGCGGTTTTCAAAAACGCTCACCAGATTTATAAAGCGCGCGGATATCGAACACGCCTTCTCTCGGCTGCATTTCGCAACCACATGCACTGGAGTGAAATCATCGGAGGAGAAGCTGTTATCTCCCCTCCATATAGCTGGCAAGTACGCATCAACAATTCAGGGATCACACCAGATCTCAATAGCGTCGAAGTCCCAGTAGAGCCACACATCTTGGAGCCAATGTTGGATAAGTTGCCCGAGTTTCGCAAGATGTATGAACCCGATGGATTAAAGGTTTCGGAGTTCACAAATTTAGGGGCAACACTCCGAACTTTGCGGGGATTCCTCCAATCAGTGAACGATCTTGAATCTTTCGTGCGTGATGTCACCCTTCCAAACCCCGATAAGTGAGAGTTATTTCTCATAGCCAGCGCTTAATAAGGCTCGGTAGGATGGATGCAATAGTTAAGTATTAATTGAAAAATGGGAGAAGCGGTGTCTACTTTTCGAATTGCCATTGTTGGAGCAGGTCCTGCTGGTTACTTTGCAGCTCAAGCCTTACAAAATAGCGCGACAGAAGATCGTGACTTTGCAATAGATATGTTTGAACGCCTTCCAACTCCTTGGGGTCTTGTTCGAAGCGGTGTTGCCCCTGACCATCCCAAAATCAAGACCGTTGCCAAAGTCTTCGAGAAGATTGCAACCGCTGGAAACTTTCGCCTATTTGGAAATGTTGAACTAGGTACCGACATCACAGCCGAGCAGTTGCAGTCGCACTACGACGCCGTAGTTATTTCGACAGGATCCGCACTTGGCAGAAAACTCGGAATCCCCGGCGAAGGTCTTTTCGGATCGCTCTCTGCTGCAGATTTTGTGCCTTGGTACAACGCCCATCCTGATTTTGCCGACCTTGAGGTTCCACTCGATTGTGACACGGCAGTGATTATTGGTGCGGGAAACGTTGCGATGGATGTTGCTCGCATGTTGGCACTGGAGCCTTCCGAGCTAGATTCAACCGATACCGCAGACCACGCCATCGCAGCCTTGCGTAAGAGTTCTGTACGACAGGTCTACCTGTGCGCTCGCCGAGGACCAGAACATGCGGCATTTACCTCGCCAGAATTACGCGAACTGCCCAAACTAGAGCACACAAATGTCTTGATAAATAAGGCCCAAGTCACTGATGCACAGGTGCGCCTTGGGGAAGGCGCAGAAAAAGATGTGCGAAGCAATCTTGAAGCAATGTCACTCATTGCGGGACTAGAGGAGACGCATCACGAGCGCACCATGCACCTTGAATTCTTTTTAGCTCCTCAGGAGATTCTCGGAAATGGCCGTGTGGAAGAAATGGTTTTCGGCATCAACACATTAGTGAATGGTGAAATCGTTCCAACAGGTGAAACACGATCCATCAAGTGCGGATTGGTTATTTCCGCAATCGGCTATCAAGCCGAGTCCATTGATGGGGTCCCTTATAAATCGGGCAAGATTGCAAATGTTGATGGCCGCATTGAAGGCACAAATATGTATACCGTTGGTTGGGCAAAGCGTGGACCATCTGGGGTTATCGGTACAAACAAGAGTGATGCCAGCGACGTTATGAAATTGCTTGTTGGTGACCTTGCTACTCAACCAAAGCAAGAGTCAGATCTAGCGCAGTCCCTGGTCGGTCACAGAGTTGTCACCCAAGAAGGCTGGGAAAAAATTAATGCTGCAGAAGTTGCAGCGGGTGAGTTGTTAAATAAACCGCGTCGCAAAGAATCAAAAGCAGATGAACTTCTAAAGATGGCCGGACTTTAAAGGCAAACTATTCTGGAGTTGAAGTTTCTTCTTCAGAAGTTTGGTCTACTTTTTTAGTCTGCTCGTGAATCATTCTGTAAGCGGTGTACATCAAAAGGTTCACAACGACGACTACAAGAATCTCCCATTTAAATTTCTCAGCTTGGGAGATGCAATGCAAATATTTGAAGCAGAACTTACGAGCAATGTTCGCCCTGTCCCTATGGTTGACTTCAATTTGCCAAATAACGGTGGCATCAATAACCAACCATAAGAAAACAGTCGCCTTCACTGTCCGGGAAAACGATTGCCACTTCTCGATTGGATTCATCTGTGAAGGTTAGGTGCCAGCACTTTAAAAAGCAAAGTTTTGCAAGCGTGCAACCATAAACTTTAAAGTGAGAGTTGAAGGTTGTAATTACACCTGTGTAACCCACGCTCAATTTATACACGCGTAAAAGTCGCCACGCATTTCGGGGTGCTACTACCCACGGTTTTTGATTGTGCTTGAGGGGTACTAATCGCTAAATTTCCAATCCGCTCAGCATCCGTAGAGCGCAAAAAATGTTTACGAGGTTGATCGAGGCTTTGTAGTTGAAAAGCCTTATAAATCAAGTGAATTTCGGCGTAAATCCTGCAAAGGATTTTTTTTACGCTATCAGGGTGAGAGGCAGGGGTGACTATGAAGGGCGACCTTCTATCGCGACGCGGCAACCGTGGGGGCAATACCCCAGAGACCGTGGATGCTGATTTGCTCTCTGTCGAGATCCCTGAGGATCTAACTTTTGAAACCTTTGTTTCAGATCCATACGCCGAAGCCCATAACGCACTACCTCGTCAGAAAGTTCTTGAACTTGATTGCTTAGGCCTTCGTTGGGACGGACAAACACTTCTCGTTGGAGCACCTAAAGAATCTTGGGACAAAGTAAAAGAACTCGCTACTCAGCTGGGCATTAAAGTTAAATTGATCGAGGCATCGCGTGAGGAAATTCGCGAAGCACTCTCTTTGACAATCACAATTGAAAAAGCTTCTTTCGGTACAGCGCAAATTTCAAAAAGCGATGCGGGCGAAGCGCCTATCTCAAGTCTTGTTCAGCAAATTGTTGAACGTGCATTTTTAGAACGTGCAAGCGATATTCACTTTGAGACCTACGAAGACCACGTACTTGTACGCGCACGTATTGACGGACGACTTCGCAACATTCTTGAACTCCCTGCACGACTAGCACCGGCTATCAGCAGCCGTATCAAGGTTCTTTCAAAGATGAACATCGTCGAGCGTCGACGACCACAGGATGGGCAGTTCACTGCAGTAATTGATGGCCATCCCCTGGATATCCGTGTTGCATCAGTTGCCACAGTGTTCGGTGAAAAACTTGTACTTCGTCTTCTTGATGGACGTCGCCCAAGTGTTGACCTTGAGTCACTTGGTATGAGCGCGCACCAGCTAGAGCTCTTCACCAAAATGATCACAGCAAACAACGGACTTGTTCTTGTGGCTGGTCCAACTGGAAGTGGAAAGACAACGACACTTCACAGTGCGATTCAGTCAGTAGCTGTAGAACACAAGAATGCAGTGACCATCGAAGACCCTGTTGAGTATGTTGTTCCTGGCATCACTCAGATTCCAGTTTCAGAAGCAAACAACTCAGGATTCGCTGTTCAACTTCGTGCCGTTCTTCGTCAAGATCCAGACATCATCTTGGTTGGCGAAACTCGCGATGCTGAAACTGCTCGTATCTCAGTTCAAGCCGCACTCACCGGCCACTTAGTTTTCACATCAATCCACGCAACAGATTCTGTTGGTGCTCTTTACCGTTTATTACAAATGGATATCGAACCCCACTTGGTGGCCTCATCGGTTCGTGGAGTTGTCTCACAGCGCCTTATCCGCAAAAACTGCAGATTCTGCACCGTGAAGTACCAAGCAAGCACGGACGAAAAAGTAACTCTTCGGGCATACGGTTTTTCTAGCGACTCTCTAGCTAAAGGCGTCGGATGCACCCTTTGTGGCGGAAGCGGATACCGCGATCGCATCGCCGCTTACCAAATTTTAAGTATCAACGAATCACTCACTGAGTTGATTGTTTCTCGACCAGACCCACACGTATTTCGTAAAGCAGCAACGAAGGCAGGAATGACAACGATGGATCAAGAAGCAGTTCGTTTGGCAGTGGCTGGAATTACCACACTGGATGAGGCAATGACTTTGTTGGTGGGCGATGAATAGTCACGACGTAGAGCAGTTACAGATAATGGAGGATTTTGAGATGACAGCAGTGGTTGACACCGTTGCCGAGAGCAAGAGTGATTCCAAAGTTCGTGGCATAAACATGCCGAGTGTTAGCATGCCGAAACTTTCCTTTGGAAAACCAAAAGGTAAAAAGAGCGACCCTGATGCCCCTAAAGCCCTTAAGAATTATAAGTACACAGGCATTAGCGCTGAAGGAGAGCCTGTTTCAGGAAAGCTCAAAGCAGCAGCCCACAGCGATGTAGATTTCAAACTTCGCAATGAAGGAATCAAAGATCTGCACATCCAGGTTGCACAAGCTTGGTATGAACTTGAATTTGGAAAGACCGTTCCGCCAGATGTGCTTTTGCAATTCACACGTCAACTAGCCTCTTTCAGTTCCGCCGGAATTCCAGCGGCTCGCGGACTATCTATTTTGGCCGAAACAACTGAGCACAAGAAGATGAAGGAAATCCTCGAGAGCCTTGTTGTTGAAATCGAGGGCGGCGCGACTCTTAGTGAATCAATCGGACGACACACACATGTCTTCCCAGATTATTACTCAACCATCTTAAGTGCCGCCGAAAGAAGCGGTGACCTACCCGGCGCCCTTCGTACTCTCAATTCCTACATCGAGCGCGACTTGCGTTCACGTCGCGCAGTGCGTTCGGCAATGTCCTACCCAATCGTTCTCGTTCTCTTGGCTGGTGTTGCGGTAACAGTACTTTCTGTAATCGTTCTACCTCGCTTTGAGAGCTTCTTCAACACACTGGGAGTCGAACTTCCACTAACAACCAGAATCCTCCTTAGCGTTACCCGCTTTGTTGGGTCCTACTGGTGGATTATGGCAATTCTTGCTATCGCTTTTGTGGTGTCACTTGTATTGATGTCACGAAATCCAAAGGGGCGCGTCATTCTTGATGCGTTACTACTGAAGACCCCAATTTTCGGCAAGATTTTTAGTCTTATTGCCCTAGAGCGTTTTTGCCGAGTTCTTTCGACGCTGGTACGTACCGATGTTCCTTTGCCAGATGCTCTAGACCTTGCAGGTCGGGCCACAGGAAACAAAGTTTTTGAGAACGTCATTGAAACAGCTCGCGTTCAAGTACTTAACGGTGAAGGCCTTGCAGCCCCATTGGGTGAGTCTGGCCTCTTTCCTTCAGCGGCAATTCAGATTTTCCGCGTTGGTGAAGAATCCGGTGAGCTTGAAGCACAGTTAGAACAAGCTGCTAGTTACTACGGTGACGAGCTTGATCACAAAATGAAAAACTTCACCGCACTCATTGAGCCAATCACATTGATTGTTCTCGGTGGTGGCGTTGGATTCGTAGCCGTTGCGCTGATTTCAGCCATGTATGGAATTTACTCGGGGATCAAATAATGACGACTATAAAGAAAATTCAATCTGACGCAGGAGACTCTCTTGTCGAAGTAATCATCGCGATGATGATCATGGGACTATTTGGTCTTGCACTTGTTGGTGCGCTCATTTCTGCTCAACCAATGGCGCTCGCCTTTAACAAGACATCAGCGGCAACAACACAATTGACGTTAGCCACTGACCAAATTCAATTGCAGCCATTTGCTGCTTGCTCATCAACTACTCCACAGCCATACATTTTGACTGGAGCAGCTACGACCGATAATGGCCAAGGTGGCTTCTCAGTCACGACATCTGCGCTGCCTGTTGCGATTGCTCCAATAGCAATCTCAACTACCAATACAACTAAGGTCTCTTTTACATACGCGGCAACTCTTGCAGCCACCGGCGGCACTGGACCGTACACATGGACCGTCACACCAGCACTTCCTAACGGACTGACGCTGAGTTCTGCAGGAAATATTTCAGGGTCACCTCAAACTGAGATGGCCTCGAACTACCTTTTCACTGCAACATCAGCAACTGGCGCTACCGCGATCCGAATCATCAATCTCACGGTGGCAACAATTCAGCCGCTTGTCCACAACCCAGCCGATACGACCTATGTTCAAACAAGCTGGACACCATGTGGCGATTACGCCACAGCGGCAACACAGGTGCAGCAAGTGAACATCACGACAACCGTGGGTAAGCGTCAAATTTCCCGCACGATCGTGAAGTCGGCATAATGAAAAAGAATCTATTGCGCCGCATGGCCAACGATGATGCAGGGGTAACCTTGATTGAAATCATCGTTTGCCTTGTTTTGAGTGCAATTTTGGCTGTCGGGATTACTCAATTGCTCACGGCATCAACTGGCGCGATGGATCTATCAGCCACTGCGGCTACATCAGGAAACATGCAGTCAAACCTTGTTTCATATTTTACAAGCGATGTAAACATGTCAAACGGTTACACCGTTCCATTTTCCAGCGCGTCAAGTGCAGCACCAAACGTTAACAACATGTGCACCTCGTGGGATGCCACTGACACCTCGTACGCAAGCGTAGTTCCGCTAGTAACCATGAGTGTCCCTGTCGCCGAGGTTCTCAAGAGCGCAACATGGAATGGCACCAGCGCCACCTACACAAGTTCCACCACGGGAATCTTCGTTCCAGGACAGATTGTCAATATCACTGACTTTGTAAACGTCGGCTTAAACCTAGTGAGCGCGACCATTACAAGTGCAACAGGTAACACGTTAACTGTTCCAAACGTGACAACACCTTCCGGTTCAGTCACTGAAGACGCCACGCTGTACATGAATCAAAATGTTGGCTACGAAATCCGCACCATTAATGGTGCGGGCCAACTCTGGAGAGTTACCTGCGCAATGATCGGTGCAAACCCGATTGACGCACTTTCAGTTCAACTTCGTTCAGGTTTGCCAGTCTCATCGAGTGCGGTGTGGTTGACAAGTATCAAATGCTTATCGTCCACAGGAGCAACAATCTCTTCAACAGATTGCCCTGTGAACACGTTTCTCAATACACAAGCCACATACCCAGGTATCAGCTTGGCAATACCAGCAACAACTATCACAACTCCGAACTATCCGTCACAAACACTAATAGCATCAAGGAGCATGTCATGAAATTATGGATGAAGAAGGATCACGGATCATCGTTAGGTCTTGTCCTAATATTTGTGACCATCGCGGGTATGTGGCTAGGAGCAATTTTGCTCTTGCTACAGGTAACTTCGAATGGTCCAAGCCTCACCAATAATGAGGCTGCGGCGGCCGCGAAAGTAACCGCAGGCGTCCTCGATCAACTTAAGAAAGACCCAACCATTGGCTCGGCTGCGGTTAGCCCGACCAAGTGCACTGGCCTAACTACTGCTGTTACTTCAGGTTACACAGTCACATGCGTGCCTGTTTCACCTTCAGGTAACTCTGGCTCGCCAGCAGGAGTTGTCACAACAGGAACCGGAGCCAACCCTGGTGTTGACTTCGGTACAACTGTCACTGGTCCACTTACATTTGATAACGGCCTTACAAGTACAGGCCCAATCACTGTAGATCCAGCCGCCTTCGTACCTGTTGTTACTCCTAATACGCCAACATGTGCGACCAACCCACTCTTGTGCGGTTCAAACCCATCTGGAGGCACACCACAACTTCTGGACCCAGTCATTACGATTACCGCAACGACTCCGTGGATAACAACCACGAATGCAACGCAGCCAATCTCAGCGACTTCGACAAACACGGTAACTCCTATAGTTCTTTCCTTATCGGCGAACAGCACGAACTGCAGTCTCTCCGGAACGACACTAAAGGCACTTAGCCAAGGAGCATCCTGTGTTATTGTCGCCGATCAAGCTGCTTCATCGACGTACAACGCAGGCTCAAATTCTCAAACGATTACCATTGATATCTCTAGCGTTTCAAACAGCGGCCTACAACAAGTTAAATTCAACCCTAACCCACACTCCATGGAGGTTGGCGAAGGAACTCAGGCTGTGAGTGCTAGTGCTTACTTATTCGCAACTAATACAGGAATCAACACAGGTACCATCACTTACTCCTCTTCTCCATCAGGAGTTTGCACAAACAGCGGTGCTGTAGTGACTGCAGTTGCAGTTGGAACATGTACATTGACTGCAACTTCACCAGCAGGAACGGTTAGTTCGGTTTCTTACACCTCCGCATCGACACAGGCAGTCATTAAGATCTACGCAGCGGATGGCGACGAGAGCGGTGGAGATACTTCTGGTTGTTCCTCAGACCGCTCTAACAAGGGTGCTAACTCTGGTAAGAAGAATTCAGACTCTTCTACCAATAGCTACTACGCAGGTAACGGCGCATCTGGTAACTCATGGAATAACAACACCGACTCAAATTCGAATTCCTGGAACAACAACAAATACTTCACAACAGGAAGTAGTTCAAGCGCCTGGTCAGGTGCCGATAACTATTCTGGCTTCTCATACGGTCAAGATGGATCTCAATACATTGAAGACCATTGCGGCGATCAAGGTGGCGATGGCTCATCTGAAGGTGACCACGCACATCACCGCTACGGGGACAACGACTGCGACATCAGAGGTACTTCATGTACTGAAGAAGATGAATCAGATAACGTCTCAAGCCACACAGCTCAGACTGTAACTTCCAAGTGCACATCTGGAGCTGTGACAATCGCTCTAACAGCGGGAGATTACGATTCGACAGATATTATCGAGTTGAATAAGTTCCTGAGCCCTACTGGCTTCACGTCAAGCACGACTTACAGCACCACCTCAGGTAGCGGTTGTAAGCCATCATCATCAACCGTCACTGTGACGCTTGGCGATGGTGAATACCAGTTCAGTGGATCAACAGCGCTAGTTCTGAACAATGCCTTGGCATTGGTAAAGAATGCAAACGCAACCATGAACGGTAGAACTTGTACCTACACAGGCGGCGTTTCAACGATGCCAAAGCGTACAAATGGAAAGTCAGCCGGAGTTCTTCAAAGTCAACTTCATGGAGTTGTCGTGAACATGGCTGTCGATCTAACAATTACCGCTGGAGAATGGGACCTTTGCGGTCTCAATAACCCAACGGGATTGAATTACGCCTTCAAGAATGCCACACCTACACAGGGAGATCTTGTTACATCCCGTGAAGGTTCAACATTCCGCCCAGTTACATCCTCTACCTACAACACACTTACTGTTGGTCCTAACGGAACCTTCCGTATTGTTGGTGCAGTCGATGCCCAGTGGACTTCATTCCAATGGACACAGAATCCAACTAAGCCAAGCTTCATCACTCAGGAAGCCATCTTTAAGGCAGCTCACCTCACAACAACAGCTGCCTCTTCCTACTCTGTGCCATTTGGTCCAGGGTCGGGTCGCGAAGTTCAGATAACACTTATTAACACCAAGACTGGCGTTAAGAAGTCAATGATCGTGTTCATCGATGACGTTAATGGTGCATCTGTAGGTAACAGCGTCAGAATCTTGAGCTCTACTCTCTAATGAAACTAAAGAAGAGGATCAAAGGGGATATGGGGATGACTCTCGTAGAAATCCTCATAACCCTGATGATCATCGGCATCATGAGTGGGATTGCTTACGTGGGCCTTGCCGGCGCACGTAAGTCTTCCGCGCAGAATGCTTGCAGAACAAGTTATCAAGCAGTGTCGTTGGCAGTGGCTAATTATCAAGCCGATAATCAGTCACTGCCACCTTCACTGGCAGCACTTACGTCAACAAACCCGGTTTACCTAAACCCAGGATTGTTGTCGACAACTGCAACAAGCTTCGGCTTAACACTGGGTACCTTCCAGATAACTAAATACCAGTCAAGTGGAACCACCCGCACGATCACTTATTCATCCACAATTTCGCCAACAATGATGGGTAACGTCTTACAATTGGGCGATCAAATATCAATCGCTGGCGTTGATTCAACGAACTTTGATGGAACGTGGCACGCATTAGCCGCACCAACATCTCTCGGATCTTCGCTCTTTACAATTACATATACGGGCGCAGCTAGCTATACGTTGGCTAGCACCGTGGCCCCAACAACCGGAGCAATTCTCAACGCTGTCACAAACGCAAGTTCACCTTTCGAGGTGTACGTGTGGACCCCCACTGGGACCTTAATTGCCACAACTAATGATCTCTCTGCTGCACCCGCAGCATGTGCGCTAGTCGGCTAAAAAAGATAAACCTCAACCCTACGAATCCCAGAAAAGGAAACACGATGATTAAGACAATTCACCGCCTCATTAAGAAGCGCGACGCCCTGCGACTTGCCGGCGATGATGGCTTTACACTTCTAGAACTTCTTGTCGTAATTCTGATTATCGGAATTCTTGCCGCAATCGTTGTTGTTGCCCTTTCTGGTACCAGCCAAGATGCAGGCGCAAAAGCATGTGGTCAGGACGCTTCTAACCTTTACAGCGCCCTCTCTTCTGCTAGTTCTACTAGCCAAACGACATCACAGACTCTTACTGTGCAGACAGTGGCAAACACTCAGGTCGGCACAACTGGTGTCTACACCTCCGCTGCACTAACTATTCCTAATGGTTCTGGAATTTTCCCAGGACAAACCGTAACTGGTGCAGGACTTCCTTCCGGAGTAGTCGTCAATACAACTGACTTCTCGACAGCAGGAACTTCGAAGATCACTCTTAAGAGTTCATCTTCTGCATCGTTTACAACAACAGCCACCGCATACTCCTTCTCAGGTAATGCGAACTACCCATCTACTGCCGCCACCATAACCGCAGCTGCTGCCGTTATTCCAGGTGCAGCATCAACCACCACTTACAAGTGGCAGGCATACAACACAGCTTACGAACTAAACGGCTTGATCCCTGGCTTCATCACCAAGATCCCAAGTGAGCTTGCCGTTTACTACATAACTGTTCAAGGTACTTCAACGCTAGCAACACCAATTGTGGCTGTAGGACCAACCGCAACATGGATTGCTGCTAACCAAGGACAGACCTGCACAGTCGCAGGTATCTAAAGAACTATGAGGGATGCGGTGTCAGCAATTGGGTTGGCACCGCATAACTTTCTTTTATCTTGGATTGCTATTGGTTTAGCTTGTGGCTCTTTTGTTACAGTCCTCGTCGCTCGGATCCCCGAGCGAAAAGGAATCCAAGGTAGGTCGCAATGCATTTCATGTAAAGCGACAATTCAAGTGCGAGACAATATTCCAGTTGTTAGTTATCTACTTCTTAAAGGTAAGTGCCGTTTTTGTAAGGTTCCAATTTCAATGCGGTACCCACTTACAGAATTAGCAGCTTTGCTTCTGGTAGCAGTGGCAGTAGAAAGTTTTCAAGGTTGGTGGAAAGTTTTAGCATGGGTCGTCTTTAGTGTTTTGGGGTTAGCGTTAGCAATCATTGATTTGCAAACGCATCGGCTTCCAAATGTATTAACGGCGTGGCTTTTCGGTTTAGTCGCAGCGTTGTTGCTCGGAGATATTCTGGCAAATCATCATGCGGATCGAATCAAGATGGCCGTCATCTCATCTGTTGCTTTAACTTTCTTTTATTTTCTCCTTAATATTATTTCGCGCGGCGGAATGGGAATGGGAGATGTAAAGCTAGCTGCATCTATCGGATTAATACTCGGATATATAAACGGTTCGTCGGTAATTGTCGGAACTTTTTGCGGATTCTTTTTTGGATCCACGATAAGTGTGATGTTGATGGCTACCGGCCGCGCAACGAGAAAGAGCCAAATCCCATTTGGCCCATTCATGTTGCTAGGCGCATTCGTTGCTCCATGGCTGACACCACATCTAGTGTCTATCTTTCTATAGACCCCCATACCTCGTAATTAGGGGGGTTGTATTTAAGGGGATAGTTGTGTCACCCTTTACGCGTGCGTCTTCCCCAAAGACGGCTAGTGCTGTTGTCGGCACTTGCCATTTCGCTCGTGGCCTCTGCCACCTCGATTTCTTATGCCCAAATGAATACGGGCTTTGGCATGGATTCGGCCTTAAAAAACAGCGAAATTCAACAAGTTTCCTATTCAAGCGAACAGCGCGTTGCTTCACATCTGAAAAAGACAACCGTTGCCGCGGTTGCCAAGAAAGCACCCCTCGTAAAGAGCGTTAAGAAAAAAGCCTCCACTCCGACCAAGAAATCTTCTTCCACCAAGCCAGTTGTAAAACCCACCCCTGAGAAAAAGCGCGATACAACAGGGCCTCTTCCAGGCTTTACTCCAGATGCGCCACCAAAGACCAGCTCCCAGGAAAATCAAAACGAGAGCGGTTCTGAAACTCCAGCGGTAGTGGTTCCGGATCTAGTGTCCCCTCAAGTTAATCCTCAAACGCAACCAACTGCGGTGACTACAGAAGTGACCAGTAGCGCGCCATCACTACCACGCGTTGTTTGCCCAGTGAAGGGCGCGACTGTTGTTGAATCAGGAACAAACCTGACACTTACATGTGCTCCGTATTCAAAACTAGGAACACTCGGATACGTAGAGAATCGTTGGTCAGTTGTTTATCCGCAAGACGGATCAATTCACGCAATTGTTACCAAGACCCTTACTGCGTATCAACGATCATTCCCGTCACCAGCTGATCAAAAAGTTTATGAAGATCGAATCACCACTGATCTGGAACTTGCGGCGTTCATTGATCTTCTTGTTGCGATGGATAAGAAAGCATTCCCTGGATTTGCTGATGTGATTTCGCAAAATACTTCACTAGTAGATGCAATCAAACCTTGGGCCGCGGCATTGGCGCAAAGACGCGGTGTACCTGATGACACCTTTAATGTTATGGGTGAAGGTTTCATGGTTGCCCTGGGTGCAAATTCGCAAACAGTAAAACAAGATGCCTTCGAGACACTTTATGCCCGAACTAAAACAATTCAAGATTATGCAGATCTCGTTGACAAAGCTTATTGGCTGAACTACCCCAACCCTTCACTTGCACAAGTTTCACAACGCTTTACTTTCATAGATTCACTTCTATCCATGACGGTAACAAATGCGCAGAACGCTTATCTAAAGAAGGCGCAGGCGGCTGCGAAATCCATTTATCCTGCATACGCATCTGCTATTGATCAAGGTCAAACGATCGATCAGATCATGGCACCGTGGGTTGCACATTTCGCCGATCAACTTGAGCTGTATCGCGGCGGGATTAATCCAATTCAAGAGCGCACATTGATTCTGACCGCTATTACTCCTCCATCATCGATGGCGGAATTTGATGCAACATTGACCCATGACCCTCGATGGGTACTCACCAAGAAGTCTAAAGACGCCACGGCAGGGAAGCCTTCTTACTAATTGGCCATCCCAGGCCATCCCAGGCTCGACCGGTTTTGAACTCGATTCAAGGCGCGATGAGAGGTAGCACCACGAAGTCACCCCCGAAGTAAGGTAATCCCCAAAAAATCTGGTCTTTTTGCCCAAATCGGGCTATTTTGGACCTATGTCTTTGGAGAGAGATGGCAAAAATGGGGTACGAGTACCCCTGATTCTTCTTTCCCTGCTTTTTCTTATCGGAACAGTTGGACAACAAACGGCATTTGCTGGAGCAACAAGTGGGGGGTTAACTCTTAACCCAAAACCACCTCTTGTTGCACCAAAAGTACCGGCCTTGATTACAAATCCAACTCCTCCAGCACCAGTTGCTGGAGAGCCGATTATTCCACCAACGATTGCTCCCACAAGCTCCATTGTTGCTGTTGCTCCAGTACCTGTAATTCAAGATTCAGGATCCGCACTTAAAGCAACTGTTCTGGTTGATGCGTGTAGCAAAGTTGGAACAACAAAAATTGATGCAGAAACAGCTGAGACACTTACTTGTGTTCTCTACACAAAACTCGGTGCGCTTAAAGATTCAAAAATAGAAACTCGCTGGGCGAATGTTTATGCAAACAGCAAGGTAGTTCATAAACTACTAACCGACGCTCTAGTTGCTTACCATCGCTCTTTCCCAACAGAGGATCAACAATTGGCTTACGAAAAACTTGTTGTTGACAACTTAGAGTTCGGTGCATTTGTCGATTTGCTAGTTGCTATGGATAAGAAGACATTCCCTGGTTTCGCTGAATATCTTTCACGAGATACTTCACTTGCTGAGGCGATAACACCATGGGCTCAAATGCTTGCACAGCAACGCCAACTGCCATTAGACACCTTCAATACGACTGGTGAAGCATTCCTTACCGCTCTAGGCGATAGTCCAGTAACTGTTACCCAGGAAATATTTGACAAGTTGTTCTTAAAATCAGAAACATTGCGTGTTTACGCCGATTCGATTGATGAGGCCTACTGGCTGAATTTCCCAAATCCAACTCTTGCTCAAATTGCCCTGCGTTTTGGCTATATCGACTCACTATTAACCCTTCCTGCGGAGCAAGGCAAGGCCGCATACTTGAAGAAGATGCAAACCAATGCCAATAACCTGTATCCAAAATTTGCCCCAGTAATGGCTCGCGGAAGCACAATGGCCACGATTATGGCGCCTTGGGTTTCCTATTTCGCTGCGAAACTCGAGTTGTATCAGTCTGAGATTGTTCCAATTGGAGAACGAACTTTGCTTAAGGTTGCAATGTCACCTCCAGCAACAATGGCTGAATTCGATGCGATAATTGCTCAAGATGCTCGTTGGCCGCTCACAACAACAGCCAAGGCGCTTGCAGCCGGGAAGCCTTCCTTCTAATCTTTTAGCATTAAGGCGTAAATCGTTCAGTCGCAATTCCTGACCGAGCGAACAAATTACTAACCTGGACTAGTTATCAATTGATAATCAGCGTTTTCCGAGGTCTTTCCTAGGTCAAAACCCCTGATAGGATTCAGTTTCTCAATACACGCGCCCGTAGCTCAACGGATAGAGCATCTGACTACGGATCAGAAGGTTAGGGGTTCGAATCCCTTCGGGCGCACTGTTCGACCTCCGTCGCCTTTCACTTCGGGGGTCGAACTTCTTTTTTAACCCTTGAGACGAGGCAAGCTCTCGATGAGTTTCTTTGTATAGGGGTGGGATGGAGCCCCCAGAACTTGAGAAGTGAGCCCTTGCTCAACGACAACACCCTTTTCCAAAACGATCGTCTCGTTACATAGAGAGGCGACAACAGCCAGATCATGGGAAACAGTGACAATAGTTAGATTGTTCTTTTCGCCTAAATCACGCAGTAATTCAATAATATGAACGCGCGTTGTGACATCCAAGGCGCTGACTGGCTCATCTGCTAACAAAATGCGAGGTTTACAAACAATCGCACGCGCGATAGCAATTCTTTGCCGTTGTCCACCAGAAAATTCATCGGGATAGCGTTTGGCAAGATCAGCGGATAAACCAACCGATTCAAGGGCGCCAATAACTTGCTCTTCAACCCAGGCGCTTTGAAGTCTCTTTTCCGCACTGACTTGCTTGCTCAACCGGAGTGAAATAAGGGGTTCGGCAATCAAGTGATCGATGCGTTGCCTTGGATCTAAGGATGAATATGGGTCTTGAAAAACTACCTGCACCTGGCTTCTAAACTCTTTGGCCTGAATCTTGTTACTGAGTTCGAGATTGCTGCCCTCAAAAAGAATCTCTCCTGCGGTTGGCGATAAAATTCCGAGAAGAAGACGGAGCAAAGTGCTTTTACCTGATCCAGATTCCCCCACCAGGCCGACATTCGACCCCTCTGAAACGTGAACATTGACGTCTTTTAAGATAGGCACGCCTGTGCGATAAGAAAAATTGAGGTCCCTTGTTTCTAGAAGATTCGTCATCTCACCGACCACCCTTTGCGATATCAAGAGCATCATCGAGAATTTGCGCATTTCTTACTAAATCTTGGGTGTAAGGATGTGTGGGCTTCTTCATAATCTCTTGAAGCAGGCCAGATTCAACGATCGCTCCATCTTTAAGAACAATAACGTTGTCAGTGATTTGTCCTACCACCGCTAAGTCATGGCTGATGAAGAGAAGAGCCATTTTTCTTTCTGCGACTATCGAATCTAATAGCGCAAGAACTTCAGATTGAACTGTTACATCCAGGGCGGTTGTTGGCTCATCTGCAATTAACAAGGAAGGCTTACATGCGAGAGCCATTGCAATTGCTGCGCGTTGGCGTTCACCCCCAGAAATCTGGTGAGGAAAGGAGGTCGCAATTCTTGAAGGATTATTGATTCTTACCTCAACCAACGCCTGGATTATTGCCATTTCAAGGGCGTCCCCGGATAGCCCTTGGTGCCTGCGCAGTGGCTCGGCTAACTGACGTCCAATCTTCATAAGCGGATCCAACGCAGTAATGGGTTCTTGAAAAACAATACTGGCAACTCTTCCGCGGATGGAGTTAAGCACTTTGTCGGAGACACCAATGATCTCTTGAGGGTTGATACCTCCCAAGAGGACACTTCCCGTTGCGTTCAGTTGTGATGGAAGGAGCCCGATGGAAGCTAGCGCCGTTAATGATTTTCCAGACCCAGATTCCCCAATGACCCCTAAGCGCGCACCTGGAGCAATTGAAAGTGAGACATCCGATACGACTTTCACGTTGGCCGAAGTAGTTATCGTTAAGTTTTTAATCTCGAGGATGTTCATCGCGCCCGCCTTAGCGTTGGATCGGCTACTTCACGCAAACCATCGGCAATGAGATTGACGCTTATAACAAGGGAGACGAGCAATAATCCGGGTGCAATTGCAGCAATAGGTGACGTCATTACCGTGGCTTGGGCTTCCTGGAGCAAGCTTCCCCACGATGCGTTCGGTGGCGGTGCTCCAAGTCCAAGGTAGGACAAGCTGGCTTCAGCAAGACCAGCTAAACCAAATTGCAATGCAAAACTAACAATCAATGTTGGCCAAATATTAGGTAAGACATGCAAAGCAATAATCCTGGGCCAAGAAGTGCCGGAGGCGCGTGATGCGGTGATGAAATCTTTTGAGAGAACGCGCTTAACAAGTAGTCGCGTAAGGCGTGCGATTATCGCTGACATTCCAAAACCGATTGCAAAAATAGCTGATGTTAAAGATGATCCGCGCGCTGCAACGATCAGCATTGCGAGCAATAGGGTAGGGAAAGCAATCAAAATATCAAGGAGTGCCGAAAGTGATTCATCCAGCCATTTCTGGGCAAAGCCAGCTGCCATACCCAGAGTCAATCCGACAACTCCTGCAATCAACACCGCCGAAAAACCGACTGTTAAAGCAATACGTGCACCCACCATTAGTCGGGAGACTAGATCGCGCCCTAGCTTGTCAGTTCCTAGCCAGTGTGCTGCACTAGGTTGAGATAGGCGCCCACCATCAGTGTTGTCGAGCGAATAAGGCAACCAGATCCACGATATAAGAGCAACCAAAATAATTGTAGAAATTATTGCCAACCCGATAATGAGTGACCAAGAGCGATGAGCTTTCGAGGCTTTCATGTAAGACCACCGGAAAGATTAGTGATCAATCGTGGATCTACTAGACGTTGAATGAGGTCGGCGAAGAAACCAATAATGAGTACTGCGAAGGTGCTAATAAATAGAACGCCTTGAATAACTGGGTAGTCGTGTTGAGCAATGGCGCGCACTAGCAAACTTCCGAGGCCGGGTAGTGCAAAGACGCTCTCGACGACGACAGCACCAACGAACGTTGTGGCCAATTCAATTCCGACAATAGAAATGACAGGGGCGGCAGCATTACGTAAACCGTGGCGAACCATGGCTTGGGTAAAGGTGGAACCCAATGAACGAGATGTGCGTAGGTAGTCGCTGCCTAGAACATCAAGGGTTGCTGATCGGACATAGCGAGTCAAAGAAGAAGACATCACCAAAGCAATTGTGGCTACTGGCAAAATGAGGTATTTCAGCATGCCTGGGAAGTTCGCCCAACCTTCAGGCGGGATACCTCCAGAAGGCAGAACCATCATTTTGAGCGCAAAAATGAAGATAAAAATGACGCCGACCCAGAAGACGGGAATAGCTATACCTAGTTGTGAGAAGCCATTGAGAAGTGCTCCGTACCAAGTCTTCGCTTTAAAGGCTGCGATGAAACCCAATGGAATTGCGATTGCCACCGCGACAACAAAGGCAATGAGTGTGAGTGGAATAGTCAATGAAAGACGTGAGGCAATCTCTGGGCCAACTGAGTAGCTACTAATTATTGATGTACCAAAGTGGAAGGTAGAGAGATCGCGAATCCAGTGAAGAAATTGAACAATCAAAGGAAGGTCGGAACCTACCTCGTGCTGAGCCGCGGTTATCTGCTCGGGCGTGGCACCTACAGGTAGCAGCGCATTTGCAGGATCTCCAGGCATGATTCTTAAGAGAACAAACAAGGTGACGCTTGCTAACGCTAGGGAGACAAGTAAGAAAGCAAGACGGCGGATTATGTACTTACGCACACCAGCTCCTTACCTTCATCTCACTAGAGTAACGAAAATCCGGCTCATATACCCATGTCGGATATATGAGCCGGATCATTCGACTAATTGGTTCTATTTAACCTTTTACGATGTTGTATGCGTAGAACTGAGAGTTCAGTCCATTGATTGGATACCCCGAAAGTGTTGACGATGCAACGACAATCTGTGGATAGAGGTAAATCCAGTCACTAGCAGCTTCTGTCGCGATGATTCGGTTAGCACGCTTCAAAAGCGATGCCTGAATACGTGCGTTAGGAGCTTGTTCTGCTTGGTTGACCAAGCTAGTAACCGTCGTGTTGTTATAGCCCCAGTAGAAATCTGGATTGCCATACCAAACAACGTCGCGGTCATTGACATGCTCTTGCATGGTTGCTGCAAAATCATGCTTCTTGTAAACATTGTTGTACCACTGATCATCGGTTACAGAGTTGATGTTTACAGTGATTCCAACTTTTGCAAGCTCTGACTTAATGAAAGCCGCGGCTGCAGGGTGTGGATCATATGTTGGTGTGTCTAAGCGGAATGTGAATCCCTTTGCATAGCCGGCAGCAGCAAGTTCCTTCTTAGCAAGTGCAAGATCATAAGGATTAACACCTGTTAGATCTTCATACCATGGATCTGTAGGAGGAACCATTGATCCGATCAATGTGCCGTAGTCGCCCCAGATGGATGAAAGAAGCTTGGCATTATTGATCGCAGAAGTTACAGCTTTACGAACGAGCTTGTTATTAAATGGTGCAACACGATCGTTGAAAACAAGAAGTAACTTTGTTGTCGACTGTCCGTTGCTGATCTTGTATGCGCTGCTCTTGAATTGAGCCAAAGCATCTGGACTCTGAGCGCTAGTGATTACATCAACAGCACCTGTAAGTAGAGCATTATTTAGCGCAGTTGCGTCATTAAAGTAGTGATAAACAACGGTTTTATTCTTTGGAGCAGCGCCCCAATAAGAATCGTTGCGTGTCAAGGTAAGAGTAGATCCACGCTTCCACGCGGAGAACTGATATGGACCGGTTCCATCAGCTGCGGCTGCGAAATCCTTAGCTGATGAATTCATAATCCAGATGTATGTCAGGTTGTAAATGAAGGAGATGGATCGACTGGAAAGTGTTACAACAACAGTCTTTGCATCTGGTGTCGCGATCGACTTAACAACCTTGAAGCTGCTCTTACGTGCAGACTTTGAATCAGTTGCAGATACCTTCTCAAGACTGAATTTCACATCAGCTGAAGTCACTGCTTTGCCGGAATGGAAAGTGACGCCACTGCGTAATGTGAAGGTATATGTAAGACCATCTCTGCTGATCTTACTAGCTGTTGCTAGAACGTTTTCAACTTTTCCAGCATCAGTGAGTCGGTAAAGACCTTCGTAAACATTTCCGTTGAGTGCTTCGACGACGCCTTGTCCGCCTCCGCCTGTGTTGTCTAGATTCTGTGGCTCATAGAGAGACCCAATATTAATTGTGGCATCAGCAGATGCTGCGTTCGCTGGTGCGCTTGTTGCAATGAGTCCGAGAGTTACCGCGAGGGCGACTCCTATCACTCCTAGTTTTCTTCCGTGCTTAGCTGCTTTCACCTATTTCTCCTTCTCGTCTATGGCCATCATGGTTTGATCTTTTAGTGGATGTTGTATCCGTCTGTAAAAATGGGAAACTTTTCTCCTGCCTCAACCGCCAGGTGTAGGCGATTTTGAGGTGGAGGCATGGGGCAGTTGTAATGGATTGAGAAACCGCAAGGTGGCACGAAGGCTTGATTGAAGTTCAAAATTACTTTGTTTGAACCTTCTTCTTGGTAAACAAAAAGAAAACGTCCTGCTGGGTAAGTATCAGATTGATTAGTTTTATCTCCAAAGACCAAAAGCAAGACGCCGTCGTCATCAAAAGCGCTAAACGTATAATCAACCCCGTCGATAGTTGCTTTAATGTCTCCGGGTACAACAAGGTCACGAGTGCCACCGTTATCGCGTATGTACTCAAAGGCGACGGCGCGGTTTTCTGGATGAGGGGTGAACGTTGCCTCGATAATCCATTCAGGATTAAATGGGTAAACATCAATGGTTTTAAATGCTTGGATACTTTCTGAATTGGAGTCCCAAAGACGAACCCCTTTGGCAATTACATTTCCGCTGAAATCCTTGCGATCGAGCTCAGTTGCTATAACACTCGGGGGTTTACCTTCAGTTGCTTGTGCGAGTGAAAGATGTTCACCCTCATCGAGCCAGTTAGTTTCGATAAGCGCAAGATTTCCTAAGGGTGCGACAACGCCAGCCAGACGATCTGCTCGCCATTGATCCCACTGCGTCTTGTTGGTCATTCAGAGAACCTAGCAGAGTGGGGATTTCCATACATGCTTGCAGGGGGCAAATGAGAATTCGTTGCACAATCGTTGTACTTGCTCCCCTAGCGGCTACATCGACAACGCCTACTGCTGACTCAAACACTCCTCGGGTAGTTCAAACCAACGTAGTAATTCAAAATCATCACCCATAAGGGTGGTTAAAGGTAGCTCCGCCTCACCCTTTACGTGGCCTGCCCTCTCTAGCGCCAACTTTTTTGCTTCCGCGATGTAACCCTTTAAGGAACTTTCAGGAGTTCGATCGTGCGCTATCGGATAAGTCATTTCGCCAGCGCCATTGTAAGAAATTGCACTGAGGCGAATAGGAGGTTCAATAGTTCCGCCGCGATGCCGCCATAACCCTGTATCTGGATTGAAGTGATAATCGGTTAGGAAAAGATGACCGTGTTCTGCAATAAACAAAACTGAATCAATAATGTGCGAGACAACTGCTTCTGAGACGAAGTAGTTCAAATTTATTCTTACCCAACCTGGCTTAATTCCTTCGCAACCACCAAGAATTTGATTTTCAAACTCGTGGCTCTTTTCTTCGCCAATTCCGAGTAGCCGGTGGCCGTAGGGCCCTGCGCAAGAACACCCACCCCGTGATTGAATCCCGAAGAGATCATTTAAAAGGGCAACGACAAAGTTGTGATGGAGATACTTTCCTGATGGACCCCGCAAAATAAATGACAGGATGGATAATCGTTGTGCATGAATATTGCCCAGTAATTCAATACGAGGATCTTTGCTAAATGCTTCAATCGCCTGACTTAGATACTTCGCTTCATGAGCATGAATCGTAGGAATTCCTACAGCTTCTTTTAGTTGAAACACTAATCCAGCTCGAATCGATTCGATGATTGCAGGGGTGCCTCCCTCTTCACGATGTTGAATATCGGAGAGGTATCGATGGTCGTTGGTGTTGACATAAGCAACGGTGCCGCCTCCTGGGACAGCAGGCACCGAGTTGGTAACAAGACTGCGATTAATTACCAGTATTCCAGGAGTCCCTGGTCCGCCTATGAACTTATGTGGGCTAAGAAAGATCGCATCCTTTCTAGCCATAGGATCCGTTGGATGCATATCTATCTGCACATATGGGGCAGCGGCGGCATAATCCCAAAACGATAAAGCTCCATGCTCATGCAATAGTCGAGAAACCGCATCTGTATCAGTAATAATTCCTGTCACATTGCTGGCCGCAGAAAAAGACCCAATCTTCAATGTGCGAGAGGCATATTTTACTAATTCCTCTTGCAAATGTCCTAGATCAATATGTCCATCAATGTCTTCATGAATGGTGACGACATCAGCAATGGATTCGCGCCAAGGAAGTTCGTTGCTGTGATGTTCGAAAGGGCCAATAAATACAACAGGGCGACCTTCAGGTGGGATGTGATCAGATAGGTGCCATTTCTTATCCAGATCAAAAGGAATACGAATATTAAGAATTCCGATTAATTTGTCGACCGCGCCGGTAGTTCCTGAACCGGCAAAAATAAGCGCATCATCCTGGTTTGCACCCACCGCTGCACGAATAATATTTCGAGCATCTTCGCGAAGGCGTGTGGTTTGCAGACCTGTTCCACTGCTTTCTGTATGGGTGTTTGCGTATCGAGGCATAACTTCATCACGTATGAAATCTTCAATGAATGAAAGCGATCTGCCACTAGCCGTGTAATCGGCATAGGTAACTCTGCGTTCGCCATAGGGACCATGCATAACCTGGTCATCACCAATAACGCTTTGGCGTATCTGCTTCAGAAGTGCGGAGTCGTCCATGCGAACATGGTAACTCAATTATTAGCCGCGTTCTTCAGGAAGTGCGTTTCCTCCATCAATGACTATGCACTGCCCCGTTATGTATGAGGCGCCTGTGCTTGCGAGCCAAACAATTGCGGAGGCAACTTCATCAGATGTTCCGCGGCGCTTCATTGGTGCTGCAGCACCTTGGCGAATTTCATGCTCTGACTCAGTAGAACTCGCAATCCAACCAGGCGCTACAGCGTTCACTGTTACTGGTAGATGTGCGTAATCCAAGGCTACGGCGCGAGTAAACCCAATGAGCGCGGTCTTGGCTGTTGCATAGGCAACTGTTTCGCGCATTACCAAAACGGGTCCTGTTGCACTAGCTACATTGATAACACGACCTGCTGCACTTTTCTTAATAAAGGCAATAGCAGCTTTTGTTACCAACATGGTGGTGTCGATATTTCGAGCAATAGCTTTATGCCAACTTGTTAACGAGTAATCCTCAAGGGGTCCTTCATCAGATTCCGAAGGAGCCGACACGCTTGTCATTCCTGCGTTATTTACGAGTACGTCCAAGGTTTTAAACTTTGCTATAAACCCAGCGACCAAGTCATCAGCTTGTGATTCAACAGTGAGATCGGCTACAAATCCAAAAGTTTCAATCCCTAGCGCTTCCAATTCCTTTACCCGATCCCAAATGCGATCAGTTGTAGAAGTAATACCTACGCGATAACCCGCGGCGCCCAGTGCCTTTGCGCTAGAAAAACCTATTCCAGTGGGATTTCCAGCACCTGTTACAAGCGCAGTTCTTGTTTCTGAAGGATTTGATGTCATGGCGCCAGCGTAGCTAATTAATGCAAATCAAGACACTTTGACATTAATGGTATGCCAACCTTCGGCCCCATTTGGAACTGTTCCTACGATATTGCTTGTTTGAACTTCTCCAGAGCTATCTATTGCTCGCACAGTTATCGATGACTTCCCCTTTGTTGCATTCCAATCTATCCACCATTGTCTCCATGTTGTAGCGGCAAGCTCTGGTCCGAGTGTTGCGCTCATCCAGGCATCATTGTTTACGCGCACTTCAACACGAGCGATGCTTTTTAAGGAAGACCAAGCGACTCCCGCAATTACATTTTTTCCAGCGACAACTGGTTTCGCACTTGGAAAAAATCCTGAACCTTGTGGTGTATCGATACGTGACTGAAGTTTTATTGGACCTTTTGCCGACCATCCTCGTGGGATCCAGAAACCCTGTTGTTGATCAAAGCGCGTGACATCTATTCGATTGACCCATTTAGTTGCTGAAACATATCCATATAGACCTGGAACTATGACTCGTGCTGGATAGCCATTTTCAAGAGGAAGGACATCGCCATTCATTCCGAATGCAATCATTGCGCCTCTGCCATCAAGTGCTGCAATGGGAAAGCCTGCAGAAAACCCATCGTCAGAAAAGCTCATAATCTGATCGGCGCCCTTTGTTGGACCCGCCTCACGGATCAAATCATCCAGACTGATGCCTGTCCAACGCGCATTGCCCGCTAATTTCCCGCCCACCTCGTTAGATACGCAAGCAATAGTGGCGTCGAGTTCGTAGATCGGACGACTTGTTAGTTCTCTGTATGAAAATTCGGCTGGGTGATCTACTAGCCCGCCAATTTTTAGTTTCCAGGTATCCAATGTGATGTTTGGGATCCCGTTTCCAATATCAATTCGAAAGAAATCTTTGTTTGGCGTGAAAAGTGGCGTTAGACCAGGTGTCGTGAGAGCTGGATCAATAGGAGGAGCAGGCAAGAATTTCAGCGCTTTAGGAAGGGCAGAGTTGAGCTTCTTTATTGGAGCTGCAGCTGGTGAGGCCATGATTTTGTTGACTGCGAAGCCAGTGGCAGTTGCTGCTGCGGCAATACCTGTGAACTTGAATATATCTCGACGGCTCATATGAATCATGCTGTGGGCTCTCCTCCCGAACAAGTCTTAACTATAACCTGGTGCCAAATTGATCGCCTTGTGAAAATTAAGGGTTAATGCCTAGGTCCATACTCTTACGCGTTCTTTGCTCAAGCTTTTCAGATTCTGAGAAGACTTTGAGGAGAAAAGGATTCTGCCACGTAACGGCCGCTCCAACTCTTACTAAATCACCAGTTGTCGCGGTTACATTCCTTATCTCTGCTGTTCCAAAAAAGCGACTATCCACTGCAATCGGGATGCGAATGCCCACTTGTCGATCACCCCAGTCAGCTTCGCTAGCGACAAATGAAGCGCCAGAGGTGCTTACATCCACACAGTTTGCGTCAATTCCATCTAAGTGCGCGGGTAGTAATACAACTCGCCGTCTTTCATTACGCAACCAAAAATGTTGACGAGCGACATATTGTTCAACAACATAACATTGCATAATAACTGCAGTTTTGGATTCGGCGTTGTCCCAGGTGATTCGCCCTCCTGCGCGTACTGTCTCTTTAGTCCCTTCGATACGTTTCTTTGATCGAATTCGGAATTGCCCTGTTGCCCAGACAATTTTTCCAGATAAATCATGACACGCTATCTCCACCCGTACATTTGAATTCTTTCGCAGAGCTGCCTCGGTAGTAATTATTCCTGCGCCATTTTGATGCAGATCCACACATTGGCTGAGCAATCCATTCACCCGGGCCTCGAGGCTCACCGGGAATCTCCACAAGGTTCTCTCCTGGCTTCTGTGATACATCGACCAAGCGGATCGAGAAATGATGGTGACTTCCATAATTCCAAAAAAGGAAACAATTACAATGGTTGAAGTGGAATGAAGTGTCAGATAGTGCCATGAGAAGAAGTGATAAGAAATGTAGCTAATCCAAATATTGATTACCGAAAGCAATGAGACAGCGCCAATAACAATTGCAAAGCGCATTTGCCGAACCGATGCCCACCCACCAAGGTCCACTTCGTTCTTTGGTGTAACGAGAAATGGGACTTTCGCTTTAGTCCATAAAACGGAGGTGGCTCGGAAATAGGCTTCAAAGGCCAGGAAGAGGTTGCGGATGCCTTCGACTGGGCTCGTAGTCCCTCGCTCTAGCGCTGTAACAGCCAGGATATTGGTGAATGAAGCGATTCCCCAGAACACGATAAACCAACCACCAACGTAGCCAACGGGTAAGACGCCAAAGAAAACGACTACAACGAGGTTTGCAGAATAAATAAGTTTTTGAAAAGGAGAAAGATAGTAGAGCAGACCACCAGTATTAGAGACTCGTTCTAGAACACCTAACTCTTTGCGCCAAGGCAACCGCATGCCTGGGCGGAACAGTTGTAAATTTCCTTGAGCCCATCTAAACCGTTGAATTACATAGGACGTTAGATTGTCGGGAGCTAGGCCTTGAATCAGATGCTCGTTATGGTAGATGCCGAGGTAACCTTTTAGGCGCAAATGCAAGGAGGTTTCATAGTCCTCCGTGACGGTCACTGTTGCCAGACCGCCGATCTCCATGAGAGCGCTTCTTCGCAAGATAGCAGCTGAACCGCACCAAAAAACTGACTTCAGGCGATTTCGTCCCGGTAAAAGTACATCAAAGAAGAGAGACTGCTCGTTTCTTCCTTGCTCCTCATGCATGATCGAGTTGTGATTTCGGAAAGAGTGAGCAGTTTGAACGAGGGCGACTTTAGGATTTACAAAGTAGCCACTGGTTGCTTCGAGAAAATCTGGAGCTGGTACATGATCTGCATCGAGCACGAGAAGTAATTCACCCGTTAAATGAGGAAGTGCTGCATTGATATTTCCGGCCTTTGCATGTTCGTTGCTCGTGCGAGTTAGATACTTAATACCATAGCGCTCCGCCAGCGCCTTCATCTCTGAGCGATTGCCATCATCGAGTAACCAGATAGTTGTTCGCCCCCGAATTTGTAGCGCACCAATAATCGTGGGTTCAAGAATATCAATGTCTTCGTTGTACGTCGGGATGATGACATCGCATGTGCTGTCATAAATTGGCAATCTCGGTGAAGATGGTAATCGCCACGAATCTAAAACAAAGATGAGGAAACTTATGTATCCGTAGAGTTCGGCTATGAATAGCGGAGCAAATGCCCACAGTGGGACGTTGTGAGAGGTTACAAGTAAGCGCCAGATCAAATAACTTCCACCGCAGATGATTGCAATGATCGCAAGTATTTGCGCTAGGCCCTCACGCTTTTGAAACCAGGATCCGATTGAAACACGCGAAGGCGAAAGAGATGAAGGTATAGGTGCGTAAGGGACTCTTGGGACTCCTCTTACAGCCATGATTACAGTGTAGAAAGTTACCTTCGTATGTAAACCAGAAATCCAGTGTTGTTACAGAGAACAAGGGAGGTTTCTCGCACGGATGCGGGGAACCCCCCTTGTTGTCTACCTACAAATGGATTAACTGCGAAGTGCGACAGCCAATTCTCTGAAGTCTTCGACGAGTAAATCGATCTCAGTTTGGCCATGAGCCAAGCTGATTAACCACTGTTCATCGAGTCCCGGAGGCGTAATGATTCCGCGGTTAAGTGACCATAGCCATGAAAGTTCGGCAACTTTGAAATCTGTTGCTTTGTAGTCACGGTAATTTCTTACAGGTTTTACTGACCAGGTGATGCATCCTTTGACTCCGAAACCAACAGTGTGCGCTGGCAATTCGTACTCTTCAATGATGTCACTAATGCGATGTAGCGCCTGAAGATTGAACTCTTCGGCGGATGCAAGTGCCTCATCAGTACAAATTGTGTCTACAGCGCGGATACCAGCCATTGCTAGCGGATTACCGTTGAATGTTCCAAAGTGCGCAAGGCGCCCATCAGTAACTGCATCCATATATTCCTTCTTGCCACCAAATGCAGCAAGTGGAACTCCGCCACCAATTGATTTCGCGAGGCAGATTAAATCAGGCCGCACACCTAAACGTTGCGCGGCTCCTTGTGGGCCAGCAGTTAACCCCGTTTTCACTTCATCGAAAATGAGAACTACCTTGTATTGATCGCACAGCGCACGGACACCTTCGAGGTATCCAGCATCTGGCAGAACAATTCCAAGGTTTTCAAGGACTGGTTCGAGAATGAAACATGCAATTGTTGAGGCGTTCTCTTTAAAGATCTTCTCAACAGCAGGCAGGTTATTGAAAGGAACGACATACACATTTCCAGAAACTGCTCCAGTTTGATAGACAGGTGTTGGCTCATCTGCCGGACCTGCGTTCTCCAGCGATGGCTTACTGGAAGTCATGAGTGGGTCATAGCTTCCGTGGTAGCCGCCCTCAATCTTGAGCACGTCGGTCTTGCCTGAAACGGCGCGCGCCAAACGAACGGCATACATTGTTGCTTCGGTACCAGAATTCGTGAAGCGAACCTGATCGATAGCAAAACGTTTGCAGACACGCTGTGCTGCGTCGCGCGAAATTGGTGAAGGCGTTACAAACAACATTCCAACACTGAGTGACTTCTTGACCTCTTCAACAACTACGGGGTTGAGGTGCCCAACGAGCATCGCACCAAATCCCATAGAAAGATCTAGGAGGCGACGTCCATCAACATCTGTCATCCAAGCACCTTGAGCTGATGCGATTGAAATTGGATATGGATCCCAGTGTTGAAAGCTTGAGGTAACACCAAGTGGAAGAGATTCGTGAGCTAATTGATTTTCTAGACCAGAGGCGGTAGTTCCTTCTTTAAAGCGAGCCCACTCTTGAACTAAAAGAGCGTCGACCCTGTCCTCTGATATTGGTTTTGAATGCGTAGGAATTGAACGAAATGTATGTGCATGATTAACATTGGTTAGCATTTTTTGTACTTCCTGTTGTCTGGATCTGCCAGAAATCAAGAAATACGCTCCTTACCGAGCCTATTTATGGCCCTATTCTACCCGACTATAAATTAACAGCAAGTACCCCAAAATCAAGAAAAGGGATATTTATGGCTCTTTTTTCGTTATTTCGCATTAATATTTCACGCATGAAACGTTTCGGAATTGGAGTTTTATCCTTTTTTGCGTGGCTTTTTCTCTTTATTGCAGCAATTTCTGTAACGGTTTCCCTAACTATGGGACAAATAAACAACGCCGGCGCAATTGCACAAAACGCAATGAAAGATTTCTCCACTAATCCCACAGCGATAAATAGCCTGATCGATCAGTTGAAGATAAATTCTGATCCACAATTTATTAAAGCGATAGACGATAACCGTGCGGCCATCAATAACACAATCAGGGCTCTTGCCAGTTCCGTTCAATTCCAAGCCGATGTAAAGAGCGCTCTAAATCAAATTGGGTCCGGAATATCTGCTGGCAAGTCCAGTGTTAACGTAAATTTTCGAGAATTAGCAAATTTAGCCGCCCAGAAAATAAATGCGGCCGCTAAATCTCAGATTGTTACCCAGAAGGATCTTGCATCTATCAAGCCCTTTAAAGTAGATATTCATAAGCAATCTGATGTAGTTAATAAAGTGAAGAAATATGCACACTTGGCGATGCTCTTCTGGGTTGCGTGGTTGTTACTCTTGGTTGCTTGCTGGCGTCTTGGTGCGAAGAGTATCTTCACAAAAAGTGGAAGCCAATTGATCTCAGTTGGGGTGCTAATAATTCTGATCCGAGTCGCTGCACCAATTATTGGATCCCGTATTGCATCGAAGAATTCGGACTCCCAATTTACTTCATCGCAGATCACAAAAATTTCAGGTGAAATTTTAAGCCCAATGCTGACTGCAGGCGTGGGCTTTAGCGTGTTAGGGCTATTGCTTATTCTCGTTCCGAGATTTACTAGAAAGAGAAAGCAGCAAGAACTACCGCTTTAACTATTTAATCGAGAAACTTCCTGTACTCGTCACCGAGCCAGCAGGGGTGACCACGGTAAATTTGGCCGTGGTCGAGGTGCTTAGTGTGGTTGGTAAAGTGAAGGTGACAACTAGAGATGTTGCAGTGCCTCCCGATTTAATTGTCACGCCCGATACACCGGTAAGAGTTACAGAAGTAGCACCTAATAAGTTAGTGCCAGTGATTGTCACCGTATTAACCGTCGTGGCGCTCCTAGTACCACTCGTTGGGGTGAAGCTAGCAATGGTAGGAGCGATGGCGAAGCTCACACTTGGCGAAACACCTGCTGGAGTTGTCACAGTGATTGTTCCGCTAGGTGCTCCAGTGGGGACCTTCACTGTCAGGCTTGTTAGCGTCGCAGTGGTTGCTGGTGTAGCGCTCACCGTTGTGGTTGCTCCAACGAAATTCACCTTCGTGGCACCTAAGAGGTTGGTGCCTGTGATCGTGATTGTTGCTCCTACTGCTGCACTTGCAGGAGCAGTTATGCCAGCGGCTGGGAAGTAGTAGATAGCTGTACTGGCAGCACTTGTGCCTCCAGGGGTTGTCACTGTGATTTTGCCGCTTGTACCAAGTGCAGGTGGTGTGGCAGTAAGAGAAGTTGCTGTTGGTGTTCCGGTAATAGTTCCCGCCACTCCATTGAAGCTAACTCCTGTTGCACCAAGAAGGTTTGTGCCCGTAATTGTTACCGGTGAACCAAAGGTAGGTGTGAAGCTTGAGACTGTAGGTGCAGGTAGCACAACAGCGAAGCTCACACTTGGCGAAACACCTGCTGGAGTTGTCACAGTGATTGTTCCGCTAGGTGCTCCAGTGGGGACCTTCACTGTCAGGCTTGTTAGCGTCGCAGTGGTTGCTGGTGTAGC
>CAIYBL010000085.1 GCA_903924485.1 uncultured Actinomycetes bacterium
CGCGGGGGACGCCTTTGGTCCAAATACGTTGACTGCCCCAGATGATCGTTGGGATTACAGGTACTACTGCTCCCATGGCAAGGCGAACAACGCCAGTTTTTAACTCTTTGATTTCAAAACTTTTGGAGATTGTGGCTTCAGGGAAAATGCCAATAATCTCACCGGCTCGTAGTGCGCGAAGTGCGGCTACAAATGATGCAGATCCATTAGAGCGATCGACGTTGATGTGATGCATTCCGCGCATCAATGGTCCAGCTAATTTGTTGTCGAATATTTCCTTTTTTGCCATAAAGCGAACGAATCTCTTTGTCGGAAGAACTGCTGTACCAGCCAAAGCAAAGTCGAGATAACCAATGTGATTGATGGCCAAGATTGCACCACCACTGGAAGGAATATTTTCCTGACCAGAGATATCCATCTTTAAGCCAAGATAGCGCCAGAAAAGTTTGGCAACTGCAATGACTGGCGGATAGACCAGATCAGCCATTAGTCACCCTTGCAGCAATGGCCTGCTTGTAAAGGCGCCCAGCGCGATAACTTGAGCGAACAAGTGGACCACTCATCACGCCAAGGAAACCGATCTGCGTTGCTTCTGCGGCTAGCTCTACGAACTCATCTGGTTTAACCCATCGCTCTACTGGGTGATGGCGATTAGTTGGTCGAAGATATTGAGTGATGGTGATTAAGTCGCATCCAGCCGCATGTAGATCAACAAGTGCCTGACTAACTTCTTCACGTGTTTCGCCAAGTCCGAGAATGAGATTGGACTTCGTAATAAGGCCAAATTCGCGCGCCATTGTGATTACCTCAAGTGAGCGCTCATATGTGAATGCGGGGCGGATCCTCTTGAAAATACGGGGAACGGTTTCTACATTGTGAGCAAAAACTTCTGGTCGAGTTTCAAAAACTTGGTTAAGGAGATGAGCATGCCCGCTGAAGTCTGGCGCGAGCATTTCTACGCCAGTTTCTGGATTGAGCTCATGCACGGCGCGGATTGTCTCGGCATAAAGCCAAGCGCCTTCATCTTCCAAATCATCACGAGCTACGCCGGTGATCGTGGCGTATCTCAAATTCATTTTCTTAACAGATTCGGCTACTCGTCGTGGTTCATCGCGATCTAGCGGCTGAGGCTTGCCGGTGTCGATATTGCAGAAATCGCAGCGACGAGTGCACTGTTCACCGCCAATGAGAAAAGTTGCTTCGCGATCTTCCCAGCATTCAAAGATGTTGGGACATGCAGCTTCTTGGCAGACGGTATGCAATCCTTCAGATTTAACGAGGGAGCGCATCTGCGTGTATTCAGGGCCCATGTTGGCGCGAGTCTTGATCCACTCGGGTTTGCGTTCAATGGGTGTTTCGGAGTTGCGTGCTTCGATGCGAAGTAATTTGCGACCATCTGGTGCCAGACTCATGCGCTCACCCTAGCCAATGCTTCGTAAACGTGTTTTTCAAGGACGGGTATGACTTCCTCTACGGAAATGGAGCGGCCCAACTCAGCGGCCATTGACGTGGCGGTGGCGTCAGGGATTCCGCAGGGGATGATTCGATCAAACCAGGTGAGATCAGGATTTACGTTGAGCGCAAAACCATGCATCGTCACGCCTTTCGCAAAGCGAATCCCGATTGCGGCGATCTTGCGATCACCTTTCTCATCGCGCAGCCAAACTCCCGATCGCTCGCAGTAGGCAACCGCGTTAATTCCAAATTCTTGGCAAACATCAATAAGGGCGGTCTCAATCTCGCGGACAAATCCAACAACATCATGACGCTTGGCAAGGCGGACAATCGGATAGCCAACAATTTGGCCAGGACCATGCCAGGTGATTTTCCCGCCTCGATCCACATCAATGACGGGAGTGCCATCGTTGGGACGTTCATGATCGAGCGTTCTACGCCCCGCGGTAAATACGGGCGGATGTTGCAAAAGCATCAGAGTATTTGGGCGAGTTCCTTCGGCAATCTCGTTGTGGAGAGTTCGCTGAATCTGCCATGCCTTCTCGTAGTCAACGACGCCACTATGGGCGAAAGCGATGGAAGGTCTTAGGGGAGCGGTTTCGAGTGGCACCCCCATAGCCTAAAGGTAGAATCGACCTGCCCGCATACCAGACTGCTCGCATCTAGTGCGTATGCAGTCCCATGAGCGAAAGTTGATCCCGTGTCTAAGAAAGCATCTGCGCCCTCACCGACAGTCAAAGGCCGCAAACCTTTATGGTTTGCCATCATCTCGATCGTGCTCTGGATGGGGATCTCCAGCGTGGCAGGGCCTCTCTTTGGTCAACTCTCAACAGTGCAAAAGAACGATAACTCTAAGTTTCTTCCGGCAAGCGCAGAGTCTCAAGTTGTTTCAACACAGGCCCTAAAATTCCAAAAGAGCGCTACCGATCAATTCCCAGCTCTTGCTCTTTTTATTGGCAAAGTAACGCCAGAGCAGATTTCTCAGACGAATGCTTTCTTTCAGACCATCGGCTCCAAGCCTCTCGTTGATGCGAAGGGAGTGAGAATTCAAGATTCCTCTGGAAAAGATATGACGGAAACTATTTCATCTTTCCTCACTCCAGGGTCACCGATCATCGCCTTTGCTTCAGCAAAAAATGATGCACTCCTTGCCAGTATTCCTATTGCTGCCAAAGAGGCAACATCAACATTGTCCAATAAGAAACCAGCGCTACCAATCGTTGTTAATGCGTTGCGATTTTACACACAACAATTTGCCGCCACACAAGGATGGCAAGCGCATTTAACTGGTATCGGAGCGATCTTCGCTGATCTCTTTGGGGCCTTTGGAAGTATTGATTCCAGTCTTCTTCTTACCACTGGTCTTGTCGTGGCCCTTATTCTCATCGTTGTATATCGCTCACCCGTGTTGTGGATCTTGCCTCTGATGTCGGCAATTATCGCGCTCTCACTAGCAGGCGGCGTGATCTACGAATTGGCAAAGCACAATGTCATTGATCTGGATGGTCAATCCCAAGGAATTCTCTCTGTACTGGTCTTAGGCGCTGCTACCGATTACGCGCTCTTGCTGATTGCGCGATATCGAGAAGAGCTGCACCTGGAAGAGTCACGATTCATCGCCATGAAAAAAGCTTGGCGTGGAGTTGTGGAACCTATTCTTGCTTCAGGTAGCACAGTGACACTTGGTTTATTGGTTTTGCTTGTTGCCTCACTGAAGAATAGTCGTGGACTTGGACCCGTCGGTGCTATCGGCATCGTGGCATCTATGTTCACAATCTTGACCTTCTTGCCCGCGCTCCTTGTTGTCTTCGGTCGTTGGATTTTTTGGCCACGCATTCCACACTTTGATTCTGAAGATGAAAAACTCAGCGGCATCTGGGCCAAAGTTGCACGGGCGACAGCCGCTAAGCCGCGTAAATACTGGGTTGCATCATCGCTGCTTCTCGTGATTTTGGCTGGCTTTGCCTCTACGTTGCACGCCAATGGAATTTCTAGCGTGGATCAGTTCACCAAGAAGACTGACTCGGTTGTTGGGCAAGCCAAACTTGCTGATTATTTCTCTGGCGGCCAAGGATCACCTACCCAAGTTCTTGTTCCACAAGCCAGCGTCCCTCAGGCAACTGCCGCACTGTCAGCAATTAAGGGCGTGACTTCAGTTGTTCCGACGCTAGATGGACCGGTAATTCCTGGAGCTCCAGCACCTGAAGTGAAGGTGGTTGATGGCAAGGTGTTGCTCAACGCAACATTGATTTATGCAGCCGATTCCCTTCCTGCTCGCGCGATGATTCCGGGTATTCGCAGTGCCATGCACGCCATCGACCCAACTATCGCTACGGGTGGAACATCTGCTGTGTACGCAGATATCGATGCGGCATCAACTCGCGATCGCAACATTATTATCCCGATCGTTTTACTTCTGATCGCGATCATCTTGGGACTCTTGTTGCGTTCGATACTTTCCTCGATCCTGCTTTTGATTACTGTTGTGCTCTCCTTCCTTGCAACACTGGGAGTCGGGTCGCTGGTCTTTCATCACATCTTCCATTTCGCGGGTGAGGATTCCTCTTATCCGCTCTTCTCCTTTGTATTTCTTGTTGCGTTGGGCATTGACTACAACATCTTCTTGATGACGCGCATAAGAGAAGAGTCGATAAAGCTAGGAACCAGAGCGGGAGTAACAAAGGGTGTGACAGTGACTGGTGGAGTTATTACCTCCGCAGGAATTGTTTTAGCTGCAACCTTTACCGTCCTGGGCATCTTGCCTCTCGTAGCACTGGCTGAAATTGGGTTTACAGTTGGATTTGGCGTACTTCTTGATACGTTGATCGTCAGATCGATTTTGGTCCCTGCTCTGGTTCATCAGATCGGGCCTAAAATCTGGTGGCCATCAAAACTTTCGAAAGAGAGTTAAGAACTAGCTCGTTGAATCCACCAGTGCAGCGATTGCTGCCCCGATGTGCGGATAGTCGAAAGAGAAACCGGCCTTAAGTAGCGCATCGGGCAAGACTTTTTTGGATCCCAACATCTCGCTGGAGAAACCACCGAATGCAATCTTTAGTGCAATGCCAGGCACGGGAAAAAGCGCTGGACGGTGCATTGCTCGGGCAAGACACGATGTGAATTCCTGATTTGTTGCGGGATTTGGCGCAGTGAGATTGATAGGACCAGAGATCGGATTCTCTAGAGCGAATGCAATGGCGCGAACAACATCATGCAAGGTAATCCATGACCACCATTGTTTTCCAGAGGCCAACTTGCCGCCTACTCCAAAGCGAAATAGCGGAATCATCTTTCCGAGTGCGCCACCTGTTGGATCCAGAACAAGTCCGGTGCGCAATTTTACGGTGCGAACATCTCCTGCCAAATCTGCGGCATTTTCCCATTCACGACATACAACAGCGAGAAAATCTTCGCCGCCGCGATCGGATTCTGTGACCGCGCGGTTTCCGGTTTCGCCATACCAGCCCATTGCACTTGCTGAGATGAAAACTTGAGGCTTTACAGCAGCGACTGCTTTAGCGATTGTGGTTGTTCCAAGTAAACGTGAGTTGAGGATTTCTGCGCGATAACGAGCCGTCCATCGTTTATCGCCGACTCCGGCACCAGCCAGGTGAATGACAGCGTCTACGCCTTCAAGGGCTGCCAGATCAACAGTGCCGTTCTTTGGGTCCCAGCTTATTTCATCGGGTGATGTAGCCACGCGTCGCACGAGCCGTTGCACTGTATGACCTTCGGATTTGAGGTGGGCAACAAGAGCTCCGCCAATTAACCCTGATGCTCCAGTAACTGCAATTCTTTGGGGAGGCAGCATTTACAGACCAAGATCGGCTTCGAAGGCACCATTCTCAAGGCGATCCTTGAGAGTGACAAGGAAACGCGCTGCATCTGCGCCATCAACAACGCGATGGTCGTAGGAGAGTGCAAGATAAACCATCGAGCGGATAGCAATTGATTCTCCGCCATCTTCTCCGCGAACCACCATTGGACGTTTAACAATGGATCCCAAGCCAAGAATTGCCACCTGTGGTTGATTAATGATGGGCGTATCAAAGAGAGCGCCACGACTTCCGGTATTTGTCAGCGTAAATGTTCCGCCACCAAGTTCATCGGGTGTGATCTTGTTTTCGCGGGTGCGCGCTGCGAGATCAGAAATGGCGCGAGCGATACCGCCCATATTGAAATTACCAGCATCGTGAATAACGGGAACAAGTAATCCTCGCTCGGTATCAACGGCGATTCCTAGATGCTCCGATGAATGATAGGTAATCTGATCGCCTTCAACGGATGAATTTACAACGGGATGTTGCTTGAGTGCTTCACAAATTGCAACGGCGAAAAATGGAAGGTAGGTAAGTTTTACGCCTTCACGTGCTTCAAAATTTGACTTTGCTTTATCGCGAAGGCGAGCAATCTTGGTGACATCAACTTCAATAACTGTAGTGAGTTGAGCGCTGACATGAAGTGATTCCACCATACGCGCAGCAATAACTTTGCGAAGGCGTGACATTGTGACGGTCTGGCCACGAAGAGGCGATGCGGCAACTGTTGAGGTGCGCTGTGCAGTGCTTTGGGCCGCAATCGGTGATGCAGCAGCAGAAGCGGCAGGAGCTACTGGTGGGGTAGGTCGAACGACTGCTGCCTGTACATCTTCCTTACGAATTCTTCCGCCGACGCCAGTTCCGACAACGCTTGCCAGATTTACACCCAGGTCGGTTGCCATCTTGCGGACAAGAGGAGTGACGTAAGCATCTTCTGGTTGCGAAATAACGGGAGCAGAAACGGGAGCGGCAACAACCACAGGTGCGGCCGCTACAACTGGCGCGGCAACAACTTGTGGGGCAGGTGCAACAGGAGCAGGCGTTGAAACTGGCGCACCAGCTGAAGCGCCGATCATGGCAAGGCGGGCACCAACGGGGACTGTTGTATCTACCGCGACATCGATCGAGAGCAAGATGCCAGCAACGGGGGATGGAATCTCTGTATCGACTTTATCGGTGGAAACTTCAAGCAGGGCCTCATCCATAGCCACGCTATCTCCGACGTTCTTGAGCCATCGAGTAACGGTGCCTTCTGAAACTGATTCGCCAAGTGCTGGCATAGAAATCACAGTTCCGGATTGGGAGGCAACTGGTGCAGGTGCAGCAACAACTGGTGCAGCAACGACTGGTGCAGCAACGACTGGTGTAGCAACAACTGGTGCGGGAGCAGCAACAGGGGCCGCTGCGCTATCGGCGATGATTGCGAGTTCTGCACCGACAAGAACGGTTTGATCAATTCCGACAACGATCTTTTGAAGGATTCCTGCAACGGGAGATGGAATCTCGGTATCGACTTTGTCTGTAGAAACCTCAAGGAGTGGTTCATCGACGTTGACGTGATCGCCTTCGGCTTTGAGCCAACGGGTCACAGTTCCTTCGCTAACGCTCTCGCCTAGGGCGGGCATAGTTACTGAGAATGTCATGGACCATCTCTCCTTTTAAAAAGTTACGTGGGCGATTGTAATTGCATTCCTAGCCATGTGCATGGAGTGGTTTTCCAGCCAGCGCCATGTGAGCCTCACCCATTGCCTCAGATAAGGTCGGGTGGGCGTGAATAAGTGGGGCAACATCCTCGGCACTGGCCTCCCAGTTGAATATGAGCTGGGCTTCAGCCAGGAGCTCACCTACACGTGCACCGACCATATGAATTCCGAGGACTGGTCCGCCTTTTTCTGAAACCAATTTGATGGATCCTGATGTTCCAAGGATCTGAGCTTTCCCATTTCCAGCAAGGTCGTAGGTAAGTTCTCTAACATCGTGCCCGCGCTCTTTTGCTTGCGCAGTGGTGAGCCCTACTGATGCAACCTCAGGATCGGAATACGTCACTCGTGGAACGCCATCGTAATTAATAGGGCGAGG
The DNA here is from genome assembly GCA_903924485.1 of uncultured Actinomycetes bacterium. Classification (GTDB taxonomy): domain Bacteria; phylum Actinomycetota; class Actinomycetes; order Nanopelagicales; family Nanopelagicaceae; genus QYPT01. The sequence goes on from CAIYBL010000085.1 coordinate 7,353, forward strand.
ATTGAGTCCTGCAATCTCTTCAGCAACCAAAATACCTTCGCCGAATCCAACGTGTGCCAACTGCAAAGTCGGGATGAGATCTCCTACTGCCCAGATTCCAGGCACCGATGTACGGCACTTGTTGTCCACAACTACATATCCGCGATCCATTGCAACGCCAGCTTCTTCGTATCCCAGATTTGCAGAGACAGGCCCACGGCCAACAGCGACCAACAAAAGGTCGGCGGTGAATTCTTTTCCATTTTCCAGAGTGACAGTGACGCTTTCACCGTGAATAGCTGCGCTCTTAAAGCGATCTCCTAATTCAAATTTAATTCCGCGTTTGCGATATGCCCGCTCGAGTTGCTTACTGGAGGATTCATCCTCCAGTGCAACCAAATGTGGCAAGGCTTCAATAATCGTGACCTCTGCGCCAAAGGATTTCCATACAGAGGCAAACTCACAGCCAATAACTCCGCCGCCGAGAACAATGACGCTCTTTGGTACGTAGTCCAAATTCAAGGCATGGTCACTCGTGATAATTCGAGTGCCATCGATTTCAAGCCCTGGCAGTGTTCGCGCGTAGGAACCTGTGGCTAGAACAACATTCGTGCCTTCATATTTTTCGCCATTAACTTCAACGGTGTTGGGGCTGACAAGGCGGCCATGGCCTTCAACGAAAGTGATGTTTCTGGACTTAACGAGACCTTGCAAACCTTTGTGCAGGCGTGAGACCACGCCATCTTTATATGCGTTGACTGCAGGCATATCCATGGAAAGAAATTGCGCGTTGACGCCGTAGTGGCTGGCTTCTCTGGAGTTATCTGCGATCTCTCCTGAATGCAGAAGGGCTTTTGTAGGAATGCATCCTCTATGTAAGCAGGTGCCTCCCAGTTTGCCAGACTCGATCAGCACAACAGATTTACCTAGTTGAGCACTTCGAAGGGCGCAGGCATATCCGCCACTGCCTCCACCGAGAATTACGAGATCAAATTGCGCCACGGTTAATCCTGTCTGCTATATGAAGAGATGCACCAATAGACATATCTTGCCAGCCTTATAGGCATGGCTCTAACCCAACCAATGTGGGCTATCTCCCACCTCAGATATGAGACTCGGCAAGTGCCACGAGGGAGCGAAGAGCGATTCCCGTGCCACCAACGGGGGTGTAGCCATGGGCATCGGCCTCGTTGTAGGCCGGGCCAGCAATGTCCAAGTGAATCCAAGCAAGGTCAGGGGCTATAAATTCCTTAAGGAAGAGTCCTGCGACGAGCATGTTGCCCATTCGTTCGCCAACATTGGCCATATCAGCAACGGGGGAATCTAATGAGGCTCGCAATTCAATGGGAAGTGGCATTGGCCAAAATGCTTCGCCGCTGTCGTGGGCAGCTTTTAGAAATGTCGATTGGAACTCTTCATTGTTGGTCATGACTGCGGCGGTTCGTGTACCCAGTGCCACAACTTGGGCCCCTGTCAGCGTCGCAACATCAACAATACCTACCAGCGGTGCGCCACTTTTGCGACCCACTTCGGTTGCCTTGACGAGTGCATCTGCCAAGACCAATCGCCCTTCAGCATCTGGGTTGAGAACTTCTACAGTCTTGCCACCATAAATGGTGATGATGTC
>CAIYBL010000086.1 GCA_903924485.1 uncultured Actinomycetes bacterium
AAAGCTCTTTTTACTCTGTCGCTTTTGCTGCTCAGTCAATCCGCGTTCGCCGCATTTCAACCATACGTGGAAGTGTATAATCAGAACTCGCGTTCCTATCAGTTGGTAAAAAACTGCGTGGCTCCTGTGTTCGGCACGCGGTTACCTGAGAGGGCTTGTCCCTCGCCTAGTTGAAACTTTCAGCTGAGTGGCGGGAGTCATGGTGTTTAGGCGACGGCGATAGCGGCGTCAATTTCTTTTTCTTCGGTCATTGTGCGCAGCAAAATCCAGAGCGCCGGGATGCCGATATGCCCATGCACACGATGCATGCGTTTCTCTGAGTTGAGGCAGTAGGTGGCGAGCCAGCGCTGGAAGTGCTCGGAGCTGCGCCAGCGCTTTACCCGCCGCATATCTTCCTCGATGATGGAGTTGAGAGACTCGATGGGGTTTGTCGTTGAGAAAAACCGCTTTAAGGATCGGGATAGTTTCAGCTCGTGGATTGCCAGCAGATCTTCCTTGGCCTCGCGGTAGCTCTCCAGCGCAGACAGATTTAGGCTTCGCAAAACGCTCTCCAGGCGATCCGAGATTTCTTTGGCCTCTTGCATGTCGCGCGCGTCCCGCAGCGCCCAGAATAGCCCTGCGGCCTTGTGGGACTGTTCCCCGAGAGCCTTCTCGATGTTGCGCCACTTGTGCACGTGGCAACGCACCCGGATCGCGCGTCGCCGCTTTTTGTCGTCGACCAGATATTTTTCATTCAGTGCCTTATTGAGGCCCGAGCCCCCGTCGACGACAAAAAGCAGTCCCGAGGCGGGCAAGCCGCGCGATTCGAGATCGTTCAGAAGCGCGACGCACGAGGCGCCATTCTCCGTATCGGCCTGGTAGAGGCCGAGCACGTGTTTGCGCCCACCCGACGATACGCCGAGAGCCACGATCACGCCGTGCTTGCGGAAACGTTTACCGTCGATAAACACGGCGCGAATGTCGAGCGACGTGAGGTTTCGTTTCTGCAGCTCTTCGAGCTTTCTCGCTGTGGCGTTGATCCACCGGCGCGAGACGGAGCTTTTCCTGAGGCCAAAAGAGTTGGCGATCTTCTGCACGCCTTCCGCGTAGTCTCTCTGGGATACTTTTTTGAGGCCTTCGGTGAAAACGGCCTGGTCAAAAATCTTCGGATCTTGAAACTGCTCGTACGTGGCGAGCGCCACCTCGCCGCCGCCTCGGACGCGCACTCGCGGCCGCTCGATTGCCACCTGTTGGTTGCCGAGGATGATGGAGCCATTTTGCGAGCCCCAGCGCTGGTTGGATTTTCCGTGTTCATAGCGCGCCCCGCAGAGCGCCGTTACCTCGCCTTCGAGCTGCGCGAGGAATTGTTTTACCGCTGGGGAAATGAGCGTGGAGATCAGCAGGTGCTGTGTGTCGATGGGGCCATCAATGCCCTCGAATTTATCTGCGGCAATATCCTTGCGGCGGGCGTGTTTGAGCGGCTTACGGTTGATCTTACGAACGGCTTTGAGTACGTTTCTCATCGGGTGGCTTTTCCTTTGTCTGCGTATCCGGTTTGTCTTGGTAAACAATTGGAATCACAGTGGGTTAAGCCACTCAACTTTTAAATTTCAACTAGCCCTGGGACATGCCCGCTAGCCCACGCAACGGGAAAACAGGTGAGACACAATCCACAACTTTGAGGGAAAATCTGAGGTATCCTTAAGTTAAGGGCCACTTCAGATGAAAAAGATCATACTGCTTCTATTCCTTGCCATGACTAGTGTACCTGCACCTTGCGCAACCAGAAACGTCCGCGACTCTACAGACAATGCAAAGCAATTCGCTTCTGAAATCGTTCATTCCATCAATTGGAAACAAGTACTTTCTTCAGCTGGAAAATCAATCCCTCCCTTTTTCAAAAACGAACTTTTGATGGACTCCGACAAGGAAAAATTTCCTTCAATTACCTATCAAAAATCGAAACTCAATTTTCGCGATGAAAACGGAAATCACGTAAACGTTGATTTCCGCGAAAACGGGACGGTACTTTTGAATGATCAAGCATTTGAAGTTCGCCCGCTTGATTCTCTAGCGAGTGAATTAAATCGGGTCCAATCAACGCTTTTCAAAACTAGTTCTGCTCAGGGTTTTTTGAATTTGCTTATTCCCCAAGCTATTGCGCTAGAAGGCGGCGGCGGCGTTGTATTAGCCAGCTACATAGCTGCTACTGGCTGGAATTCGCAACAGTGCGGGAACAAGAATCTTTCCCAAGAACAAAAGCGAAGCTGCCCACAAACGACTGCTGCAATGCAGGTTTCCAATCGGCCGAATTCGAAGAAGTTCTTTCCCGTTGATCTGGCTTGCCCAAGCACTGAACCTAACGGAACGTTAGATTTAATTTCTAAAAATCTAGATGGAGATACTTCTCGAACACGAGTGATATATGCCAACTACAATCCAGTTTCTGTAGAATTGAGTATGGGTGCCGCAGGAAATCCACTTCAGCGAGAGATGCTAGTAAAGTTCAGTGACAGAAGCGATCCTGTAGATCTCGATCTTGCCAATGATCTAATAGTGAAAAGCAACGCTCTAAAGACAAACGTTTGCGAAGGGTCAGCTTCTAATCGCCAGCGCTACTACTCGGCGCTGGCTAAGAATAAATCCATCCTCATAAACGCCTCTCGCGAACAAGATTCGGACCAGGAATCTGGCGATGGACATAGCCAGCAAGCGCTCTGATGAATAGATTTCATAAAATATTTTTATTCACGCTAGCAATCTCGACACTCAGCCTTCCTGACTGGAAAATTGCGATCGCTGCCGAGGAGGATGCTAGTTCCTGTCACTTTATGGAATTCGATAGGTGCAAAGAGCAAATCAGTCTTCCGCCTCAGTCGCTGATTGCCTTTTGTACCAGGCAGGCGAAATGTCCGATTGGTGCACCTGCTGCAGTTGCAGCCGCCCACTCAGGAGCGATTGATACGGTGAAGGCTCCGAAAGTTCTGCCAGCTAATCCGCCAGGCTCTGCTAACAATTCCACCCCTACGCTAAATCCGCCGAAAGGGGATTCTGATCCAAGTGCTAGCAGTTCCTTTGCAGCTCAAAAGGCAAATTCAGAGGCTGAAGCGCTCGCTGCGGCTGCAAAGAGGGATCAAATCGGCCAGGCGATGCTCGAAACGGAGAAGTTTGAGCAGCAGAAATTACAGGAGGCTCAGCGAGTTCTCAGAGCTCGGGCAGCCGCAATTTCAACTGGCTCCCAGAAGGATCAGGAATCCGTGATCCACGATGCAGCGGTGATTAATAATATTTCTACTAAGTACCTGAACGAGAAGCCAATAACTTTGAGCGACGCAGATTCAGCGCAAATTCCTGATGTCCGAAAGAAACTTGAAGAAGTTTTTTATACACAGAATTATGACGAAAGCTTAGCTAAAGACCGTATCAGACTCACTGATACCATCAATTCATTGAGCAAATTGGCTTCGGCTTCCTTGCAAAAAATGGATGAAATGAATTCTATCGTCGGAAAAACTGGCGGCTCATTTAATGTTGGCAATAGAGGTGACCCGTCGCTTATCGAAACCCGAACTTCGCGGTCAGAGCAAGCATCCAACATTGCTGATGATACAGCCGACTCAAAGGTGGAACCTGCGGATAAAGATGAGCACAGCAACTCCAAAATGCTCCAAGCCGTCGCCGGCATGAAGCCCGTCAACGGCACCTCGCTCCGCGAGCGCATGAAGAAAAAGCTGGCCCTCGCCCGCGCCGCGGAAGATGCCAAGCTCGCCGCGCTGAAATCCGCGGGCGGAAAAGATATGTTCGAAGGCGGCCTCTCCAAGGATGGCGCGGCCGGCGCCAACGATCCCACCA
>CAIYBL010000087.1 GCA_903924485.1 uncultured Actinomycetes bacterium
AGTGAATGCACCGTTGCCTGCTCGGCATATCCCACTCCAGAAACCACGAGGGAGACCAGAAGCACCGGTCTTGGACCCCAATGATCTATGACATTTCCGATCAAGGGAGAAACTGCAAGGGAAACAAATGCGCCGAAGCCAACAATCATTCCTGTTAACGCCGAACTTATCCCACGAACATTATGAAGATAGACAAACAGATACGGCAATACAAGACCGTTTCCGATGGATGATAAAAGCACCCCAGCCAACAAAATTCTGGCTTTCGCCGGCAATTTCGCTACGACTGCTTTATCGGGAGACATCCGAGGAGTTTACCTGGATTGGCGATCCACATGGAGCGCTATAACTGCGTATAAGTGATTCCGGTTTGGGATCGCATCTCATCCATCAATTTCATCAGCGATACAGATTCACTCAAGGTCATGATGGGACTTTCACGTAGACCAGATTTAATGCACTCTTCCACGTGAACAGCTTGATACTGCATTCCGCGGCCATCAATTTCCTTTTGATACCTTTGGACAATTGCGCTACCGAGATCAAACACTGTGAACCAGGTTTGCTCATAGAAAGGCCGATCAATTTCTATGCGCCCTTGCGTTCCGTGAATCGTGGCTGAAACAGGACCGGCGGTAACCATGCTGGTTTCTAATATGGCGTGAGCCCCGTTCTCATAGCGGAAAATGATTGACGTGATCTCATCAATTCCACTCTCGGTTAATGTCGATCGCGCGACTACTTCTGACGGAAGTCCCAAGACGCGGGCCGCAAAGGAGACTGGGTAGATCCCCAAATCAAGAAGTGCTCCCCCGCCTAATGCTGGATTCCACAGCCTTGGAGCTCTCTTGGGTAACAAATGTTGACTGTGATCGGCGTAAACAATTCTTGGATCACCAATAACGCCTTCTTCTAGGAGTCTGAATAGTTCAACCATCGTGGGAAGAAAGCGAGTCCACATTGCCTCCATCACGAAGACTTGCTTCTCCTTAGCAGCGGCCTGAATTTCGGAGGCTTCATCTGCATCAAGCGTGAAGGGTTTCTCAAGGAGAAGGTGCTTGCCAGCGTTAATCACCATAAGGGCATCTCTGTGATGAAAATTCTGCGTGGTCGAAACATAAACAATATCTACCTCAGGGTCGGCCACCAAAGCTGCATAACTGTCATACCGATTGGGAATCCCAAATTTATCGGCAAAAGCATTTGAACGCACAAGATCTCTAGTGGCGACGGCTTGAATTGTGATCCCTGCATACTGAAAATCTGTAGCGACAGTAGGAGCAATACCTCCTGCGCCCAAAAATCCCCAACGAAGTTTCTTAGTCACGGTCAACCTTTCTGAATATCTTTCTAGGATCTGGTTTCACCTAGTAGGGGCTTTTGGTGCGCTTTGTTTTCGAGATACTCAATACGAGCGCTTTGAGTGCTTTCAAGCGTGGATGTGGCAGCTACTGGAACATCCCACCAGCTCTCATTATCTGGAGCAAAAAGTAGTGGGTCGCTATTGATGTGAATCAATGTAGCGGTGTTCGACGCTTTCGCCTTTGCCATGGCAGCGCTTAAATCAGCGATCGCGTTAGGGCTTGATTCAACGCGAATAACCTGAATTCCGAGGCTTTCAGCATTAGTAGCAAGGTCGATTGGTAAGGCAGAACCAGAATCGAAATTATTGGCCTCAGCATTTCGAAAACGATACTTGGTTCCGAATCGTTGTGAACCAATATCTTCACTAAGTTTGCCAATTGACGCGAAACCGTGATTTTGAATGAGCACAATGATGATCTTTAATCCCTCAGCAACGGCTGTGACTATTTCAGTATGCATCATCAAGTAAGAACCATCACCGACCATAACTATGGCATCTCGGTCCGGTGCTGCTCTTCTAACGCCTAGCCCACCAGCAATTTCATATCCCATGCAGGAATACCCATATTCAACGTGATATCCCAAATCATCACGTACCCGCCACAGCTAATGCAGATCTCCTGGCAAAGAACCTGCCGCGCAAATTACAACATCACGATCAGCGCATGCTTTCTGCACTGCTCCAATAATCTCGGATTGACTTGGCAGCGCTAGCCCTGAAGGAGCAAAGGCGGCATCAACGGTGGCCGTCCACGCAGAAATCTGCCCCGAATATTCTTTCTCATAGGATGGATCAATTCTGTAATCGCCTGCTTCATTTGTAAGTTCGGTAAGTGCCTCACGGGCATCAGCGACGATTGGCATGCTGCTTCCAAGTTTTAGCGCATCAAATGAGGTGACATTGATGTTAATAAAGCGCACATTAGGATTTTGAAAAGCTGTACGGCTGGCAGTTGTGAAATCACTATATCGAGTGCCGATTCCGATGATGAGATCAGCCTGGGCCGCCATTCGATTGGCTGCGGTAGTACCCGTTGCTCCAACAGCGCCAAGAAGTTGTGGGTGCTGCCAATGAAGGGATCCGACTCCTGCCTGCGATGTGCCTACAGGAATTTTTGTTGCTTCCACGAAATTGCGAAGCGCCTCATGGGCATCGGAATACACAATGCCTCCGCCAGCAATAATCATTGGGCGCTTGGCCAAAGCAATTGCTTTCATGACCTCATGAATAGAGCCGCGGTCTGGACGTGGACGGCGAATAACCCATTCGCGATCAGCGAGAAACTCTGCGGGCACATCAAGCCACTCGGCTTGCACATCCTCAGGTAGCGCAATAGTTACCGCCCCAGTCTCAACTGGATCGGTCAAGACGCGCATCGCTGATAAGGCTGCGGAAAATAACTGTTCAGGACGTTGTATGCGATCAAAAAATCTAGACAAAGGTTTAAACGCATCATTGACTGAAATGCTGGCATCACTCGGAATTTCCAACTGCTGTAAAACTGGATCTGCGACTCGTGTTGCAAATGTATCTGAGGGTAAAAGCAAAACTGGAAGGCGATTGATCGTGGCAAGGGCTGCGCCCGTCAACATATTTGATGCACCAGGTCCAACGGATGCGGTACATGCAAATGTAGATCGTCGTCGTTGCATTCGTGAGTAGGCAACTGCTTCATGAACCATCGCTTGTTCATTGCGAGCTTGGTGATAAGGCATCAACAATGGTTGCTCGACCGACAGCTGTTTAAGTGCTTGCCCAACGCCTGCGACATTGCCATGACCAAAAATTCCGAAGGTTCCTGCAATTGTCCGTTGTCTTATATCGCCATCGACGCTCCATTGATGGGCTAGGAATTCAACCAGTGCCTGGCTAACTGTCATTCGACGTGTGGTCATCAGCATTTCCCCTAACTATCCAATGTTTGTGCGCTGTATGGAAGTCGCGGGTCATCAGCCTGATTGGGCCATGAATCACGCACCCATGCATGCGCGGGGTCGTCACAAATTAACCACGTGCGCTCTGGTCCTGGGCCCGCCATAACATTGAGGTAGTACATGTCGTAATCAGGTGGGGCAACGCACGGACCGTGCCATCCATACGGAACGAGAGCGATATCACCCGTGCGTACTTCTACAAGTGTGTCGACGAAACCTGCAGGGGAACTGTAATTTCGCATGTATCCGAATGGATCAGCTGCGTCATTTCCAACCTGCCCGCGTTCGATCGCCGTTTCAAAATAATAAATCTCTTGAAGCTCAGACTCTTTCCCTGGAATGTACTGATCGTGCTTATGAGCTGGATAGCTCGACCAATTTCCTGCTGGCGTGATTACTTCGCAAACAATAATGCGGCTGGCGCTAAGGTTGGCCGGCGTTCCGAAATTATGCACCTGTCGGCTTGACTTACCAGCTCCGCGCATTTCTATTGCCACATTTTCCCGTGGTACATATGCGACAGGAAATATTTCCTCCGTAGGCGCCTCACCAACAGCCACCCGTCCGATCCCAGTAATGGTGGCGCCTATTCCCGATGAAAGATAAATAACATCCGAGGGGCCTTCAAAAACGCTTGTGCGTCCAAATAAGTGCTGAGTACTTACCGATTCATTGTCACGGCAATAACTCACATCAAATGAACCAGCCAGCGGAACAATAATGCGCTCCACTGGTAGCGCATCCAAAACCAACGTTTGACCGGTCTCTAAAGATGCAACCCGAATTCCTACGTAGTTCCAGCCTTCAATAGAGTCATCGACAACCGATTCCCACGACGCCCTTGATAGGGCCTGACGCGGATAGAACCACTTGTCGACGACCATAGTGATTAGACGTTCTGAGGGAATCCGAGGTTGATGCCGCCATGACTTGGATCAAGCCAGCGACTAGTGATTGCTTTGCCCTGAGTGTAGAAGTGAACACCTTCGGCGCCATGAGCCTTGGTGTCTCCCATGAGGGAATTCTTCCAACCACCGAATGAGAAGTAGGCAACGGGAACAGGGATAGGAACGTTGATGCCGATCATTCCGACCTCAATTTCACGTTGGAATTGGCGGGCAGCGCCGCCATCGTTGGTGAAAATTGCCGTACCGTTTCCAAATGCGCCAGCATTGATCAGCGCAACTCCTTCGTCGTAAGACTTAACGCGAACGATAGAAAGAACTGGACCAAAGATCTCTTCTGTGTAGACCTTAGATGTTGTTGGTACGTGATCAATCAAAGTAGGTCCAAGCCAGAAACCATTTGAGTCGCCATCTACCGTGATATCGCGACCATCAACGACAACCTTTGCGCCATCTTTTTCAGCAATTTCGATATATGAGGCAACTTTGTCACGATGGACTTTGGTGACAAGTGGGCCCATGTCGCAAGACCTGCGACCATCGCCAACTTTGAGACCATTCATGCGCGAGACGATCTTCTCAATGAGGGCATCGGCCACTGGTTCCACTGCAACAACAACAGAGATTGCCATGCAACGTTCTCCTGCAGATCCGAAACCTGCATTAATAGCAGAATCTGCAACAAGTTCAAGATCAGCATCTGGCAAAACCAACATGTGATTCTTGGCTCCACCAAGTGCTTGAACACGCTTTCCAGCGCGAGCGCCAGTCTCATACACATATTGTGCAATCGGAGTTGAGCCCACAAATGAGATTGCCTTTACATCTGGGTGGGCCAAGAGACCGTCAACGGACTCTTTATCTCCATGCAGAACGTTGAAGACGCCATCTGGCACTCCAGCCTCTTTCAACAGCGCCGCCATCCACATCGCAGCGGATGGATCTTTCTCGCTCGGCTTTAGTACAACTGTATTTCCGGCAGCAAGAGCGATCGGGAAAAACCACATAGGAACCATGGCGGGAAAATTGAACGGACTGATGATTCCAACGACGCCTAATGGTTGACGAGTTGAATAAACATCTACACCGGTTGATACGTTCTCGGAATACTCGCCCTTCATCATGTGAGGCATTCCAACAGCGAACTCCACAACTTCTTGGCCTCGCGTTACTTCACCCAGAGCATCGGATAAAACTTTGCCGTGCTCTGAAGTGATGATCGCAGCCAACTCGCCTTTTCGCGCATTGAGCAGTTCGCGAAAGTTAAAGATGATTGCTTGGCGACGTCCCAGTGACAAATCGCGCCACGCTGGAAAAGCAGCCTTGGCCGATGCAACAGCCCTGTTTATCTCCGCGGCGTTTGCCAATGCAACGTGCTTGGTTTCAATACCCAACGCTGGGTCATAAACCGGAGCTGTGCGCCCAGAGGTACTAGGAGATTCGGCTCCGTCAATCCAGTGAGCGACTACAGGTAAATTACTCATTAGGCGATACCAACTACATCAACAACGAAAATAAGAGTTTCATTGGGACCAATTGGGCCACCACCTGCTGCGCCATATCCAAGATCAGGTGGAATCACCAAGAGACGGCGCCCCCCAATTTGCATGCCAGGAATACCCTCTTGCCAGCCTTTAATAACGTTTGCTAGCGGGAATGTTGCCGGGCTTCCGGATGTCCATGAAGACTCAACTACCTGCCCCGTTGACCAAGCCATCAATGTGTAATGGACTGTCATGGTTGATGTGGCAACCGCGGTTGTTCCGCTTCCAACAATAATGTCTTTGGTTACGAGCGTTGTTGGAGGTTTACCAGAAGGCGCCGAGATTGTCGGTGCGCTACCAGCTGCGCCAGTTACTACAGGAAGACTTCCTTGTGAATCAGTCACGCTCTTACCTCCGCAGGAGCTCAGTAATACGGCAGTGATCATGAGTAAAACAGTGAAGGGCGCCTTAAGGGCGCTCCCATGACGATGGCGCATTATTTCTCCAATAAATAGATGAGTGGAATGAGCTAAGCCTATCTATTAGGCGAGAAACTCATCAACCACGCCTCGGAGGTAGTCCACGCTGGCTTTGGCGTTTAGGAGAGGTCCGCCACCGACTGCCGGGGCAGATGCCAGGACATTGTCCTCTTCCAATACAAACCAACCGTCGTAGCCGGCACCTAAGAGATTTCTGACTATTGCGCGAACATCGAGATCTCCTTGGCCCAATGGGCGATACATTCCTTGGACACATGCATCGTAGTAAGAAATTTCTCCCGTTTGAACTTTCTTAGCCCAACTGAGATCTACATCCTTAAAGTGGGTATGTGCAATTCGATCTGCATGGTTGGCCGAAAATGCAACGGGATCAGCTCCACCAATCAACATATGTCCAGTATCTAAACAAAAAGGAATTGTTGAACCTTGCAAAACGCGCATGATGTCACCTTCGCTCTCCACCATGGTTCCGACATGGGGATGCAACACTGCTGTGATGGAGAGGGTCGCTGCATAGTCACGGATGCGATCTAGGTTGCGAAATACGATCTCCCATTCGGAGTCGGAAAGCTCAGGTCGCTTGTCGTCATAACCTTCAACGCCAGTACTCGCTGCAAGTACGAGAACTCCTGCACCCGCTGCCGGATATGCGGCAAGAACTTTTACGATGCCAGGCAGAGGATCGTGGCTAGCTTGATGCAAAACCACAGGGACAAAGCCACCTACGGCGACCATCCCGTGAGACTTCAATAGCGCAGCCCTTGCTGAAGGGTCTGACGGCAAGAAGAAATCCGGGCCAAATTCAGTTGCGCTAAAACCCAATGACGACATTTCCTGCAGCACACGCTCGGGATCCATTTGGTAGCCCCAATCAGGAGCTTCACAGACCCCCCAAGAAATTGGTGCTGCCGCAATTTTGATTGCCGACTTACTCATAATGATTGCTCCTATCTAGTTAGTCCAACCTAAGCTGTTGTAAAACTCTCGCGACCTCTTGGCAATCGGTGCTGGAATATCTAGCGCCGGCAAAGGGAACATATCCTGCTCCACAATGGCAAAGCCGTTCCAATTAATATCCTCTATCGCCTTAGCAATGGCCGCGAAATCGACGCTCCCCAATGATGGCTCACAGGCAACGCCCAAGCCAACGGCATCTCCAAAGGAGAGACCCTCGGCCATTGCCCGCAGGCGAACAGCTGCTTCCACGCTTTTAAGGTGCAGATAAGGAATTCGTGAATACCTTTCGCGAAGTAAAGCCGCTGAATCACCATCGCGGTATTCGTAATGACCAGTGTCTAAACAAAGTTGAGTAAATCGCGAATCTGAATCATCCAATAACTTATCTACCTGCCACGCATATTCAACGACTGAATCCGCGTGAGGATGAAATGCGAGAACCATTCCATATTCCTCTACAAGCAATCTCCCAGCTTCATCGCAAGTGTCAACGAAATTGGTCCAATCACTTCCTTCTAGTGAAGTTGGTGTGAGTGCATTGCCTTCGGAATCAAGGTATCCCTCGGCCATAAGGACAAAATATTTAGCACCTAGCGGACTGGCCAACGTTGCAATCTTGCGAACTTCAGCCAGGATGTCAGCGCGATGGGTAGGCGCGTGCATATTTTCAGCGACCATAGTTGCTGCAATAAGTGATTGTCCGCGAGATGAAAGCTCATGTGCCAAAACTCCGGGATCGGTCGGAAGATATCCATATGGTCCAAGTTCAATTAAATGGTGACCCGTAGATGCCGCCTCATCTAGGAACTGGGGCCACAGTGGTTGGGTGGGATGCTCGGCAAGCCAAACACCCCATGAATCGGGGGCGGTACCAAATTTTAATGTCATAATTGACAAGGTTATCTAGAATGCACAGTGGATACAACAATAAAACATGGAGATACCTCCTAAGGATTTCGACGAAGAAAGTAAGGACACATCATGGGAAAGATTCGCATAGCAATTATCGGAGCCGGCGCAGTTACTTCGACAGTTCATTTGCCGATCTTGACAAGGCGAAGCGATCTTTTCCAGATAAACGCGCTCTTTGACCTCAATGAAAAGGCAGTCGTAAGTCTAGGTGAGCGTTTTGCTATTGCACCAGACAAACAATTCGCCAACGCGGACGCAATGTTCGCTGTCGGAAACTTAGATGCAGTACTAATCCTTAACTCGGGATCTCATGCGGATCTCGTTATACGTGCCCTTGGGGCCGGGTTAGATGTTTTCTGCGAAAAGCCTTTGGCCTATACACAACGTGAGATCTCTGAAATTAAATCGGCTCTAGATACCAGTAAAAAGAAATTAATGATCGGATATATGAAAACGCACGACCACGCGGTGCGCCAAGCTGCTCGTTTGATCGCCAATGATGGAAAGCCACGAACGGTTGATGTACTTGTCTTGCACCCAAGTGGAGATAGTCAGCTGGCCACATCAGAGGTTTCACTCAACCAACCTGCGCCATCACAAGAATTGCGAAGTAAATTTGCTTCCATAGACAAGGCAATTCAGGAGGAGGCGCTAGGTGCCTTTGCGCCACATCTTGGATCTTTCTATACGAATGTGCTCTGCGGAAGTTTGATCCATGAGTTGTCTGTTTTACGCGCCCTTGGGCTAGAAATTGCCACGGTCGATTATGTTGATCGATGGCCCGCAGATACAAATACCGAATCCATCATCGTTTTAGCGCGGACTGCCGATGATGTCCGAATTACTTTGAGATGGCTCTACATCGAGAGCTATCCTGAATACCAAGAAGAAGTAATGTGGGTAGGCGAGCATTCCTCTCATCATCTGCAATTTGGAAGTCCCTATTTCTTGCGCTTTCCGACAAAACTAACGAGCATCACTAACACTGCAGGAGGGCTCGAAAAAGCTGAATATGGGTCTTACGTTGGTGCTTTTGAAACCGAGCTAGAAGAATTTGCAGATATGGTCGCGACGTCAACGCAAAGAGGAAGCGATATCTCAACAGCAATAAGTGACCTGCGGGTTCTTCAAGCGATTACAAGAAAAATCGCCGAGATCGAAGGCCTAGATTTTGGTGGCGATCTCGTTCGCTAGCAAGTCGCGCAAATTAATAAGAACTAGGCTTCAAAGGAATCATTGGCGTAGTGGATTTCATTGGTTCATAGCTCGTAAAAGGCGTTGCATGAATGATCCCTGACATGCCTGTAATTGCGCCTGAACTCTTGCACACGAGGTACATAGGGTCATCTAAAACGCTTTTAAAATCGACTTGCCCCAATGGGCTCATATTTATTCCGGTCCAACGAACAAAATCTTGCTTTGCCACACCAAAAACTACTGAGCGATCGCGATCATAATCTTTTCTGAATTGAAAGTAACAAGAAACTGTCGGTGCATTCGTGATTGTTGCGCTCTTCCAGAGCCCTGAGATATGGGCGTCGAGTTCATAGAAACCCAACGGCATGTCATTTGGGAAAATAATGGCCATAACAACACCTTGGAAACTAGCTGTAGGGGATGAGGCGTTCGCTACAACGTTGAGGGGAATATCTTGAGTCGGAACTACTTTGTAATAAACATTTTGCGAGGCATCTGCATCTATGCCCTGTGCGCCATTTGATCCACGCGCACCGGTTGCACCCATGGAGCCTCTTGCGCCAAGTTCAAGGCTCGTAGAACCTGAAGGACATTTAAGTGTTCCATTGAAGGTGACAACCTTTGATGTCGTATTTGCACACAATAGGTATCCAGATTCAGGTGTATTGGCGACACCGACTCCATAAGCGGCCACACCGCTGAGGGCAATCCCACAACAACGCCGACGATGAGTCGACCTTGTTTGCCAAAATGGATTGTCATTGTCCGCCCTCGATTTGGAAGTCTCTGATAACCCTAGACTACTAATCTGGGAGAATCCCTACTTTATTGGTGCACTTTTAGCGCCAGGGCAGGCTCAACACCCCACATTTGAACCAATTCTTCATAACGTTGCTGCTCAGCGAGGTCGGGCTTGGCGCCAGTCTTCGTTGCCCGGATCATGAGATTTCTTGGCGTGTGTTCCCCGCCGACGAACTCCACAATGTCAGTTCTGTATCCATGAAGTTTGAGAATTTGGGCACGCAGTGAGTCGGTGAGTAAATCTGCAATTCGCTCTTTCATTAAGCCGTGTCGTGTCACTAAAGACCATGGCTCAGGTGAGGTTTGCATTTGTGATTGCAAATCGTGATGGCAGCACGGTGCAACCAACAATAACTTGGCGTCATTATTGATCCCCCAAGCAATTGCATCATCTGTTGCTGTATCGCATGCATGAAGGGCTATAACTACGTCAGCGCCAGTCAGTGTTGTCTGAGAAATCTCTTCCGCTCGAAATTCGATGCTGGACTCAATGCCAAGACTTCGGGCTATTGCCTCATTTCGGATTCGAGAATCCTTGCGAACATCAATACCTGTCACATGAATAGGGATCCCCGTGCTGCGCAAATACTGATGTGCGGCAAAAGTTAGATACGCATGACCACACCCTAAATCAACAATTTTTAGAGGTTTCGCAGGTGTTGGTCTAGGGATATGGCCTGCTTCAATCGCAGCATCCAAGGCGGGTGCCAAAAGTCGTAGGAACTCTTCAACCTGCTTGTACTTATCTTGCCTAGAGGGCTTGATATGCCCCGCGCTATCTGAAATGCCCACTTCTTTGAGAAAAGGATCAGCTGAGTCAAGCAATCGTGGCTTCACTCTGTCGTGCTCCAGATTCTGATTGTTCGCGCCAGTCTCAAAGTGAATTAATGGTTGTTGTTTTTTAGTGATGCGTATCGACATTGACCCTTGCGCGTGCTCAACTAAAATATTTGCATATCCGCTCGAAAGCAACTTTTCAATTTCAATTGTCTTAGGCTCAACGTTTGTCGTCGTTGTTTGGCGACCGTCGTTTTCTATGATCTGCAACAAAATACTCACTTTGATCCTTACTGGACGAATATCGATTCTTGTTGTCTGTGTTTGCATATTGCGCCGACGCCCCGATAAAACCGCGCGGACAAAAGTATTTGTATCGCAGATCAAACCAGCGGCTTGAGTTATTGCCTCTTCCAACGTTAGCGACATGGAAGCACGATCGTCATTTTAAGTCCGCCCAAATCACTCTTGGTGAGGGAAACAGATCCCCCGTGCTCGTGAACGATAGCCAGAATTATGCTCATTCCTAAACCAGAGCCTCCGTTTTCTCGCGAACGAGAGCGATCAAATCTCTGAAATCCTTGTATTCCTTGGGTGTAGGCACTTTCCGGTAAACCAGGTCCACCATCTTCAATGGTGATGTGCGCAGAGTTTTCGCGCACAGTTAAAGCAACTCGCACTGGGGCGCTCGCTGGGGTGTGGCGCGAGATATTTCCAAATGCGTTACTGAAAAGACGAGCCAGGTGCGCATCCGAACCTTGAATCTCAACGTTGGGTTCAATCTGTATTTCAACGGAGCGAGCTTTGTTTAGCGTGGCAAAATCTCCGGCATGAGAAAGAAGTAACTGGGAAATTTCAATGGTCTCGACATCTACTACTCGCTTTTGCCCAAACTCTGCCAAAAACAAGATGTCTTGGATCAGTGACTCCATACGAAGGATTTCGGACTGGACACGAAGGTAAGCCGTTTTCCTCTTCTCTGGATCGGTCATTGCAGAACCTGAAAGTAATTCCACATAACCTTTCACGACAGTTAGAGGTGTGCGCAACTCATGAGACGCATCGCCCATAAATTCCTGCATACGGTTGTTGGACTCCTCTTCAAGCTCAGTGGCATGCTGCAAGGTGGCAACCATCTGGTTGAGCGCTCTCGTGAGTTGATCAATTTCCGAATTACCGCGGGAGACAGGCAATTCTGGAGTCGCCTTCCCTATTGAAATCAACGTCGCCGAGTCAATGAGATCCTCCACTTTGCGCATATCCCTGCGGACGAACAACCACGTGCTCATGCCAGCAATTAGCAAGCAAAAAAACATATAGATAAGTAAGCGCAGCAGTTCCGATTGAAGTCGGGCATCTGCATCTTTTAGCGAAGCCGCAACAACCAGATATTCGCCATTCGTTAAAGGAACGGTCTCTAAACGATAAGGATTAAGACCAGGCACTGTCTGCGGCTTTAATGAACTCTTCTTCACTAACAATGGGGTGGGATTTGGCACAATGTTCAACTTTGAATCTGTTAAAACGGCTCCGGTTTTGTCCCCAGAATAGAAAACGATAGTCAGTGCTAAATCACTTTGTTTTCCAGAATAGATTGCTTGGGATAAAGCGTCATTACTATTTCCATGGATTGCTTTAGCAACGCTGGTCAAAGATTGATCAATGAGTGCAATTGCCGACGTTCGTGAAGAGGTAATCGCTACAGCGCCTATAACAAGGGCACTAAGAGTGGTTACAGTCGCGGTAACAATCGTTATACGCGTGCGAAGTTTCATTTACCTGGTTTTGGCTCAACAATTTGGAAACCAACCCCGCGCACAGTCTTAATGCACTCGACTCCATCTTTATGAAACTTGCGCCGCAGATATGAAATATAGGTATCTACGACACTGGAATCAGTATCGAAATCAATCTCCCATACGGCCGAGAGTAGATTTGATTTACTGAGGACTCGGCCCTTGTTGGCCAGCAAGTGTTGCAGCAATTTAAACTCAGTTTTTGATAAATCAACGGGCTCTGATTGGAAAGTGACTTCGTACGTATCCTCATTTAGTGAAATAGGACCGCATGTTAAAATTGTGAGTTCACCAAGGACCGGCTTAGTCCTGCGTAGGACGGCCTGAACACGAAGAATTAATTCCTCTAGTCCGAACGGCTTAGTTACATAATCGTCCGCACCCAAACGCAATCCTTTTGCAACGTCTTGCCTATCTCCACGCGCCGTCAACATAATGGCAGGTGCGCTGTTTCCAGATTCTCGCAATCGCTCGAGCAATTCAAAGCCATCCATGATCGGCATATTGATATCGATGATCAATAAATCCGGCTTAGCTTTGCGCAGCACGGTCAAAGCGCTCATCCCGTCTTTTGCCTCGATCGTTTCAAAACCGCTTAGGCGCAAGGCATCGGTAAGCAGTTCACGCACACCGATTTCGTCATCCACGATCATTATGAGTCCCTGCGACATAGACACCTCCCTTGGCACGAGGGTACCCAAGGTTGCGCTCCCCGTGTGGCACGCCTAGATTTCCGCAAGGAAAAGGGTGCTTTTTCACAGAAAAGGCACAAAGTGGGGGGGCACTATCTGCACATAAGCACAGCGCTTTAGCTCCACACCATCAGGGTTCGAAAGGTCAGATCATGAAAAGAAAGAGCTTTTTCACAGTTACCGTAATCGGGGTCGCACTTGTGCTTGGTTCAACCACCTCAGCTAGCGCTGACACAACACCCACATCGCCTCCGAAAATTATCGCGCCGCTTGCTATAAACAATCCCTTTGATTCTGCAACTGCTACAGCCCTTGCTGCCTACCAGGTAGCGCTTACAAAATATAAGGCTGACTTGGTTGTGTATCAGGCGGCAATGGTTACCTATAAGGCGGCTAAGCAAGCAAATCAAGATAAGCGCAAAGTCATTAATACGACCTTCAATGTTGCACTTGCTAGCGCTCGAGCCACATTTCAAACATTTCTAGCCACTAATCCCAATGCCACCGCGGCACAAAAAACTGCTGCCATTGCTACACGCGATGCTGCAATTGCAACCGCTAACTCAATCCGAACAGCCGCGCTCGCTGCGATTTCACCAGGGGTTCCCCCTGTGAAGCCTCATGAACCAATTCGTCCAGTAAAGCCAAAAAAGGGTGAAAAGGGTGAAAACGGCGAGGGCGCTGAGAATTCGGCCAAGCCACTGAAAACAGATGGCAAAGCACCTAAAAAGTCATAAAATAAAGAACTTCCTATAAAGAATCCTCTAGATGCATCCGGCGTCTAGAGGATTTTTTATGCCACAAAGATCTTGCCTGGATTTAATATCCAATGAGGATCGAGAGTTTTTTTGATTGAGCGCATAACGGAAACCGCCTCCGCTCCCGTCTCAACAACGAGTTCATCAATTTTGCCGGCACCAATGCCATGTTCTCCCGTACAAGTCCCACCCATTGCAATGATTTTCATAGTCATTGCATGAACAATCTCCCGAATCTCATCTCTTTCTGAAGGTTTACTGGGATCAGTGATAATTGAGCAATGAAAATTTCCGTCGGCAACGTGCCCCAAAATGGAAAATGGGAATCTGTGTGATTCAAGTATTTCTTGCGCCATAGATACTGCTACCGACAGTTGCGACATCGGAACAGCCATATCGGTACTCACTCCACGCATTCCTGGGTGAGCAGCCAGAGCCGCCCAATGTGCGTTATGTCGGGCTTGCCACAACTTCCTTCTTTCGCCCTCGTCACTGGTCCATTCAAAGGCCGAACCAGCAAATTCAGAAACGATCTCTTTGACGCTTTGGGCATCTTCAATAACCCCTTGAGGGCTACCGTGAAATTCAAAAAATAGCGTTGGCGCTTCAAGCATTCCCATTTTTTCATGAGAATTAAGATTGCGAATACATTGCGCATCCAAAAATTCACAACGCGCTATCGCAATTCCTGATCGGACTATTGCAGTTGCTGCGGCGACTCCATCGTTCAAAGTAGGAAAGCGAACAACAGCTGCAGCCATTTTTTCAGGGATTCCAAAGACGCGAAGGGTCAACTCTGTGATGATTGCCAGAGTACCTTCAGAGCCAACAATTAGCCTGGTTAAGTCATACCCAGCAGAGAGTTTACGAGTACCCCTGCCCGTGTGAATAACTGTGCCATCGGCCAAAACGGCGGTGAGGGCCATAACATTTTCGCGCATTGATCCGTATCGAACTGTTGTCGTGCCAGCAGCCCCTGTTGCCGCCATGCCACCTAGCGTCGCATCCGCGCCCGGATCTACCGAGAAAAAGATTCCATCATTGGCCAATTTGGTGTTAAGAGCCATCCTCGTAACGCCAGCTTCCACGCGAACGAGTAAATCATCAGGACTGACCTCAAGTATTTTGTTCATACCCGTGAGGTCAAGACTGATTCCACCGTGTAACGGAACGACGTGACCTTCGAGTGAAGTGCCCGCCCCGAAAGCAACGACTGGGATTTTATGGAGATTGCAATAAGCCAAAACATTCGAGACCTCTTGAGTTGAAATCACTGGTACCACCGCCGAAGGAATGACGGGTGGAAATGCAGACTCATCATGGCTGTGTTGTTCTAAGACTGATTGGTTGGTGCTTACCTTCCCCGAAATTAACTTTTGAATCTCGCTAATTTGAAGTGGGCTTAAGTCCACACGACTCATGGTCGCGTAACTTCCTCAAGAACTTGCAGTAGGTGCACATACTCTTTACCTGTCGCAGTAGACATTCCGATTTCACATGGTCTATTGCTAGAAGCATATTTTTCAAAGGTGCGTGCGTTTATTTCCTTGGCTTCACTCTTGGTTGCCGACGCGGTCAGCTCTGGATGGAGCATTCCTCTATCCCCAGCAAAGCCACAGCACGCCCAATTCTCTGGAATCACGACATCTTCTGAAATCGCCTTGGCGATTTCGAGCATCGCAGCGTTTAAACCCATCTGGAATCCCGAACATGTTGGATGGAGCGCTATTGACGCTACTTTCCGGCGGATCTGCAGACCAGGAAGAACTCGCTCTGCAATAAAGGCGATAACGTCTTCAACGCCATCAATCTTCTGACCCACTAACGCCTCCGTGCACGATGATGAATCACAGACGACAGGAATTGTCTTTTCATCACGCGGTTGAAGTAGCGCAGCGCGTGTCTTGTCGGTCATGACACTGTAGCCACGGGTCATTCCCTTAGATTTCCATGGAGTACCACAACATAAGGTCGCAATATTTTCTGGAACTCGAACCTTGATTCCCGATCGTTCGCACAGGGCAAGAAATGAACGCTCAACGCCCAAAGCATCTCCGGTCGAACCAAAAAGCGAGTTCACGCAAGACGGGAAATAGAGAACGTCAGCATTCTCTTGAGTAATCCCCTTGCGAACCGACCCGCCTTTGGGTAGATGCGAACTCCACATCGGAAGTAAATCCTTGCTAATTAGAGTGCGACCAAGATTATTTGCGCCGACAATGAGAAACTCTGGAGTTGTTTTTGCAAGAGTAAGCATCCTAGAAATGGCCGTTGTGATCGCTCCCCAATTTCGCGCAGCAGCCGCTCCTGCCATTTGCGCCGTTGGCGATTGATTTTCTGAACGCAACCGCTTCACCAACTCGCCGGTGTCAATATGGACTGGGCATGCCACAGCGCACATGCTGTCGGCTGCACACGTTTGAAGAGAATCGTAATCAAAGCGTGAATTGAGGTCCCTAACCAAAGAGCTGTCTCCGTCATTGGTTGCCTGTACGGTCGCACGCCTAATTGCGATGCGCTGGCGAGGAGTAAGCGTGAGGTCTCGACTTGGACATACGGGCTCGCAGTAACCACATTCAACACAGCGATCAACTTCAGCATCAACGGTTGGTGCGCTCTTTATGTTTTGAATATGAACGAGTTCATTGTCATTTATCAAAACACCTGGATTGAGCAAATTCGAAGGGTCGCACAATCTCTTAACTTCCACCATCACGGCATAAAGTTCGTCCCCACACTGGCGACGAACATACGGAGCCATGATTCGGCCAGTTCCATGCTCTGCCTTTAGGGAGCC
>CAIYBL010000088.1 GCA_903924485.1 uncultured Actinomycetes bacterium
CGCGGTGAAAATCGAGAGTTATTTCGGGAGATTGTGACCAAAGTTGGGGGAGAGTCTTCTAAATCCATCATTTGTCACACGATGGATGAGTGTTTTGCAGCGGCAGAGATATTGCACTACCCCGTGGTTGTTCGCCCCTCTTTCACTATGGGAGGCCTAGGTTCCGGAATTGCATATAGCGTCGCCGAACTTGAGCAGATTGCTGGAGCAGGATTGCGCCACAGTCCGACCTCTGAGGTTCTCCTTGAAGAGTCCATCATCGGTTGGAAAGAGTACGAGCTCGAGGTGATGCGAGATAAGAGCGACAATGTAGTGATTGTCTGTAGCATCGAAAATATTGATCCTATGGGAGTTCACACGGGAGATTCCATCACCGTCGCGCCGGCCATGACCTTGACCGATGTTGAGTATCAAAAACTCCGGGATCTTTCCTTGCTAATTATTCGTGAAGTAGGCGTGGACACAGGTGGTTGCAATATTCAATTTGCAGTCAATCCAGACACGGGACGAATCATCGTGATTGAAATGAATCCGCGTGTGTCCAGGTCCAGCGCACTTGCATCGAAAGCCACAGGATTTCCGATAGCAAAGATTGCGACCAAACTTGCCATTGGTTATACGCTCGATGAAATTCAAAACGATATTACAAAGGTAACTCCAGCGTCATTTGAACCAACGTTGGACTATGTAGTCGTAAAAATGCCGCGTTTTACCTTTGAGAAGTTTCCCGACGCCGATCCGCGTCTTACCACGACAATGAAGAGCGTCGGTGAGGCGATGGCAATTGGGCGTTCTTTCCCTGAGGCCTTGCAAAAAGCTATGCGTTCACTCGAGCGTAAGGAAGCACCGTTTACTTTTCCAACAACCATGAGTGACCACTCCATGGAAGAGTTGCTGCGTGCGATGGCAATTCCTACTGAATATCGCCTCAAGGAAGTGCAACAAGGACTTTGGGCGGGTGCCAGCATCGAGCAGGTGTATCAAGCCACTCGTATTGATCGCTGGTATCTCACGCAAATCGAAGCGATTAATCAAGCAGCACGAGATTTAGTGCTAGCGATTGAGCTTGATGTTGAAACACTAAAGGGTGCAAAGTCACTAGGTTTCTCAGATTTACAAATAGCGCAGATCAGAAATATGTCGCAAGATGATGTTCGAAAGCTTCGTCATCGTCTCAATATCAGACCTGTCTACAAAACGGTGGATACATGCGCAGCTGAGTTTGAAGCATTTACTCCGTATCACTATTCAAGTTATGAAGAAGAGACAGAGGTTCGATCTCGTACAAGACCTGCCGTCATTATTTTGGGAAGCGGACCTAACCGAATTGGTCAAGGTATCGAATTTGATTATTCCTGCGTCCATGCATCCTTTGAACTTCGTCGGATGGATTACGAGACGATCATGATCAATTGCAACCCAGAAACGGTTTCCACTGACTACGACACCAGTGATCGCTTGTATTTTGAACCATTAACCCTTGAAGATGTCCTAGAGGTCATTCATGCCGAATCGCTAGCGGGTCCGCTGCTGGGCGTCATCACGCAACTGGGTGGGCAAACTCCAATGTCATTAGCTGCAGGATTGAAAGAGGCTGGGGTAACGATTCTCGGAACAAGTCCCGAGGCAATAAATATGGCTGAAGAGCGCGGCGCATTTGGGCAGATGCTTTCAGTGAAGGGTCTAACCGCTCCCTCTTACGGCATGGCCTCAACACATCAAGAAGCGCTCGATATCGCTCACCGTATTGGCTACCCCGTGTTAGTGCGACCTTCCTTTGTTCTTGGCGGACGCGGCATGGAAATCGTGTATGACGATGCATCCTTAGGGGGCTTCATCTCGCGCGCTACGGATATCACTCCAGATCACCCCGTTCTTGTAGATCGCTTTCTTGATTCTGCGATTGAGATTGACGTAGATGCCCTCTTTGATGGCGTAGAACTATTCTTGGGTGGAGTAATGGAGCATATCGAGGAAGCAGGGATTCACTCTGGTGACAGTGCCTGCGTCATCCCTGCAATGACGGTCACAAAAGAGGCACATGAAGAGATTCGCCAAGCAACACTCAAGATTGCACAAGGCGTTGACGTCCGTGGCTTAATTAATATTCAGTTCGCAATGGCCGAAGGAGTCCTCTATGTCCTTGAGGCAAATCCACGCGCTTCACGGACTGTGCCATTCGTCAGTAAATCAACAGGTGTTCAATTAGCTAAAGCAGCTGCACGAATCGCACTAGGAACTACCATCGCCGAACTCAAATCAGAGGGAGTCTTGCCAGATGCGCAAGAGGCAACCCCGCGCGGGGTCTGTGTGAAAGAGGCAGTATTACCGTGGAATAGATTCAGAAGAAGCGATGGACGAGGTGTTGACGCAGTTCTTGGGCCAGAGATGCGATCCACTGGTGAGGTTATGGGAATTGCTGCGACCTTTGGCGAAAGCTATGCAAAGAGCCAGATCAGCGCATTCGGTCCACTTCCCTCACAGGGGAAAGTATTTATTTCGCTGGCCAGCAAAGATAAGAAATTTGGAGTTGCCCCTGCTCGGGCTCTTCAACAACTGGGCTTTCACCTCATCTGCACTGCTGGCACTGCCGCTTTCTTTGCTGAAAACGGGATTGAGACAGCAGTGGTGCGTAAAAATTCCGAAGGGCCAGGACTTTTTGGCGAGAGAACGGTCGTTGAGTTAATCAACTCTGGTGAATTGGATTTAATTATTAATACACCCGTCGGACGAGGAACACGCCAGGATGGTTGGTTAATCAGAACTGCTGCTGTCCAACGTTCTATCCCGTGCATCACAACAACCGCGGGATTTAGCGCTGCTGTTGAGGGAATTGCAGCGCTGCAAAAGGGCGATCTTGGGGTTAGATCAATTCAAGAATGGTTGCTTTAATATGAGCGCGATTAATAGATACGCTCAGCAACTGCCAGCGCATGTATTAAGCAATAAGCGTGTGGGTCAATACCATCAGATTTTGGTCAGCGTTGGAGAAGTAGTGAAGCATTGTCGTCCAGGCAACTTTATTGCAATTTCAGTTGGCGGAGATAACTCCTCGATGATTCTGCGCCGGGCTTTTGCGATCTCTCGAGTCTCTGATCGCGGAGAATACGGTGGCACTATCGAGCTCATCGTCGCCCCGCATGGTTCTGGAAGTCGATGGCTATGTGCTCAAGGTGAAGGTGCAGTTTTAGATGTAGTCACACCATTGGGCGCCGCTTTTGGAATCCCAACAGAACCTGTCAACACCCTACTTATCGGAGGCGGCTATGGATCCGCGCCGCTTTTTGGCCTTGCAGAGGTATTAAAAGAGCGCGGTTGTCGCGTAGATATGATCTTGGGTGCAAGTTCATCGCCAAAGATTTATGCACCTTTAGAAGGTAAGCGCTCAGTCAACTCGCTCAAGATTTATACAGAGGATGCAACGTCGGGGATTCATGGACGAGTGACAGACTCTCTTGCGGAAATTATTTCCAACGACTCGATTGATGTGATCTATTCGTGTGGTCCCATGGCGATGCTCTCTGCGATCTCTACCATTGCTGGCGCACTCGGTGTGGTTCATCAATGCGCAGTGGAAGAATCTATGGCCTGTGGAATCGGTGTGTGTATGACCTGCGTTCTACCTGTCTTGGAAGATGATGGCTCCATTTCCATGAAACGCTCGTGCATAGATGGACCTGTCATGGACGGTGCACGCGTTGCCTGGCACCTCGTCGGTAAAGTTAATGAGGTCAAGGAATGACTATTGATCTATCAACGACGCTAGGACCAGCGTGGTTTCCTGCTCCTATCTTCACCGCAAGTGGGTGCGCAAGTTCTGGGCGCGAGTTAGCACAGTTCTTTCCACTAAAAAATATCGGCGCGGTTGTTACTAAATCGATCATGCTTAAGGCTCGTCCGGGAAGACCGACACCACGGATGGCCGAGACCCCTAGCGGAATGCTCAATTCGATTGGATTGCAAGGACCTGGAATAGATTCCTTTATCGCCAATGACATCCCCTGGCTTGTGGACCAAGGAGCTCGAGTAATTGTTTCCATAGCGGGGGAGACGGTCGATGAATATGCCTCACTTGCTCGCAGACTTCGCTCCGTGCCTGGTATTTCTGCTCTCGAGGTAAATATCTCCTGTCCTAATGTCGAAAATCGTGGAATGGTTTTTGCCTGCGATCCAGTGAGTGCGCGCGCTGTAATTGATGGAGTACGTCGCACTTTGGGTGGAGATTTGCCAATCATCGCAAAACTTTCACCAGACGTCACAGATATCGTTTCCATTGCACGTGAAGTTGTTGATGCTGGCGCAGATGGAGTTGCTCTGATCAATACCCTTTTAGGAATGGTGATAAACGTAGATACGATGCGACCACATCTTGGCGGTAAGACCGGCGGTTTATCTGGTCCTGCCATTCGTCCTGTTGCGGTTCGCGCGATTTATCAAGTTCATCAGGCCCTTCCTAAACTTCCGATTCTAGGTATGGGCGGAGTTCGAAGTGGTCGTGATGCCTTCGAGATGATTCTCGCTGGAGCAAGCGGTGTAAGTGTTGGTACTGCAACATTTGGCAATCCTCGAGCAGCTATTGACATTCAAACTGCCCTGGGAGCAATCCTTGAAGAGAAAGGATTCACCTCATTGCGATCAGCTGTTGGTTTTGCACATAGAAATGATGCAACTGAAATGGAGGGAGAGAACTGATGCCAGCAAAACGAAGAATAATCTTGGCTGTAGACACTCCAGATTTCGAGACAGCTCGTTCATGGATAATAGCGACGCAGGACTCTATTGCCGCCTACAAGCTTGGTTTAGAGTTTTTTGCAACATTTGGATATGAGGGAGTCGCGCGCCTTCGCGAAGTAAGCGACGCGGATCTCTTTCTCGATCTGAAATTGCACGATATTCCAAATACGGTTGCGGGAGCA
>CAIYBL010000089.1 GCA_903924485.1 uncultured Actinomycetes bacterium
ATCGCCAAGATATCTGGTTGCGTCTCAATCAATATATCCAGCCGTTGCTTATGAAACTCGCGCAATGCCGATCGTGAGATTCCATAGCGACCGCGATATTCAGAACCATCGGCAAGGCTGGCCCCATATGGACCAACACTGGCGGCAACCTGAACGTCATTATCGCCAGCGGCGCTACGGGCAAGTTGGGTAGAAAGATTTAGTGCTGAAATCACATCAGATTTACTCCACCCGCGGGCGCTACAACCTGAAAAGGAAAGTTGATACGCGGAGGTGATTATTATCTGCGCACCTGCATGTACAAAGTCGCGGTGAGCTTTTTCGATCTCCCTGGGAGCAGTGCGTAAAAGTTCGCCCGTCCAGAGTGAGCCGGTTAATGTATTGCCGTTGGCTTCGAGGGCGGTGGATAAACCACCATCAAGTTTGCGTACAAGCATGCACCTATCGTAGTGAGGGCGGAACCTTAGCTTTGCAAGACAGTTTGAACCCGTAGGCGCAGTTGTGTGCGATGTGGAGCAGAAGTCGTTAGTGACCAGTTCCCACCTGTGGCGAGGTCGTAAATGGTCGAACCCATTCCAGGAATCGGTTTGCTGGCATGGCATCCATCGTTAGTAATCACGAACTCAAGAGAAGAATCCTCCAACTGCTGGACTGAGATATCAACGCCATTTGCTGCTCCATGTTGCAGAGCATTATTGATCGCTTCCTCCACTGCCAATCCGCAGGTCCGCACGATCGGCAACGGAATATCTGATTGAACATCACAGGTAAGGCGAATAGGAAGTAAGCAATCCCAGAGCCCTACCCGTAGCTCCAACTCTTCACGCAGAGACATTTGATGGCTAACTTGTGGCTCTATTGGCTGATGAAGCAATTCTTGGGCAACTTCGATCACTCCCTTAAGGGCTGCGGCAGTTCCCGCGTGATGTGCCTGATCAAGAAGTAAAGCAATAGCCATGAACCTAGATCGAAGTTCACCATGTGTGAAGTGAGCCCACTTTTTAAGGTGAGTCGATCTTTCTAGAGCCTCGAAATCGGTAAGCAAAGTTTCTGACGCTTGCTTCCAATAGAGGTGAGAAAGTGCTCGAAGCTCGCCGGCCACTTCCTGTCTAATATTTCGGGCGGCAATACCTAGATCTTGCCTACCAGTGGAGGCTAGATGTATCTCGTGCGAGAGAAGATCAAGGCAATCCTGCAGATCGGTTGGTGTATGTGTTAAACGTTTTGGCTCCAAAATATCGAACATTCACTTATCTTCCTCTAAGCAAATTAAAATAAGTACGAGCAATCTGAACTCTCTGATTAATTGTTTCATCATGTTCGAAGTGGAGAATTTTTGCCAGACGAGCAATAGAATTTTCCGTTGACTTCACCGTGGTGAAACGGCGCTTTGATATTTCTGCATTGGATAGCCCCAATGCGATCAATCGCATTAATTCAATTTGTGTATCGGTGAGTGGTATCTTCTTATGATATCCAGTTGATCGAAGGGCTCTCTTGTTCTCAGGATTGCGGCTTAATTCGATTGCTTCTTGAATACCGTTGAGTATCGCCTCTTGCGCGCCAATATTGGATTTCTCGAGATAGACCACATTCGGCGGAACTGTTCGTAAGTTAGGTCGCAACAATCGTGGATCGGGGATCACTGTCAACATAACAATGGCCACCTTAGGGTCCTTT
This sequence comes from uncultured Actinomycetes bacterium, assembly GCA_903924485.1. Lineage (GTDB taxonomy): Bacteria > Actinomycetota > Actinomycetes > Nanopelagicales > Nanopelagicaceae > QYPT01. The sequence continues at coordinate 1,681 of CAIYBL010000089.1, forward strand.
TCGCGCATTGCATGTGCAATATCAATACCAGTGGGTCCTTCACCTAAATCGATATCGAGAGTCACTACATCAGGTCGGTGTAAGTAAAATAGTTTCATCGCTGCTTGCGCGTTAGCTGCGCCAGCGACAACATTAAGTCCATTGGCTGCCAGTGAATCGCTTAATACAAGCCGCTGGAAATTTTCATCTTCGACGACAAGTACATCAAGGCTTGGATTCGCTTCCACCGCGGTTGTCATGGCAAAAATTTAATAGGGCAAGCCACTCTTTGCATGCTGAGTTAACCCTTTGACTGGTCAGAATATTCGAAGTTGGGTTCACCCTACTTATACACCCCCTTGCAAATTTTACGCGGGGGTTTCCACCCCAATATCTCTTATTTCAAGTGGGGGAATTGCCGTCCTGATAAGGCTCAGTTTATCTTTCGCCAAATGTTTTGGACCAATGGTGCGCAACATTCCTTAACAAAAGTTTTCTCATGATCGATCGGCGAAAGGAATCAGTGATGGCAATTCAAGCCACGAAAAAGGAAACCACACGTTTTAATGGACTTTTCGTTATTAGTTTCATCTTGGTCCTAATTTCCCCAGCCTTGCTCACTACCTATTTTGGCCTTTCGGTGCATACGATCATGTCAGGCAGCATGAAGCCGACGATGAAACCCGGTGATGAAATTATCGCCGATGTTGTTCCTGCCAATCAGATACATGTTGGCGATGTGGTTCTCTATCTCAATCCTCAAAGCTGGGCGATGACGGCTCACAGAGTGATTAAGAAGACCCAAGACGGCCAAGGCGTGAAGCTCACCATGAAAGGTGATGCTAACCCCATCGCGGATCCTGAAGTTGGCTTTGCTGCAGTTCAGCCAGTTCGAAAAGTGATTTACACCGTTCCACGAGTCGGATACCTCTTGAATTCACTTTCTTCGACTTTGGTAAAGGGCTTTGGAGTAATGATCTTCATTCTGATTGGTCTCACCCTGTATTTCAAAACTAGGCGGCAAGAGCTAAGCCCTGCCGCTTTTCCAACAAATCGATCAAGGCATGACGACGAGCTTGTACAAGCGCGGCGATTGCTTGAACAAGATCGTCTCGAGCAAATGAAACGGTTTATCGATAACTAAGCCGCTAGAGCCATCACATCTTCCCCATAAGACCCTGCCATAAATCCAACTACCAGTAAGTGAGGAAAGCACGAATGTCACTATCACCAGCGGCTTTAAGAAGTTCGCTCTTTAGTATGAAGGGCGGCGCTGTTAGTTTAATCGCCAAAGGATCCCTTTTGCTCCTTGCTGGAGCAGTCGGCACTATAGCAATCACAGAAGGCGCATCCGCGACCTTAGATGCAATCGCAGCGAACTCAGCGGCCCATAGCGTCACTGACGGAACACTGATCCTGAACGCGCCAATATATCCAGGATCTGCTGGCGTGGGATCAAGCGCTGGTTTCAATACTGCGATCGATAAGGTCGTACCCGGCGATGTCATGCATCGCTTTGTTAAGTACACCAATAGCGGAACTCTCGGCGGTGGTGACTTGTCACTATGGATTCATGATTCTGTAGGCAGCGTCATGACAACGAACGCAACGCAAGGTCTGCATGTCAGCGTTACAGCATGCGATCAAGCATGGACATGGATTGGAAATGAAGCAGCCCAGTGCGGTGGTTCATCGAGCGTGCTTGCGACAAATCAACCATTGTCTGGAATCACAGATGAAGCCAATAAGACAACCTTTGCGGGAACATCTTTAGCTGCTGGCGTCTCGACTTACCTCAAGTTTGATATAGCGCTTCCAGATCGCTACGAGCGCCGTGCAAATGCGGGAACTCCAACAAATCGTGATGGCAGTGCATTAGCCGATCCAACGGTGACAATGCAGGGTCTTAACGCGCAAATCACTTGGACCATCTACACCGCAGCACGTGCTGCCACTGATACGAACGGCTAGGGATAAATTCATGAATGTAAAATCTATATTCTCATTTAAGGGAAGCCCAACGAGTATTGCTGTGAAGACATCGATTCTTGTCGTCGCTGCCCTCATCGGCACAGGTGCCGTTACCCAAGGCGCATCTGCAACTCTGGATTCGATTTCCTATAACTCGACTCCACAGTCCATTAGTTCGGGTACGTTGAAGTTTGATACTCCGACGGCTGTTACCGGAAGTTCTGGATTTACTGCCACTTTCGCCAATATGAATCCTGGCGATACGCGTACCGTTGGTATTGAATACACAAACTCTGGGACCAATGGTGGAATTGGTCTAGCACTGTCGGCTGGAGTAGCAGCGTCCAATAACCTTTCAAGCGATGCTTCGCGCGGATTGCAAGTAGTTGTTTCCTCGTGCACCGTTGCTTGGACATATCCAGCGGGCACTTGTGGTGGAACTGCTACAACGGTAATCGCGACAAGTCTGAACGCCCTCGTTAGCGCGAGCGCAAACGGAATTGCATTCACTGGAATCACATCACTTGCTGGTGCAGGAACAATTTTGCATCTTCAGTTTGCAGTAGGGCTGCCTAATGCAACAAACAACGAGGTGTGGATCAACGGCGGTATTCAAAATGGTCAGGTAATTCCTGGTTATGGAACCGCTGGCGCAACTCCAGCAGGTGGAACGATCACAGGCTTGACCTCCTCTGTTACATGGGTCTTGCGTGAGCGCCAAGCCACTGGTGTAACAACCAACGGTTAATCACCTGGTAGCTAGGTAATAAAGAAAGGCAAAAGCTGTGAAGAGATTGGTCTGTGTTGTACTGAGTGCACTCTTTGTGCTTCTCGGTGCAACGCAGGCCAATCTTGCTTTTGCTGGATTGACGACCGTGACGCGTCAATCATCACCACAGACCATTGGTTCTGGTAGCGCCATCGTTTATCCGTCCGTGGATTCCGCAACAACAAATCTGACGGCTTACACACTCCCAACCTTCGCGGTCGTCGGAGCTTGCACGGAGGGGCTTCGGATAACAACTTCCGCCGCAATAGCTATAGGTGCCACGGTAATCCCTCTTTCGAGCGTCCCGCCAACCTATCTGGTGGGTATGACGGCGGCGAGAACGGGCTTTGCGACGGGCTCCACAGTTCTTTCAATTTCTGGTTCATCGATAACCATCTCGACCCCAACCACTCAAGCAATCGCCAGCGGGCGAAACGTCACATTCACTGGCTGTCCCTATCAACAGTATTTCAGTATAAATAACACTGGAACGATTGCAGTAACGAGTATTGGAATTTCGCAATCATCAAATGTATCTTCGACGAATACGATGACATTGCAATGGTGCAATGGAGGAACCTGGACTGAGGCCACTGGCGTTTGTAGCA
>CAIYBL010000090.1 GCA_903924485.1 uncultured Actinomycetes bacterium
AAACGACGGCAAAGGATCTACTTGCATGGGTAACGTCCCTTGCCGGGGAGACGGTTGCCACATACGCGTCCTATAACAACGACATTGGGCTTCCACTAACAATCCTGAATTGCACTCCCGACACACAGTTTTGCATTCTTGAAATGGGCGCTCGGCATTCGGGAGATATCGCGCGACTATGCGATATTGCTCGCCCCGATATCGGCGTCGTGTTGAAAGTGGGCACAGCCCACCTTGGAGAATTTGGCTCGCAAGAAATAATCGCCCAAACAAAGCAAGAGCTCATAGCCTCTTTGAACAAGGATGGCGTTGCAGTTCTAGGAAGTTACGACTCCTTTTCCCCTCACATGGCTGATGGAATGGGTATAAAAGTAATTACCTTCGGCGAAGGCCCTACAGAGGATGTACGAGCGACAGATATCGAAATCAGAGAAGGTCGAGCACATTTTGATTTAGTTACCCCGGTCGGTCGTGCTGCTGTGGCACTGAGAATTGTCGGAGGTCATCAAATTGCAAATGCACTGGCTGCTGCCGCTGTTGCCACCGAACTTGGAATATCCCTGGACACTATTGCGGGCGGACTTTCTACCGCTGAGACTCAGAGTAAATGGCGCATGCAGATTCATGAGATGCCAGAACTTCTTCTCATCAATGATGCCTATAACGCTAATGTGGATTCTATGTCGGCAGCACTTCGCGTTTTAGCGCTCTTTGCTCAAGAACGTGGAGGCCAATCATGGGCATTCCTAGGAAAAATGCTTGAGCTCGGCGAGTCATCGGCCCAAGAACACGAAAAGATTGGCACCCTTGCCAAGTCGATGGGAATCGATCATCTAGTCTGTGTATCCGCGCCAGAATACGCAGCCTTGATTTCTGATTCTGATGACATGAAGGTGCACAAATGTGGTTCGATTTCGGAGGCGCAGTTGCTTGCTGAACATTTCTCTCCAGGGGACGTGGTTCTGGTGAAGGCCTCACGAGGCGAAAAATTGGAAGCGTTAGCAGATGCTTTTGTAAACATATGGGATACGAAATTGGGTGAGCAAGAGTGAGAGAGATTCTGATTGCGGGTGCATTCTCACTGATCATGAGTTTATTTGGTACACCAGTGCTGATTCGTTGGCTGGCAGGGCACGGGTATGGACAGATCATTCGAGATGACGGACCTTCATCCCACCACACCAAAAGAGGGACACCCACCATGGGCGGTCTCATTATTATTTTTTCATCTGTAGCCGGGTTTCTATTGAGCCACTTGATCACCAGAACTCAGATTAGCATTTCAGCGATACTTGTCATCGGTCTTGTTATCGCATTGGGTTTTGTTGGATTTCTCGATGATTGGCTGAAGGTTTCTAGACAACGCTCTCTCGGGCTTACAGGTTGGCAGAAGGTTTCAGGTCAGACAATTTTCGCTGCGATCTTTGGCATCTTGGGTATTCATTTCATCGACAAGAATGGCTTGGCTCCAATTTCACTGCATCTCTCAACCGTTCGCGATACGTCTCTCACCTTGGGTCCGGTGCTCGTTGTCTTGGGAATCATTCTTATGGTGAGCGCCACTAGTAATGGCGTCAATTTGACTGACGGATTGGATGGCCTTGCAACAGGGGCTTCCGTGATGACTTTTCTGTCATTTATTTTGATCGGCGTGTGGGAATTTGGGCAGGGTTGCGCAGTCACTCCAGGTATCAATTGCTATCAAGTTCGCGACCCTCTGGATATTGCTGTACTCGCTGCAGCACTTGCAGCCTCATGTACTGGGTTTCTCTGGTGGAATGCCTCACCAGCAAAAATATTTATGGGAGATACCGGTGCATTAGCGTTAGGCGGCGCAATTGCTGGAATTGCGGCGACTTTGCGCATTGAATTGCTTTTGATCCCGCTGGGCGGGCTCTTTGTCATCATCACGATGTCGGTGATCATTCAACGTCTTTATTTTAAAGCCTCTGGTGGAAAGCGCGTTTTCAAGATGGCGCCACTGCAACATCATTTTGAACTGAGCGGATGGGGAGAGATAACCATCGTTCTTCGCTTCTGGATTATTGCGGGCCTGTCAGTGGCTTTGGGACTTGGTCTGTTCTACGCGCAATGGGTATCGAGATAGCTGTGCACGCTAGCAAGATTTTTTCATCACGCGCTCTCGTATTGGGCGGCGGAGTTACTGGTCGTTCCGTCGCAAGCGCACTCGTTTCCCTGGGGGCTCAAACTTTTACCTTTGATGAGGGCACAAAAGAGGACAGCTCTACCGCTATATCCAAAGCGGAGATTTTCGCGCAGCAATGGGACTTTGTAGTTGTATCTCCAGGATGGCGCATGGATCACCCCGTAATTCAACAACTTAATGAGCGCTCAATAGAGATCCTGAGCGAAATTGATTTGGCATGGATGCTGCACCTTGAGCGAAATCCTGAGCAGAAATGGGTTGCAGTTACCGGAACAAACGGAAAGACAACAACTGTCGAATTGACTGCTGCCATGATCAAGCAATCTGGACGCACCGCAATTGCCTGCGGCAATGTTGGCGAAACCGTACTTGACGTCGTTATGGGCGACAGGTCATTTGAAATCCTTGTCTTAGAACTTTCATCATTTCAACTGGCTTGGAGCAAACGACCACATTTTTTTGCGAGTGCGATTTTGAATATTGCCGATGATCATGTGGATTGGCATGGAACCTTTGAGAATTATGCTGCCGCTAAGGTCAGCATTCTCGATCGCACTGACTTAGCAATCTTGAATGCAGATGACGGCGTTCTCGTTCGAGCCACTCAAAAATTTGAAGGCAAGAAGGTCTTCTTTTCCCTCGACACCCCCGAACCGGGGGAGCTGGGTCTTGTCGAAGAACTACTAATCGACAGAGCATTCGTGAATGACACACAAGAGGCGATGGTGATCGCGGAGTTGCTTGATGTTGTACCGAGTGCGCCACATAGTGTTTCAAATACTCTGGCCGCAGCAGGTATAGCTTTGAGTGTGGGAGTCAGCCACGAAGCGATACGCCAAGCAGTGAAAAGTTTCCAACCAGGACACCACCGAATTGAAAGTGTGGGCGAGGTTGGTGGAGTCACATGGGTGGATGACTCGAAAGCGACGAATCCTCACGCAGCAATGGCCTCCTTGATGTCCACCCTCTCCGTTGTATGGATAGCTGGCGGATTGGCCAAGGGCGCATCAATGGTCGATCTCGTCTCTAAGACGCATGGACGAATTCGTGCGGCGATTCTGATCGGACATGATCGAGAACTAATAGCGGAACAGTTACAACAGAAGGCGCCTCACATTCCGCTTTTCCGAGTGGACCCCGATGAAAATTCTGGTCTGACATTGATGGAGAAAGTCGTGAGCACCGCTCAGAAGATCGCTCGATCGGGCGATACGGTTTTATTGGCACCCGCTTGCGCTTCGATGGATCAGTTCATCTCCTATAATGATCGAGGTAATCAATTTCGTGAGGCCGTTAATAAATTGGTTGTATCCCAATGAAACGAGACAGTTTTCTCTCGAAGCCGATTAGCTCCTATTACTTACTTATGGGAAGCACTGCGGCGCTAACAGGCTTGGGCTTGGTGATGATCCTGTCTGCATCATCCATTCATTCCTTGGAAAATAGTGGCTCTTCATATGCCATTGCGTTACGTCAGTTTCTCTTTCTTCTCGTGGCAGTTCCTGCGGGCTTTGCAGCCAGTAGAGTTCCAATCAGAAAATGGCGATCGCTCGCCAAAATCTCATTTCTTTTGTCCGTTTTAATGCTGATTGCTCTACGCCTACCAGTAATAGGTCATACGGTGAACGGGAATCGAAATTGGTTGGGTTATGGACCCATCGTTTTCCAGCCAAGTGAGTTCGCGAAATTCTTAATGATTCTTTGGGCCGGCTACATGATGGCCAATCGCGCCCGCAATTCTTCAGGAGAGACTAACGTTCTAGTTTTATTGCTTCCAGGTTTTCTCATCGTAATGGTGCTGATCATGGTGGGTAAAGATCTTGGCAACGCCGCAGTTTTTGCGTCGATCCTATTGTGTTTACTTTTCATTTCGGGAATCCGATTAAGACTCATCGGCGTGAGCGCCGTCGTTGCGATTGGAACCGTTGCGTTATTGATTGCTACGACACCAAATCGAATGCGCCGTGTACTCGTTGTGCTTAATCCTTTCTCTCATGAGTATTACAAACTCAGTGGATGGCAACCTGCTCATAGCATCATGGGTCTTGCAAGTGGAGGGCTCTTTGGTGTCGGGTTGGGAGCAAGTCGTCAAAAATGGGGCAACCTGGCTGAAGCACATACGGATTTCATTTTCTCTGTAATCGGTGAAGAGTTAGGCCTATTGGGAACGCTTTGTGTGCTTCTTTTGCTTGCTGCACTTATTTTCTCGATTTTCCGAATTGCCCTTCGCGCACAAGACTCGATGATTCGTTACTCATGCGCTGGTATCGGATGTTGGATTGCAACTCAAGCAGTACTTAATATTGGATCAGCCACCAGTGTTCTTCCTGTTGTGGGTGTTACTTTGCCGCTGCTCTCCTACGGAGGATCCTCCGTGATCGCCACCTATTTGGGATTAGGCTTTGTTTTGGGCGCAGCCCTGCGTGATCCCGCCATTGCTCCAGCAATGAAGAGAGCAAAGAGATGACACCGACGAAAATAATCTTCGCTGGGGGAGGAACGGCCGGGCATGTGGAACCTGCGCTGGCGGTTGCTAGGGCATGGAGGAGAGAGCGCCCGGCTGACGAATGTATTTTCCTTGGGACATCATCAGGATTGGAATCCACGCTTGTTCCTCAGGCAGGTTTCACGTTGTCTCTCATTCCGAAAGTAGTTATGCCCAGAACTCTTAATTTTGATCTCATGAGATTTCCTATACGTTTTTTTGGTTCTATCCGCGCAGCCCGCCACGTGATTTCCGGCGCCAAGGTTGTAGTTGGCTTTGGTGGATATGTGTGCGCTTCGGCCTACCTCGCAGCAAGACTTGAGAAAGTTCCGATTGTGATTCATGAAGCCAACGCGAAAGTTGGATGGGCAAATAGATTCGGTAGCCTCTTCACTCATCATTTAGCGATTACACACCCTGTAGAAAAAGGTGCGTTCATGAATGCCCTCATCACAGGTGTTCCGTTGCGGGAGGATGTACAGGAAAGTTATGTGCGAGCTGTACGAGATTGGAAGCTCGAACGAGTGCGAGCGAAAGAATCATTGGGATGGAATCCAGATGCGCTTACGATCCTGATCATGGGGGGATCGCAAGGTTCGATTTCGCTTAATGCTGTGATAGCGGCTGCAGTTTCAGAATTATCCTCAAAAGGGATCTACATGCTTCATTCGGTGGGTGCAAAGCACGAATTGCCCAAGACAACGTCGCACTACAAACCTGTTTCATATATTAGTGATATCTCAAGCGCCTATCTGGCAGCCGACTTAGTAATTGCCAGAAGCGGAGCAGTCACTGTTGCCGAAGTTGGTGCCCTTGGGCGGTATGCGCTCTTTGTTCCGCTCCCAGTTGGAAACGGTGAGCAGATGAAGAATGCATCGCAATTAGTTGAAGCTGGTCGGGCTTGCATTGTTGAGCAAGAGATTTTCACTTCCAAATGGCTTATTGCAAATATCGATTCTCTTTTAGCAACGGCCAGGAGTACACCCATCGACGGCAGTGGCGCTGATATTGATGCCGCAGCAAAAATCGTTGCCCTCATGGATCACGCCATTAGCCAGAAGGGTCGTAAATTATGAAGTACACCCTGAATGATTTGCGTGGCAAGAGAGTTCACTTCGTTGGAATTGGCGGAGCAGGAATGAGTGGCCTTGCACGAATTATGGTGCGTCAATCGATCCAAGTGACTGGATCGGATATGAAAGACTCCTCGGTTCTTTCGGGGTTAAGTGCTATCGGCGCAATTGTGCATGCCCAACATAGGAGCGAAAATGTAGATGGATCCGATTTTCTCGTTTTTTCAACTGCAATTGACTCGAAGAATCCTGAAATTATGCGAGCTCAGGAGTTGGCAATTCCTATGCTCTCTCGGGCGCAAGCATTGGCAATTTTGATGTCCGAGTCTCGTAGCGTTGCAGTTGCAGGCACACACGGGAAAACGACAACTTCCTCAATGCTTGCAGTTGCAATTCAGAGTTGTGGAGAAGATCCATCTTTCGCCATCGGTGGAACGCTCACTGCTTCGGGCTCTAACGCCCACATGGGTACTGGTGAATTCTTTGTCGCCGAAGCCGATGAGTCGGATGGATCCTTCGTTGCCTATAAGCCATTTGGGGCAATCATCACCAACATCGAGCATGATCATGTGGACTATTTTGCAACGCCCGCGGATGTAGTTAACGCATTCATTGATTTCATTGCCACCATTTCGCCAGGGGGATTTTTGGTCTATTGCGCTGATGATCACCAAGCAAACCAATTAGGGAAGCAAACACAAGATATTGCGACCTTTTCCTACGGTGTCGATGAAGGCGCAGATCTTCGCCTCGATCACATTGAATTAGCTCCCAGTGGCTCTCAAGCCAGAGTACTTTGGAGAGGAAAAGCCCTTGGTGAAATTCATCTCAATGTTCCTGGGCACCATAATTTGCTCAACGCAGCAGCTGCACTCACCGCGGGATTAGCGCTGAAGTTGCCAGCATCTGCCCTGCTCTCTGGACTTTCCACCTTTCGTGGAACTGGGCGACGGTTTGAATTGAAAGGTCAGGTACATGGAATCAGAGTGATCGATGATTACGGTCATCATCCTACGGAGATCGTTGCCACCCTTTCGGCCGCTCGGCGATACGCAACAGATGGTCGAGTGTTAGTGATTTTTCAACCGCATCGATATTCACGGACCAAGGCGTTTACATCCGCTTTTGCGGAGTCACTGGATATGGCAGATCACACCTGGGTCTTAGAGGTTTATGGAGCGAGTGAAAAGCCCATCCCAGGAGTAAGCGGTCAATCCATTTCTCAATTGATGCAACGAGGAACATTCGAACCCAATTTCATTGCAGCGTGCGAAGCAGTAATAAATTACTCCAAGCCGGGAGATGTCATCCTGACACTAGGCGCCGGAGATGTTAGCTCTCTTGCTCCGATCATTGTTGAGTCCTTGAATAAAAAATATCCTGAAATCGAGGGCGAGTGAAGAAGGTCCTTGCCAGCGTGCTTGTAGTAGCAGTTCTTGGCGGTGCTTCATACCTGTTGGGATGGTCATCGTTTTTTAGTGTTAAGAGCCTTGTTGTAGTTGGCGCACCCACTCAAGAAGAGACAACGGCCGTATTGCAAGTTGCTGATGTTAAGAAGGGCGAGAAATTAGCAAGAATTGAAACCAGGGTTGTATTGAATTCCCTATCGAGGATTTCGTGGGTTGATCACTCTCGCCTATCAAGAGACTGGCTTCATCAGCGGGTGACTATTCAAGTGTGGCAAGGATTCCCATTGCACGTCATGGATTTAATCTCGTGGATATTTCCGGAGTTGAATTTACGTTGCCTAACAATGAGGGAGCGAATCTTCCAGTCTTGGATTCAAATGGTTCAGATTCACTCAAGTTTGCCGTGACCTTACTTCGACAACTGCCGGGAACTTTGACGACGCAACTCGAGAGCATCACGACCAGAGGCACAACTTCGGCAACGTTATTTCTCCTTAATGGAAAGAATCCATTGAAAATAATTTGGGGCGATGAGACCGATACGGCTCTAAAAGTGCAGGTATATCAAGCACTTCTAGCATTGCCAGAGAACGCGAAGATTTCACTGATGGATGTCTCTGCACCTCATGCACCAATCGTGAAGTAACTTTCGACGCAGATATTTTTCTTAAACATCTTGTCGTGTCGGTGTTTGCTTAGAATTCACCAGCGCCCTACGGTCACCTCACACAGAGAGAGCACCTTAATTCTCAAGTTGAGGGTTACGGTTCATGAGGAGGACGCAACGTGGCTTCACCACAAAATTATTTGGCAGTCATCAAAGTAGTTGGCATTGGTGGCGGCGGAGTGAATGCTGTCAATCGCATGATTGATGTTGGACTTAAAGGTGTCGAGTTCATTGCGATCAACACCGATGCACAACATTTGCTTATGAGTGATGCCGATGTGAAGTTAGATATTGGTCGCAAATCAACACGCGGTCTCGGTGCTGGTGCATCTCCAGAGCGTGGAAGAGAAGCAGTTCTTGATCATGTCGATGAAATTGAAGAAGCTCTTCGCGGTGCCGACATGGTTTTTGTAACCGCGGGTGAAGGTGGCGGAACCGGTACAGGCGGAGCCCCGATCGTCGCAAAAATTGCTCGCGAACTTGGCGCACTCACAATTGGTGTGGTCACTCGTCCCTTCTCATTCGAAGGCAAGGTGCGAACTCGTCAAGCCGATGAAGGTATTGAAGAATTGCGGGCAGAAGTAGATACGTTGATTGTTATTCCCAACGACCGACTTCTGGCAATTTCAGATCGTTCTATTACTGCGGTTGAGGCATTCAAGAGCGCCGATCAGGTTCTTCTTTCCGGAGTGCAAGGTATTACTGAAATCATCACGCAACCTGGTTTGATCAACCTTGACTTTGCGGATGTGAAAAGCGTGATGACCGATGCTGGCTCAGCGCTCATGGGCATTGGATCAGCTCGAGGAGAAAACCGCGCAGTGCGAGCTGCAGAGATGGCAATTTCCAGCCCATTGCTGGAGGCATCAATTGATGGAGCCATGGGAGTTTTGCTTTCGGTTGCTGGCGGGTCGGATCTGGGACTCTTTGAAATCAACGAGGCGTGCGAACTCGTACAGGCTGCCGCTCATCCTGAAGCAAAGATCATTTTTGGTACAACTATTGATGATGCTCTCGGGGATGAAGTAAGAATTACCGTGATTGCTGCTGGGTTTGATGGAGGTTCACCAAAGAAGGTGTCCATGCCAGTTATCGATGCCGCAACTCTTGGTGGCCAAGCCAATCCCATTGCAAGCAATGATCCACTTGCGGTTGCCCTAGAGCTTCCCGATGAGGCTTCATCGCGCAAACGTGTGACATTTGAAGAGTTAGTACACGCTGATGATGAAATTGATATCCCTGATTTCATGAGGTAATTACTTTGTTGGTGAGGCAATTTACAACACGCGAGGCTGGGGTCAGTAAGGCACCTTTTGACTCCCTCAATCTTGCGCTACACGTCGGCGATGATTCAAAGGACGTCATGCGAAATCGCTCATTGGTTGATGCGCCATCTCTCGCATTCATGAATCAAGTGCACGGATCCACAATTGTGGTTGTGGATTCACTCTCCTCTATTGAGCCAACGGCAGATGCAATGGTCACACAGCAAAAAAATTTGGCATTGGCAGTACTGGTGGCCGATTGCATTCCTTTGTTGATGTGGGATCGGGCTGAAACGACAGTTGCAGCGGTGCATGTGGGTCGGCGCGGACTTGTTCATTTAATTGCGCTATCCACTCTTACACTCATGAAAGAGATGGGCGCCACGGATATTTGCGCCGAGATTGGCCCCGCAATCTGCGGAGCATGTTATGAAGTGGGTCAGGATGTATTTGACGAAGTCGTTCAGAATCGCTCCAGTGCTGCCTCTAAAACTCTGCGCGGAACCTTGGCTCTTAATCTTCCTCGGGCCTTAGAGACTGCACTGGTCGACCAAGGAGTTGAGGTCATACAAAGTAATGTATGCACCGTGGAAAATGAAAAATATTTCTCTTACCGACGAGATTCAGTGACTGGCCGGCAGGCAGGGCTTATATGGCTCACGTGAGCAGAGAGAGCTATATCCACGACAATCTGAATGCAGTGCAGTTGCGCATTTCTAAAGCCTGCGAGGCATCAGGACGAAGCGCATCCGACATCACTCTCATCGCTGTCACAAAGAACTATCCTGCAAGTGATGTTCAGATTCTGACTGATCTTGGACTCTCAAACTTTGGCGAGAACCGTGACCAGGAAGGTCGTGAGAAATCCGCCGTAATTAATGCGCACTGGCACTTTCAAGGACAGATTCAAAGTAATAAAATCGCCTCGATCGCATCGTGGGCACAGACCGTGCACTCTTTGGATGAAGCACGTCATGTTGAAAAATTTGCCAGGGCGATTCCTAGCGGTAAAAAATTAGAGGTCTTTATTCAAGTTGCCCTCGATGGGTCACCAGGCAGGGGAGGAGTTGGGGAACAATCTCTCGTGCAGATGGCGGACTTGGTGATCTCCTTTCCCTCCTTGACGTTGAAGGGGTTAATGGCGGTCGCCCCGCTTGGCGAGGACCCTGATCGAGCCTTTGCTCGCTTGGCCACGATTCATTCGAAATTCATTCGGAAATTTCCTGATTCCTGCGCACTTTCGGCGGGGATGAGTTTGGATTACGAAAGTGCAATTGCGCATGGTGCGACACATGTTCGCATCGGTAGTTCAATCCTCGGTTCGCGTACTAACCCCCTGTAGCGTTGCCCTATGGCTAATGCATTGCGCAAGATGGCAAACTACCTCGGTTTGATGGACGACCTTGAAATGGACGTCATGGAGCAACCGAGTTCTCGAGTTTCTCCTCCAGAGCAGCGGATTAAAACGCGCGAAGCTCGCAACACTCCTCTAGCCGTTGCTCCAGCCCCTGCAATTCAGATGGACCTCCCGGTTCTTGATCGCATCGTCACTTTGCATCCTCGTTTCTACAACGAGGCTCGCACTATCGGTGAGCACTATCGCCTAGGCAATCCAGTAATCATGAATTTGAGTGACATGGAAGAGAACGAACGTAAACGTCTTGTTGATTTTGCGAGCGGGCTTGTCTTTGGTCACAACGGAAAGATTGAGAGAGTTACATCAAAGGTTTTTCTCCTCTCTCCAGCAAATATAAAAGTGAGCAGCGAAGACAAAACTGCGGCTGCTGAAGCAAGTTTCTTTAACCAAAGCTGATGTTCCAAGTCGGTAGCGTTCTTGTCACAATTTTGCGCCTGTTTCTCTTTGCGCTTCTAGGAAGATTGATCTTGGATTACGTTCGTATGTTTTCACAATCATGGCGCCCTAGAGGACTTATGTTGTATGTTGCCGAGGCGATTTACGCTATTACTGACAAGCCAACAGCCCTCGTACGCCGCTTTGTGCCACCTTTGCGCTTGGGAGCGGTGAGTTTAGATCTCTCATTCTTAGTTTTATTCTTTGCAGTTCAGCTTGCGATTCCTTTGGTTGCGCGCCTTTAAGCTTTAACAAGTAGGGCCATCAGCCCATGTTCATTGTGCCCATGTGTTAACGAGCTATCGTGTGTGAGTTCCAGAGCTAGGACTTCACGGGAAATCGCATCCGATGAATTCACAATTGCAGCTACAACATCATCGTGTGCATTGAATTTTACAAGAATGCGATCGCTAATCTCAAAGCCCTGAGTCTTGCGCGCTTCTTGTAGAAAACGTATTACCTCGCGAACATTTCCTGCTGCGATGAGCTCAGGTGAAAGTTCTAGATCGAGTGCCACGCTCTCGCCATCATGACTTGCCACAGTCCAACCTGATTTCGGCGCCTCGGTTACTACCAGATCCTCTAATTCAATTCGCCAGTTGCCGCTGGCACTTGCGATTTCGGCGAAGCCGGCACTTCGAATTTCTGCAACAAGAGAAGTGGGGCTCTGGCCAAGGATCGCTTTAGAAATTTCCTGAACGTGAGCACCGTGCTTGGCGCCGAGTGTTCTAAAGTTCGCTTTCACCGTTACATCAACGAGATCACCATGAGCCATGGCGATGTCTTCCAGTTCTATGACATTGAGTTCATCGGCAATCTGTTCTTTCATTTCCGATGGCAACTCACCCCAGCCAGGAGCAGCAATGAGAGCTCTTTGCAAAGGTTGACGAGTTTTCATGGAAGATTCGGCGCGAGCCGCACGTCCTAGTTCAACAATCCTGCGTGTTTGGCGCACCTGAGAGGAGAGAGCTTGGTTGATCATGTCAGTGTGAGCGATCGGGAAATCTGCAAGGTGCACCGATTCGGGGGCTGATGGCTCAACGGGACGGATGAGTTCTTGCCAGACATTTTCGGTGATGAAAGGAACCATAGGTGCCATCAACAAGGTGACGGTACGCAATGCATCATGCAGAGTTGCCAGAGCAGCCGAGTCTCCGTCCCAGAAACGTCGACGTGAGCGCCGTACATACCAATTAGAAAGGTCATCAATAAATTCACCGAGACATTTTCCTGCTCGCTGTGTATCAAAATCTTGAAGTGCTGCATCCACTTCAACAACGAGTTCTTGGAGGTCAGAGTAAATCCAACGATCCATCAGGGGGCGTTCGCTAATTGATGGCGCACTGGCGAGATCGAATTCGGAAGCTTTTGCATATAGAGCCAAGAAGGAAACGGTGTTCCAATAAGTAAGAAGAGTTTTTCGAACCACGTCATTGATCGCATCATGTCCCACACGTCTTGCCGCCCATGGTGATCCTGCAGCCAGCATGTACCAGCGCACAGCATCGGCGCCATGTTCATCCATCAAGGCGATGGGCTCTATGACGTTTCCGACATGCTTGCTCATCTTGCGTCCATCTTTATCGAGGATGTGACCTAAACACAAAACGGTCTTGTAAGAACTTTCATCAAAGACAAGAGTGCCGATTGTCATTAACGTATAAAACCATCCGCGGGTTTGATCGATCGCCTCAGCGATGAAATCCGCAGGATAGGCGCTAGTAAATTTTTCGATGGAACCCTCTTTGTGTGGATAGCCCCATTGGGCAAAAGGCATTGCACCAGAGTCATACCAGCAGTCAATAACCTCATTCACGCGAACCATGGGAGTTCCACATTGTGCGCATGCCCATGAAATATCGTCCACGAATGGGCGATGTGGGTCGAGGTTACTCAAATTGGCGCCTGCTAACTCACCGAGTTCTGCAAGAGAGCCAATACAGATATCGTGCAAATTCTCACATCGCCAAATTGGCAAAGGAGTTCCCCAGTAGCGATTTCTTGAAAGCGCCCAGTCGATGTTGTTGCTGAGCCAGTCTCCATAACGACCTGTTTTAATGGTCGAGGGATGCCAGTCAGTCTTTTCATTTTCACGAATGAGTTCATCTTTGATCGACGTTGTACGGATATACCAGGATGGTTGTGCGTAATACAAAAGCGCGGTGTGACAGCGCCAGCAATGAGGATATTGGTGCTCGTATGGCAGGTGCTTGTAGAGAACTCCGTGTGTCCGTAGTTCCTTAACAAGCAACTTATCTGCGTCTTTGAAGAACATTCCACCAATGAGTTCGACCTCGGGCAAGAAGGTTCCATTGGCAGCAATGGGGTTCACTACCGGCAATCCATAGCCTCGACATACCAAGAGATCGTCGGCTCCGAATGCTGGTGATTGATGGACCAAGCCCGTGCCATCTTCCGTGGTGACATATGTTGCCAAGACCACAAAGTGAGAATCGGGAATATCTACATAGTTGAATGGGCGTTGATAGGTGGTGCGCTCAAGGTCGCGTCCTAAGATTTTTTGAAGGATATTTGTCTCACCCTTAAGCAATCCAACAAGTGGCTCTGCAAGGACAAGAACCTCGACTCCATCTTCGGTTTTCTCTTCAACGACAACGTAGGTGACATCTGGATGTACTGCGATCGCAGTATTGGAAACAAGAGTCCATGGCGTTGTGGTCCACACCAACAAGCTGGCACCGAGTGTGGCTAGAGGACCTGAAGTAATTGGAAAGCGAACATAGACGGAAGGGTCCGTGACGGTTTCATATCCTTGGGCAAGTTCGTGATCAGAAAGACCGGTTCCGCAACGAGGACAGTAAGGCGCGACTCGGTGATCTTGGACCAATAGGCCTTTATTCCAAATCTCCTTCAGGCTCCACCAGACACTTTCAACGTATTCAGGTGACATGGTCCAATACGCTTCATCGAAATCAACCCAGAATCCCATTCGGTCGGTCATTTGCGTGAAGGCACCTACGTGACGTTGTACCGACTCGCGGCATTTGTCGTTAAAAGGCGCAATTCCAAATTTTTCAATATCGCCTTTTCCGCCAAAGCCCAATTCTTTTTCAACGGCAATCTCGACAGGCAATCCGTGGCAATCCCATCCTGCCTTTCGCAGAACATGCTTGCCTTTCATCGTGTGATAGCGAGGGAATACATCTTTAAATACTCGAGCTTCAATATGGTGGGTGCCAGGAGCGCCATTTGCAGTGGGAGGGCCTTCGTAGAAGGTCCATGCTGGGGCGCCTTCACGGGCGCTGAGGGATTTATGGAAAATGGAGTTCTCGCTCCAAAAATCTAGAATTCCACGCTCCATGGCGGGTAGATCGACATGTGGGGAAATGGCGCGATACGTACTCATTGGGGAACTGTATTCCATCGTGGCGAGAGTGGCATTTACTGCCATAAGCGCATAAGGTGCGCGCCGTGGTAAAAAAAATAGCAAAAAAGGCGCCAGCCAAGAAAGCTCCTGCCAAAAAGGTAGCAGCGAAAAAGGCGCCAGCTAAGAAGGCTCCTGTCAAAAAGGCAGCAGTGAAAAAGGCAGCAGCGAAGAAAGCCCCTGCTAAGAAAGTTGCGGCCAAAAAGGCCCCCGCTAGACCATTCCCAACGAAGGCAACATCTGCCCCCGTTGCGCCACCAGCTACAACTCCTGCCGCTGCCACACCCGTGATTGTTGAAGAGCGCCGCTTAGTAATGCCGCCCCCAGCACGTCCAGCGAAAAGTTCTAAGAAAGCTGCCCCTCTCAAGCCACTTAAGGGCGCACCGAAACCTGTTGTGGTTTCAGAAAATGAATCACCATGGAGTGCTGTTGAACTTAAATCAATGAAAGCAGAATTATCAAAAGAGCTTGTGCGCTTGAGCGCTGAACTCTCAGCTGTTGAAAGTGAAATGGACGAACTCATTCACGAATCCGGTGAAGGTGCTGGCGATGATCAAGCCGATGCCGGAACTAAAACTTTCGAACGCGAACATGAAATGTCTCTTGTTATCAATGCTCGCGATATGGTCTTGCAGACCGAGCGAGCTCTTGAGCGAATTGAAGAAAAAACTTACGGACGTTGCGAAGAGTGTGGCAACGCAATTGGCAAAGCTCGCCTGCAAGTCTTTCCTCGCGCAACTTTGTGCATGGTTTGTAAAGCGAAGGAAGAACGGCGCTAATTTTGCGCGCCAAACAACCAATCTGGAGCAGCGTTTTACTTGCTGCGTGGTTAGTCTGGATGATCGATGTCTTAACAAAGACATGGGCTTTGACATCCTTAGAAGGTAGCGCCCCTCGTCACATCATCGGCTCGTTTTTGCAATGTACTTTCGCTCGAAATTCGGGGGCTGCATTTAGCTTCGCGCCGGGTGGCACCATCTTTCTCACATCTTTTGCTCTCATCATCGTGTGCGCGATCGGCTATTGGGCTCGAAAAATCACATCCCGGTCATGGGGGTTAGTTCTGGGATTAGTTCTTGGGGGTTCATTAGGTAACCTGACTGATCGAATCTTTAGGACAAGCAGCTCTCATGGGTTTTTCAGAGGTGAGGTAATCGACTGGATTTCGCTTCCGCATTGGCCCATATTTAATCTTGCAGATTCGGCTATTGTGATTGCAGCAGTGTTGGCCAGTCTTCTTTCTCTTCGCAACATTGCCCCGATCTCGCCACCGAGGTCACCCGATGAGGAAAGTGAGGATTTGCATGGCGCGTGAAATGCGAACCCTTATCGTCCCCGAAGGAGTGGCAGGTGAGAGAGTGGATAGCGCACTCACTCGAGTTCTTGGCCTTTCTCGTACCACGATTGCGCGCCTACTCGATGAGGGCGAAATTACGTGTAATGGCGTCGTAATGACAAAGTCAGAACGCGTGACCGATGGTCAAGCACTTGAAATTCTGATGCCTGACACCACCGTTG
The DNA here is from genome assembly GCA_903924485.1 of uncultured Actinomycetes bacterium. GTDB lineage: Bacteria > Actinomycetota > Actinomycetes > Nanopelagicales > Nanopelagicaceae > QYPT01. The sequence goes on from CAIYBL010000090.1 coordinate 15,822, forward strand.
CACCGCCAATTCCGCTCACACCGCTTGCCGGACTTTCCATCGTCTACGACGATGATGCGATTGTTGTTATTGATAAACCTGTAGGCGTTGCAGCCCATCCAAGTCCAGGATGGACCGGACCCACGGTAGTTGGCGCACTCATGGCAGCTGGTTATAGCGTTTCTACAAGTGGCGCGGCTGAGCGAGCGGGGATTGTTCATCGCCTTGATGTGGGAACAACGGGATTGATGATTGTCGCAAAATCAGATCGCGCATATACAGTATTGAAAGATGCTTTTAGAAATCGTGAAGTAGAAAAGGTGTACCACGCACTTGTGCAAGGACACATGGATCCATCCACGGGAACCATAGATGCGCCGATAGATCGCCATCCAAAAGAGGATTACCGTTTTGCGGTTGTTGCCGATGGCAAGCCCAGCATCACTCACTATGAAGTGATTGAGTATTACCGCGGCGTTTCTCTGGTCAAGGTTGAACTTGAGACGGGGCGCACACACCAAATTCGAGTTCACTTTTCTGCGCTGCGTCACCCCTTGGTAGGAGATATGACCTATGGCGCAGATCCGACACTTGCTGCTCGCTTAGAAATTTCGCGTCCATGGCTTCATGCCCTGGAATTGCGCTTTGCTCACCCCATCACAGGTGAGCCGATGGATCTTCACGCACCTTACCCAGCAGATCTTGTCCGCGCTTTGGCGTTGCTCGACACTTCTGTCCTTCCCTAGGTCTAGGCTCACCAGCCGTGGCCTCCTTCGTACACCTTCATGTCCATACCGAGTACTCGATGCTCGATGGAGCCGCTCGCGTCGGAGATTTAGTCGCCGAGGTTGCTAAACAAGAGATGCCAGCGATTGCAATAACTGATCACGGAAATGTTTTCGGAGCCTTTGATTTTCATAAGCAAGCTAAAAAAGCTGGCGTTAAACCCATCATTGGCATTGAAGCCTATGTAGCTCCTGAGTCGCGTTTTGATAAGCGACGAGTGAAGTGGTCTGACGGTGGAGAAGACGATGTTTCCGGGGGTGGTGCATACACCCACATGACAATCTTGGCTGAGAATAATGAAGGCCTCGGAAATCTTTTTCGACTCTCATCCCTTGCCTCCCTTGAAGGGTATTACTACAAGCCTCGTATGGATCGAGAACTATTGGCCAAATACAGCAAAGGCCTCATTGCAACAACGGGATGCCCTGGCGGAGAAGTTCAAACACGTTTACGAATGGGCGCATACAAGGAAGCGATCAAGGCAGCAAGTGACTTCAGAGATATTTTTGGAGCCGAAAATTATTTTCTGGAAATCATGGATCATGGCATTGAGATTGAGTCACGAGTAAAGGCTGATTTACTCAAACTTGCCAAGGAACTTAACCTTCCCCTGCTTGCAACAAATGACCTCCACTACACATTCCAAGAGGATGCGCCAGCACATGAAGTGCTTCTCTGCGTGCAATCGGGTTCTATTCTGGCTGATCCAAAGCGTTTTAAATTTGATAATGATTCTTTCTACCTTAAATCGCCTCAAGAGATGCGCGAGATATTTAAGGAGATTCCAGAAAGTTGCGATAACACGCTATTAATTGCAGAACGGTGCAACGTGACCATGCGCGAAGGTGAGAACCTTCTTCCTAAATTTACTGTCCCCGAGGGCGAGACCGAAGATTCATGGCTTCGCAAAGAGACCGAACGCGGATTGTCAGAAAAGATGCATGGCGATATTCCTGGCCTTCACCGTGAGCGAATGAATTACGAACTCGATGTCATGATCAAAATGGGCTTTCCAGGATACTTTCTCGTCGTTGCCGACTTGGTGGGACATGCAAAGCGCGAAGGCATACGCGTGGGTCCTGGTCGTGGATCAGCTGCCGGATCCCTTGTTTCTTATGCGCTAGGAATTACCGCTTTGGATCCAATCGAACATGGGCTCTTGTTTGAGCGATTCCTTAACCCAGAACGTATCTCGATGCCTGATATCGACTTGGACTTTGACGAGCGTAGGCGAAGCGAAATGATTCGTTATGCAACACAGAAATATGGCGAAGATCGAGTTGCCCAAATCATTACCTACGGAACTATCAAATCTAAACAATCCATTAAAGATTCAACCAGAGTCCTTGGATACCCATATGCCATTGGCGACAAGCTCACGAAGGCTCTACCTCCTGCGATCATGGGTAAGGACATTTCCTTATCGGGGGTCTTTGATCCCAAGAACGATCGGTATGTAGAAGCTAGTGAATTTCGAGCGCTCTACGAATCTGATCCAGACTCCAAAAGAGTTGTCGACACAGCAAGAGGTCTTGAGGGGCTTAAACGCCAATGGGGAGTGCATGCTGCGGGAGTAATTCTTTCTGCCGAGCCATTGCTCGATGTTATTCCTATTCATCGCCGAGAAGCCGATGGCGCAATCATCACGCAATTTGATATGGGCGCTTGCGAGGCAACAGGATTACTGAAAATGGACTTCCTTGGCTTGCGAAATCTTTCCGTTCTTGATGATTGCCTTCTCAACATTAAAGCCAATCAAGGATTAGATGTTGTCTTGGAGGATCTCACACTCGATGATCCCAAGACTTTCGAACTACTTGGTCGAGGCGACACACTCGGAGTTTTTCAACTCGACGGTGGACCAATGCGCGCCTTGCTTCGATCTATGGTGCCAGATTCATTTGCTGATATTTCTGCTGTCATCGCTCTGTATCGACCGGGTCCAATGGGTGAAAATGCCCATAACAACTATGCCGATCGTAAGAACGGTCGAAAGCCCGTAGAACCGATCCACCCAGAACTTTCCGAGCCTCTGCAAGAGATTCTTGGGGATACTTATGGCCTCATCGTCTATCAAGAACAAGTAATGGCAATTGCTCAGAAAGTCGCGGGCTTCTCACTTGGGCGCGCAGACTTATTGCGTAAGGCAATGGGAAAGAAAGATCGACTTATTCTTGATAAGGAGTATGTCCACTTCGAGGCTGGAATGAAATCAAATAGTTTTGGTGATGCAGCCATCGCTGAATTATGGAAGACCCTGATTCCGTTCTCGGATTATGCATTTAACCGAGCGCACAGTGCGGGCTATGGCGTTGTTTCTTATTGGACCGCTTACCTAAAGGCCAATTATCCAACCGAGTACATGGCGGCGCTATTAACGAGCGTGCGCGACGATAAAGATAAATCGGCGTTGTATCTGAGCGAGTGTCGCCGCATGGGCATTAAGGTCCTACCTCCTGATGTTAATGAATCCGATGCGGAATACACCCCGCGAGGAAATGACATTCGCTTTGGTCTTGCTGCAATTCGCAACGTCGGGGAAGGTGTTGTCGCCTCGATCAAGAAGTCACGTGCAGAACGAGGGCGTTTTGAATCTTTTGGTGACTTCCTGGCAAAAGTAGATGTTCAAGTGTGCAATAAGAAAACCATCGAGTCCTTAATCAAGGCTGGAGCATTTGATTCCTTTGGTCTTGCACGAAAGGGTTTGATGGCGGTTCACCTAGAAGCGATTGATTCAGTAATGGAATCAAAACGAGCTGAAGCTATTGGGCAATTTGATTTGTTTGGTGGCGAAACCGTGAGCCAAGCATCGGGAGTGGATTTAGATATTCCAGTGGGAGAGTGGGAGAAATCTCTCTTGCTCAGCTACGAACGAGAAATGTTAGGTCTCTACGTTTCCGATCATCCTCTTCTCGGCATTGAGCATGTCTTGCGTACTGCTACCGATATGTCTATCAGTCAATTGCTCGATGACTCAGCATCACAAGATCAAATGGTGACCATTGGTGGATTGATTACAGGCATTCAGCGAAAGGTCACTCGTCAAGGTGCTCCGTGGGCAATCGTGACTATCGAAGATCTTGAAGGTTCCCTTGAAGCGCTGTTCTTTTCCAATACATACACGCAGTATGCATTGACGCTAACAGAGGATCGTGTCGTGGTTATAAGAGGACGTGCAGATAGACGAGATGACCTCCTTCGCTTCACGGCTCTTGAGATGACGATTCCGGATATATCAAATGCTCCATCAGGACCGCTCTCACTCACGATGCCGATTGCTCAATGCACGCCACCTATCATCGAGCGCCTAAAAGAAATTCTTCGCACCCATCCTGGAAATCGCGAGGTACATCTGCATCTGGATGACCTAGGCAAAACCACGGTCATGAAATTGGGATCTCGCGTAACTGCCTCTCCAAGTTTGAGTGCCGATCTCAAATCAATTCTTGGCCCTGACTGTCTGGCTTAGATTAAATTCGGCCCTTGGGCCTGGGTTGTTGCCTTAGACTTCTCGCACCAGCTGAGGAGGATTAGATGATCAGGACCGTTGATCTGCGCGGCCTTTCACTCTCTAAATCCGAGTATGCAGCGTCTCTACCTCGGGCAACTTTGGATGTTGGTGCGGCGATGGATCTCATTGCGCCAATCCTGCACCGCGTGCAACACGGAACTGAAGCTGATCTCAAAGCCTTAGCCCTAGAGTTTGATGCAATCGCCCCAGAAACAATTCGCGTACCCGAACAACTATTACTTGGCTGCTTAGCTGACTTGAATCCATCGATACGCACCGCCCTCGAGATTGCTATAGAGCGCGTTCGTCGAGTCCATGCCGACCAAGTGAGACATGAATCAATCACAATCGTTGTGGCTGGCGGTAGTGTCACCGAAAAGTGGATTCCCGTAGATCGCGTAGGGCTTTACGTACCAGGTGGACGTGCTGTTTATCCCAGTAGCGTGATTATGAATGTTGTCCCTGCACAAATTGCGAAGGTTGCAAGTATCGCTGTTGCCTCGCCTCCTCAAAAGGACTTCGGCGGATACCCACACCCAACGATTCTTGCTACCTGTGCCCTTCTGGGAATTACCGAGGTCTATGCGGTAGGTGGCGCTCAAGCGATTGCCTTGTTCGCATACGGAATGAAGGATGTTTGCGAGAAGACGGATTTAGTAACAGGGCCTGGCAATATTTATGTTGCAGCGGCAAAACGCGCGCTACGCGGAATCGTCGGAATAGATTCAGAGGCTGGACCAACGGAGATTGCGATTCTTGCTGATGAGAGCGCCTTTGCTCAAGACGTTGCCGCCGACATGATTAGTCAGGCCGAGCATGACACCATCGCCGCCGCCGTGTTGGTGACTGATTCACAGGAGTTGGCAGCCAAGGTGGAAGCTGAATTACGTGTCCGTGTGGGAAAAACAAAACACTCCGAAAGAATTCGAGAGGCGCTTTCTGGTATTCAGTCAGCGATCGTTCTCGTTGATTCAATCGCTCAAGGACTCGATGTTGTGAATGCCTACGGAGCCGAGCACTTAGAGATTCACACCAAGAGCGCGCGAGCTGACGCCACACACATTCGCAATGCGGGTGCAGTGTTTATCGGTCGATATGCGCCCGTCTCTTTAGGCGACTATGCAGCTGGATCCAACCATGTACTTCCTACGGGTGGATGTGCCTGCCACTCCAGCGGTTTATCCGTCCAAACTTTTCTCCGCGGATTACATTTTGTCGAGTACGACAAGGCAGCATTTGATGAAATAACCGCGACAGTCGTGACCTTGGCAAACTCAGAAGATTTACCTGCTCATGGTGAGGCAATGACTGTCCGCAACGAAGGTCGCGAATGAGTCAACATCAATGGCCGTCATGGTTGCCTTTAAGGGCAGATTTGGCCGAGTTATCTCCTTATGGCGCACCTCAGGTTCCATCACTTGCCCAACTCAATACCAATGAGAATCCGTATCCGCCCTCACCTGAATTAGTAGAAGCAATTGTCGCTCGCATTTCCGAAGTGGCTGGAACTCTCAATCGCTACCCGGACCGTGACGCGATCAAATTGCGCACGGCATTGGCGCAATTCCTCAATAATATTTCTGGCACAACACTCTCGATGGATCAGATCTGGGCTGCGAATGGAAGCAATGAGATAATTCAATCTCTCTTCCTTGCCTGCGCAGACAGGGGAGCGTTGGGCTTCACTCCCTCCTACTCTATGCATCCTTTGATTGCTCGCGTTGCTGGGGTGCGCTGGCATGAAGGGCATCGACGTACAGATTTCACATTGGATATTAAAGAAGCGATTGCCCAAGTTCTTGATCTTCAGCCGGGTCTAACTTTCATCACTACTCCGAATAATCCGACAGGGACTTCGATCTCCGTTGATGAAATCGCGCAGCTTGCACGGGCGTGCGCTAGCGTTTCTGGACTTCTTATCGTCGATGAGGCGTACGCAGAATTCTCCCGCGATATTTCTGCATTAACGTTGCTTGGTGAACATGCGAATGTCGTTGTGATTCGCACCATGAGTAAGGCATTCGCGTTTGCAGGTGTTCGTCTTGGCTATCTTGCCGGCCACAAGGAACTGATTGCGGCGATGTTGCTCGTTCGATTGCCATACCACCTCAGCACTCTGACTCAGGCTGCAGCTATGGCTGCTCTGGAGTTTCAGGAGCAATCTTTGGCAACGGTCGCCACATTGCGTGAATCTCGCGACCGTTTAGCTCAAGCCCTCGAAGAATTAGGTTGCACCGTGGTGCCCAGTAGCGCCAATTTCATCTTGTTCTCGGTTGAGCATCCGAACAAGATGTGGCGTTCACTGCTAGATCAGGGAGTATTGATTCGAGATGTGGGATTATCAGGCTACTTGAGAGTGACTGTTGGCAATGAGGTCGAAAATGAGAGATTTATCAGCGCACTGCGCCAATCACTAGGGGGAAAGTAAATGAGAACAGCACGTGTCGAGAGAAAAACAAAAGAATCGCATGTCCTGGTAGATCTCAATCTTGATGGCGATGGTTCAATCGATGTTGATACCGGTGTGCCGTTCTTTGATCACATGTTGGGTCAATTAGGAAAACATTCTGGATTTAATCTCATCGTCAAAACTACAGGCGACATCGAAGTCGATTCACATCACACTGTGGAGGATACTTCGTTGGCCTTTGGGCAAGCACTTCGTGAAGCGTTGGGGGACAAAGTTGGTATCCGACGTTTCGGCGATGCCATGGTGCCTTTGGACGAAGTACTGGTGCAGGCTGCCGTTGATTTGTCGGGTCGCCCGTATCTCGTGCACCGCCAACCTGAAATTGTTGAACTCATTGGCACCTTTGACACCACTCTCGGAAGACATATTTGGGAGTCGATTGTTGCCGAGGCGCACATCGCACTTCATGTTCGCGTACTTGAAGGTCGCAACGCTCACCACGTTATGGAAGCGCAATTTAAAGCGGTAGCCAGAGCGCTGCATCAGGCAGTATCTATTGACGGAGGCATTGCAGGAATTCCTTCAACTAAAGGCGTTCTTTGATAGCCATTCTTGACTACGGATCTGGCAATCTGCGCTCTGCCCAACGCGCATGCGAAACAACGGGTAAAGAGGTAGTCATCACGCGCGATGAGAAAGTTGCCATCGAAGCTGAGGGATTATTAGTGCCCGGCGTCGGAGCTTTCGCCTCGTGCATGGCTGGCTTAATCGCCGTGGGTGGGGATGAAATCATTCGCAGAAGACGCCAACTAGATCGGCCGACGTTAGGAATATGTGTCGGGATGCAAATACTTTTTGCTCACGGATCAGAAAAATCTCGAAATGGAGCAATGCGCACAGACGGCGTTGGGATGTGGGAAGGTGAAGTCTCACGGCTGGAGGCCGATATTTTGCCGCACATGGGGTGGAACACCGTGACAAGTGCGCCGATGAGTGCACTCTTTTCTGGGATTGAAGAGGAATCCTTTTATTTTGTTCACTCATATGCGGCGAAGAGCGCCGTAGGAGAATTTACAACGTGGGGAAATTACGGCGGTTCTTTTGTGGCGGCGGTTGAAGATGGGTCACTGTCGGCCACGCAGTTTCATCCTGAAAAATCCGGATCCGCTGGATTGAAATTATTGAGGAATTGGGCGGATTCGTTATGAGTAGTAACTATCTTGAATTACTTCCTGCTGTCGATGTAAAAGATGGTCGGGCCGTACGCTTGGTACAGGGAGAGCTCGCACGCGAAACTGTTTATGGCGACCCACTTGACGTTGCCCTCGAGTTTCAAAGCGCGGGAGCGCAATGGCTTCACCTTGTAGATCTGGATGCTGCCTTTGGTCGAGGCAATAATGCCGAACTGCTCGCGCGGGTTGTCGGAGAACTGGATATTAAAGTTGAACTCTCTGGTGGAATTCGTGACGATGAATCACTTGCCCGCGCTTTGGCGACAGGGTGTACGCGAATTAACCTCGGAACCGCCGCGCTTGAGAATCCAGAGTGGACTGCGCGAGTTGTCGCAGAACATGGCGACAAGATTGCAGTTGGACTTGATGTACGCGGCAGGACACTGGCTGCGCGAGGCTGGACACAAGAAGGCGGAGATCTTTATGAAACTCTTGCACGCCTTGATAGAGATGGATGCGCCCGCTACGTCTTAACCGATGTCACGCGGGATGGAACTTTGACCGGGCCTAACGTGCAACTACTTAAAGAGGTATGTGCGGCAACGTCAAAGCCTGTGGTGGCCAGTGGCGGCATTTCATCCCTCGATGATATTCACGCGCTTTCTGCCCTTCACGAGTTGGGCGTCGAGGGAGCAATTGTCGGGAAAGCTCTTTACGCAGGAGCTTTTACATTGCAAGAAGCATTGGCGATCACCCGGCCATGACATTGAGCGTTCGAATAATTCCTTGCCTTGATGTCACGGATGGGCGAGTAGTTAAGGGAGTTAATTTCACCAATCTTGTCGATGCGGGTGATCCCGTCGAGATGGCTTCCCTATATGGGGCAGAAGGCGCGGATGAACTTACCTTCCTTGATATTTCTGCGAGCAGCTCTGGACGTGAAACTACTCTTGATGTTGTAAGGCGCACTGCCGATCAATTGTTTATCCCACTCACGGTCGGGGGAGGAATCCGAAGCGTGAGCGATGTAGATCAATTGTTGCGCGCGGGCGCAGATAAAATTTCTATTAATACAGCTGCGATTGCGCGCCCTGAATTAATTGCCGAGATTGCAGATACATTTGGTTCGCAAGTGTTGGTCTTATCAGTTGATGCTCGTCGTGCTCGTACCGACTCTGGTTTTGAAGTAACAACTCATGGTGGCCGAGAAGGCGCGGGTCTTGACGCGTTAGCGTGGGTTGAGCAGGCGTGTGAATTAGGAGTTGGGGAGATATTGCTGAATTCGATGGACGCAGATGGCACGAGAGCTGGATATGACATTGGAATGATCACCGCAGTCCGAGGCGTTTGCGCCGTTCCACTCATCGCTAGTGGTGGGGCCGGAACACTTCAAGATTTTGCCGCCGCCCTCGATGCCGGTGCAAATGCACTCCTTGCAGCCAGTGTTTTTCACTTCGGAGTGCATCGAATCAGCGATGTGAAGGCTTATTTATCAGCTGCCGGTTATTCCATTCGCGAGAGCTCGCTGAGATAGGGCAGAATAAGCGCATGCATCAGGGCGCTAATTATCAACTCGATGAATCAGTCCTGACCCTGCTCAAGAATCCCACCGACCTTGTTGCAGCCATTGCCCAGGATTCCAGCACCAACCAGGTCCTTATGTTGGCGTGGATGAATCAAGAAGCGCTAGCTCAAACTATTGCGACAGGTCAGGCTACTTACTGGAGCAGAAGCCGAAATGAATTATGGGTAAAAGGTGCGACCTCTGGCCACACGCAAAAGGTAGTGAGCATCGCACTTGATTGTGACGGGGATGCAATCTTGCTCAAGGTTGAGCAAGTAGGAGCGGCTTGCCATACCGGTGAGAAGACTTGCTTCCATCAAGATCTCATTGTGGGTGGCGTATGAAGATTGAAGAGTTTCGTACCTTTGCAAAAGATTTTAACGTTATTCCTGTCTATCGCACGTTACTCGCCGATAGTGAAACGCCGTTAGGTGTCTACCGCAAGTTAGCGAAGAACCTGCCTGGGACTTTTCTTTTAGAGTCAGCCGAACATGGTGGCGTCTGGTCTCGTTATTCATTTGTTGGAGTCAGAAGCCAAGCGACCTTGACAGAATCTGAAGGCAAAGCGATTTGGACAGGAACGGTTCCTGCAGGTGCTCCAGTAGGAATTGCACCACTAGATGCGCTGCGCATTTCTGCACAACATTTGCGCTCTCCAAAAATCGCTGGCCTTCCACCCCTTACTGGCGGTTTAGTCGGCTATATGGGGTATGAGTGTGTTCGATTTCTAGAAAGACTTCCCAATACATCCGTGAAGGATCTTCCAATCCCAGATTTAACATTCATGCTTACGAGTGATCTTGCTGTTTTGGACCACAGTGAGGGAACAATTACTTTGATCGCAAATGCGATCAATTGGGATGGAAGTAGTTCGCGTGTTGATGAAGCATTTGAAGATGCTCAACTGCGTCTAGATCGTATGCAAGAGGAACTCTTAGCTCCGTTACCTGGAAATATTGCTCATCTAGATCCGCGCAAAACTGCACCTCACTCGCGCAATCTTTCCGAGGAAAAATACCTTGCCTCCGTCGAACACATTAAGAGAGAAGTTGTTGCGGGGGAGGCCTTCCAAGTTGTCTTATCTCAGCGCTTTTCGATGGATTGCCCCGCCGATGCGCTCGATGTTTACCGAATGCTTCGACTCCATAACCCAAGTCCGTACATGTTTATATTGCGTCTCAATGATGGAATTGATGTCGTGGGATCTAGTCCAGAGGCTTTGGTAAAAGTTACCGACGGGGAGGTTCTTATTCACCCTATCGCTGGAACACGTAAGAGATCTGATTCTCCGGAAGAGGATCATCGACTCGGCGAGGAACTTCTGACAGACCCCAAGGAGCGGGCAGAACATCTCATGCTTGTAGACCTTGGCCGCAATGATCTGGGTCGCGTATGCGCTCCAGGAAGCGTCGAAGTTGTTGAATTTATGAACATCGAGCGTTTCTCGCACGTCATGCATATTGTTTCAACGGTCACCGGAACACTGGATAAAAATTCATCTCCCGTGGACGCCCTATTTTCTGTCTTTCCAGCAGGAACTCTTTCAGGTGCACCTAAGCCGCGCGCTATGGAGATTATCGAATCACTTGAACCAACACGTCGCGGAATTTATGGTGGGGCAGTTGGCTACATCGATTTCACGGGGAATATCGATACGTGCATAGCAATTCGAACGGCGGTGCTCTTTGATAAGAAGGCATACGTTCAGGCGGGTGCTGGGATTGTTGCCGACTCTGATCCTGCATCAGAAAATCAAGAATGCATTAATAAAGCGGCTGCAGTTCTTGGAGCAATTTCAGCGGCAAATGGTTTGAGGACCATTTGATGGTCAAATTCTTTCTTGTTGCCGCCGCACTAGTGATCGCTGCAGTATTTGGGGTTCGGAAAATATCAAAATTGCCTTCACGATATGACCGCAAGCCACGCCATGTAAATTCTTGGAATGCGCTGGACCAAGGAATTGATCCAACATCTAGTGAGCAAGCAGATCAATGAGC
>CAIYBL010000091.1 GCA_903924485.1 uncultured Actinomycetes bacterium
CCGGAGGGCACAGAGCGAAAATTGAAGAGATTTACGCTGGAATTTCCGATAATTCTGAGTCAGTTGATCCTTTTCTATTCAACAATGCCTCGCTCGATATGTCGAGAATTCACCGAAGCACTAGCGATGCGCTTCAGGGATTCATGGCAACCTTCGCTCTCCCGAATTCATACTCCCCCGAAATGATGCAGGATCTTGCAAGGCAAATTCGTTTAGCGATTCTCGATGCCATGCAGGGTGAATTATTTGAGCACGATCTAATTTTGAATGTTCGTCAACCGCGTCGTTCAGATAAAACAAATATTGAACTGCTACTAGCGAGCCTTTCGGAAACTTATCAAGGATCGCAATTGAACTATGTACTCGATCTACAAGGAGTAACCACGGACTCAGCAAATATTGCCAGAGATTTAGTTGCCTCGCGTCATGTCAAAATTGCTCTAGCGAACTATGGCCTTGGCAATGGAGAAATTGCCTTCACAAAGGAATTCATGCCTTCCTATTTCATATTCAATTCGGATCTCTTTAGTAAGCCATCGCAGTCCAACGACATAGCGTTAAAGGCTGTGATGGCGATAGCTGCCGCCCTGAAAATTCCAGTAATCATTCCTAATGGACTGGAATCCGTGCGAAACGGAGATAAACTTCCAGATTATCTAGGGCAAGCCATGTATGCCGAGCAGTTGTTAAGACAAACATCCGTGAATAATGAGGTCATACAAGTGAAAGGGCTCTCATGAAGTCTCTAACCGCCAAAACCGCAATCGCTCTTACGGCAATATTATTTCTTGCAGGATGTAGCGCTGCGACAACCAAGACCGCAACACCTTCACCTTCTCCCTCGGCAACGAACCCCTATGGCGGTGGCTTTAAAGTCGATGCTCCGAAGGCGACTGATGTAGTTCTCACGGTTACGGGGGTTTCATCGCATGCCTACACAATGGGTGAACTCACTGCACTGGCAACAAAAACGATCAATATTTTTGAACCATTTCTCAAGACTCGTCAGTCATTTGCGGTCGTTTCCATGACGACCTTGCTCAACAAAGCAGGATTCGCGCGCAACCAGAAAGTGGAGACTTTGGCGCTCAATGACTACGCATTTGTTGATACCGCCGCGCATTTCATTGATAACAACGCCTACATTGCAATAAGTCGCAATGGCGCCGATATTCCTATGGATCAAGGTGGGCCAATCCGCATCGTTTTTGAAGACTCAAGTCCCTTTGCAAAGAACCTTGACGCCTGGAACTGGAGTTTGAAAGCTATCGGGATCAGCAAGTAACAATGTCCGAAGAGGGAAATATTGCTGGCCTTGCTCGCATTGGTCTTAAGCCAAAGCTAGGGCAGATACTTCTGGCCGCTTTAACCATCCTTGGCATCCTTGGCTTTCTTGGATCCTCTATATGGAGTGCGCGCGAAAGCCAAGTGGCTGATGTATCGGTACTCGGGGAAACTCACGATGCAGGATCACTCGCATTTTCTCAACGAGAGAGCTTTAGTGTTTGCCTGGCGTTTGTGCAATGGACTGATGGCACAGTTTCGGCTCGCGATCTCCAAATTGCACGCGCTCTCTTGGGCCAACGTTTACAGGTACAAACAGAATCTGGAATATCAACCTACAACTTACTTCCATCGGACTATCGTCGGGCCTTGAGCGCCCTTGATGTGTTCTTGCTGCAAGCAAGTGATGTACCCATAAAGGAAAGGCAAAAGCTTGCTCTTTCGGCTCAGCCCGCTTATGAAAACTTTCTCACGCACACCAGACAGATGAGTAGCGAACTAGCACGGGTTAGCCAAGAGAGCATGACGTTAGTAATTAAGAATCGTGCAAGAGCGGCAACTTACTTATCAGTGATTTTTATTCTCACTGTCTTCATTGGACTAGTTTTGGCAATCTGGCTTAGTTTAGATATTGCTCGTGGGTTTAGGCGCTCGAGAAAGCTTCTGAAAGACGAAGAAGAGAAATTGGATCTGGCCAGGGAAGAACTCGAAGTTGCAAGAATTTTAGATACGGTACAAAACCAAATTCTCGGCGCAGAGCTACAAGATCTCACGGACGAGCAGTTAATCGATCATTTGACCTCACTTCTTTCAGGAGATCAGTGGGTACTGGCTCACTCGAAGATCGATGAAATCAAGGCGCTCCACCAGTCACGTAGGCGCCTGGCAGAGGAATATACCTACCGGACAAGCCACGATCACCTGACTGCATTGCTCAATCGAACTGGATTCATTGCAGCAATCGAAGATCATGCTCCTAATCCAGAGTTACCTATCAGCGCGGGAATCTTCATCGATGTAGACCGCTTTCAACGATTCAATGACGCGCTTGGATACGCAAACGGAGACAAGATTCTGCAACAAATAGCGATGGATATTTCAAGTCAATCGCGAAGAGATGAAACGGTCGCGCGCCTTGAATCCGATGAGTTCGTCCTTTTTGGAACTTATGCAAACGAAGAGGATGCTCGTGAACGAGCTCTGGAATTACAAGCGGCTATTGAATTCACGCAGGTTCATAAAGCAATTGAAATGCAAATCACAGTAAGCATCGGACTGGTCCTTGTGCAGAATTCACCACTGGATGCGCAAACTCTCTTGCACGAAGGAGCCATCGCCTCTCAATCAGCGAGTAAGCAAGACCGTTCTGGTTTCGCTCTCTTTTCCAAAGACCAGAACGATCAGCTCACTACGGCGCTGTCTGAAGAGTTCGCCCTACGCAGAGCCCTGCGAAACAATGAATTTGTTCTCTACTACCAGCCTGTCATAAGGGTCCGCGATGGCGAAGTAGTCGGCGCAGAAGCGTTGATTCGCTGGGAACGCCCAGGAGTGGGCCTGGTAATGCCGATGCAGTTCCTGCCAAATATAAGGCAGGCCCATCTCTCCATCGAACTTGGCTACTGGGTCATTGATCGTGCGCTTCAAATGAGAACATCCGCAGAAGTCCTTATCCAGCACCACGAGCTTGATGAGTTTGGTTTGGGCATAAACATAGAAGCCGAATCCCTGCTGCGCTCGGATTTCGCTAACAATGTGAGGCAAGCCTTTTCTAGAACAGCGGTAAATCCAAAAGATATGTTCATCGAGATTTCCGAAGATTCATTGGCAAGCGGAGACGTGGTTCTTGATAATCTGAAACAACTTCGCGAATTTGGTATAAAGATTTCCCTCGACGACTTTGGAGTGGGCTACTCCAACGTTATCCAAGCACAGGTCTTTCCGTTGGACGTGCTAAAGATCGATAAGGCCTTCTTCCCGACATCTGGGTTTACCGAAAGAAACGAACAATTAGTCGGCGACGTCGTGCGGATGGCCAAGACCCTAGGAGTCGACACAGTCGCCGAAGGAGTTGAAACCGAGGAGGCAAACTCTTTCGTTGCGCGCTCCGGAATTGATTTTGTTCAAGGGTTCTACTACTCCGCCCCGATGCCCGAGGTTGAGTTTTGGCACTGGGTACGGGAGCGAAACGGCGGGCGTCAGAAGCGGTAGCTGCGGAATTCCCACACTCCAGGTGCATTATTTCTAGGGGGGGTTCACCCGCGAAAGCTAATGAAATACCCGTCGACAATGGAGAGTATTCACCTCTAGAACCATCAAAAGCGCACATAGTTCGTTGGGGGGTGACATGCATTTATCCAAGGTGTTGATAATTGAACACGCCTCTCGTCAAGGAACGGGCGAAGCTCTTTGTGGCGCGATTAATGCACAAAAAGAATTCCCTGTTGTCGCCCGCCGTACCTCCCCCGAGGACGCACCTGCGGCACTCAAACTCTTTTCTCCTCAAGTTGTTCTCGTTGATATGGATTCTATTCGGCGGTCCGATGGTCTGGTTCTCGGCCAAAATATCCGAAATGATAATAATGATCTCAAAATCGTTTTCATGTCTGACCGCGCAAATCCATCCTTTGCAAAAGAGGCTCTACTCTCCTCCATTTCTGGGTGGTCCTACTGGCTCAATAGGCCAAACTCCTCGGTTCGTAATGTTCTAATTGCCCTTGATGATGCAATAAGTGGCGATTTACCGATGGATGCGGCAGTTCTTGATGAATTTTTAACGGAAGATAATTTCAAAGGGATTCTTTCACCTCGGCAACATCAAGCCCTCAACTTAATGACTCAAGGAATGAGCAATGCCGCGATCGCAACCGAATGCAATATCACCACGAAAGCTGCAGAACGGGTTATCGCAACGGCCTCTGACCTATTAGGAATTCCCGCAGGTGGAGATAAGTACAACCGGCGCGTTCTCACTGTCTTGGAATATCTCAAAGTGTTGGCACTCAAGTAAATGACTAAAATACGGCTTGGGTCTAGGGTTATTCCATTGATTGAACTAGGAGGAGAGCAATGTCTTTGAATCGCGTTCTGCTCGTTGAGAACTCCTTTCGCCCAGGTATGGGTGCTTTCATTGCAAAAGGTTTTGAGGAGAGCAAGGAGTACTCCCTTAAGACACTCGTTCTAACTCAAGAAGAAGCGCTGGGGGCTATTCCCCAATTCAATCCCGATGTTGTGCTCTTCGATATGGATTCATTGCGCCGAACCGATGCACTGACTGCAGCCCTTGCAATCCGCACTACCTATCCCGACCTTGTCATCATTTTTATTTCCGAACGAGACAATCCCGCCATCGCCAAAGAAGGTCTAGTTTCAGCACTTTATACGCATGGATACTGGCTAAATCGGCCATGCCGCGAACCTGCAATTGTATTGGGGGAGATTTCTCGTGCCCTCGATGGCGGCAAGCAGGTAAGTACTTCACTTCTTGAAGATGTTCTGACCGAACATACCTACCAAGGATTGCTCTCTCCGCAACAGCACCGCGTTATGCGCTTGATGTCTGCAGGCTTGAGCAACGCTGCTATAGGCGTGGAATGCAAGATCACAACCAAGGCTGTTGAGCGCACAATCGCTGCAGCATCCAAGTTGCTCAACGTCGAACCGGCTTCGCCAAAAACAAACCATCGCGTAAACGCAACAATGAAATATCTGCGCGCGATGAGCTACATCTAAACCAGTAATTACCTCTGGTTAACCTCTTACATCGCGGGGGGTAGACCCGCAATCTGACCGTTTTATTTCGGTGCCACTCACTAACCTTGGGGAAATTCAAGTGAAAGCACTTTTCACCTGAATGAACTTCTAACAACAGGGTGGTGATGTATGAGTAACAACGATATGAATTTCGTTGATCGTCGTGTCCGTGAAGGAACAATTGCCGATCGTCGTGATGCAGGAACAATTGCTAAAAAGCGTTGGTCTCGAATTCTCAATATTACTTTCGTCATTTTCACCTCTGTTGCTCTCGTGGCACCAGGAATCATGTCTGCCTACTTGGGAGTAGGTATTCACGTAACAATGACCGGAAGTATGCGTCCAGCAATAAATCCAGGCGATGTCATGCTTTCCAAAGTTGAAAAGGTTTCTGATGTCAAAATTGGTCAGGTGGTTCTCTTCCTAGATAACAAGACTTGGCAGGAGGAAGCCCACAGAGTTACATCCGTGGTTGCTTCTACATCGGGCATAACCATTACTACAAAGGGTGATGCCAACCCAGATCCAGATCCAGTTCAAACATACGCAGCTTTATCCCCTATTCGCTACGTAACTTCGGTCGTGCCGAAGGTGGGGTATGTACTTAATGCATTCAAGTCCAAGATCGTGATTTTGGTAGGCGGAATTCTTCTCCTGCTAATCAACCTCTTGATCGTTCTAAACGTGATGGTAAAGCGTCGTAAGACAGATCCAAAGACCCCATTGTTCCGTGACAGTCACGACCTACACGACCGGAGTAACTTACATGAAATTTAATATGAACCTTTTGAGATCAGGCAACTTGGTCGCGCGCACCGTTGCCCAGCTTTCAGTAGTTGCCGTTGTTGCTGCGGTGAGCACCAGCGCGGTATCAAGTTCTGCATTCGCAACGCTTGATTCGATTGCCTATAACAGCACACCACAGTCGATTAACTCAGGAAACCTG
Source organism: uncultured Actinomycetes bacterium (assembly GCA_903924485.1). Lineage (GTDB taxonomy): Bacteria > Actinomycetota > Actinomycetes > Nanopelagicales > Nanopelagicaceae > QYPT01. The sequence continues at coordinate 5,981 of CAIYBL010000091.1, forward strand.
ATGGATACGGTTACAACACAGACGAGTACCGGCGGTGCTGGTTTCACTGCAACATTTGCAGCGATGAACCCAGGCGACACACGTACCGTCTTCGTTGCCTACGCCAACACAGGAACTGATGCAGCAACTTCACTTACTCTCTCCGCAAATGCTGCGAGTCTTCTCGCAACAGATGCGGGACGTGGACTCCAAGTTTCAGTGGCATCGTGCGCGACTGCCTGGACATACACCGCAGGAAGTGCAACAGCAGCAACCTGCTCGGGAGGAGCGACAACGGTTTTGACTTTGCCCCTGGCCACTTTGACTTCCAATACAACCGGCCAAGCATTTACGGGTAATCCGACTCTTGCTGCGGGCGCAACTCTGTATTTGAAATTTGCTGTCGGCCTTCCACCACAAAATGAAGTGTGGGCAAATGGAGTTCTAGCGACAAACGCCGCCCAAGGAAGCACGGGTATCACCGTTGCCGGTAACCCGGCATCGACGATTACTGGTTTGAGTGCGTCGGTCACATGGGTCATCCATGCAACTGCCTCTCTCACCGGTGGATCTAACAACCTCTAGTACCTAACGATCCAACAAACGAATAGGTAAGGGTTAACAATGACGATGGGATTGGTCTGCGGTGTTTGTTCATCGCACGTGACGATGCACCGTGCATCGCAGACCAATCTCATTTTTCTTTCGATGTTGGTTTTATGCCCAAAAGTGGGTTACTGAATGAAACTCACCTTTGGTCTTTTGAAATCGGGTAACTTAGTCGCACGGACAATCGCACAAGTTGTTGTCGTTGCCGTCGCGGGCACAGTCAGCGTGAGTGCTGTATCTACGAGTGCTTTTGCGACATTAACTTCGATTGCATACAACGCCACACCTCAGGCAATTAGCTCAGGAACTTTGCTTGATACTGTTACCGCCCAAGCAAGCACCGGCGGAGTGGGATTTGCGGCAACCTTTTCAAACATGAATCCTGGTGATACTCGGACTGTTGTCGTTGCTTATGCAAACAACGGAACCGATTCAGCAACATCGCTAACTTTGTCGGCTGCCGTTGCTGCATCTAACACTCTTTCATCTGATGCAGCTCGAGGCCTTCAAGTCTCCGTTGCAACCTGCGCGGTACCTTGGGTCTACACCGCGGGTTCAGCAACGCCGCCTACGTGCAGTGGCGGTGCTGGAACAACTGTCTTAACTCTGCCAATGGCTACTTTGGTTTCCAATACAACGGGGCAAGCATTCTCGGGAAGCCCAACCATTGCCGCGGGTGCAACGTTGTATTTGAGATTTTCTGTTGGTCTGCCTACACAAAGTGAAGTCTGGACAAACGGCGTGCTCGCTACAAATGGTGCCGTCGGAACGACTGGAATCACTGTGGCCGGAAATCCAGCTTCAAGTATTACTGGATTATCAGCCGCGGTCACTTGGGTAATCCATGCCACCGCATCGCAAGTTGGTGGATCTAACAATGTTTAATTCAAAGAGAAAATTAGTCAAGAGAAAGCTCATCGGCGTTGGTCTAACAGCGGTCTTAGTACTAGTGGGTGCAACTCATGCGACGAGCGCTCTGGCAAGCATCACTGGACTTACTTACAACAACGCTGCTGCTCAATCGGTGAGCAGTGCTGCAGCCCCTTGGGTGGTATTTCCAACCGATACCTCGACCACTCTCGTCGCGAGTGGAGCATTTGCGGTCACGGGATTTACTGCGCCCGTTCCTACCGTTACATGCGGAGTTGTCACGCTCAATACTGGTGCCGCCATTACGCCCAATGGGTCGACAACAATTACGATGGCAAGTGTCGCTGGGCTCGGTGAAGGCATGACGGCAGCCCGCACTCGTATCCCTGCAAATGACACCGTCGCCTCCATCAATCTCGCGACGCCTTCAATTACTTTGGCAGCTGCCACGTCTGGTGGATCTATTGCTGGTGGTTCTGCAATTACATTTACATTCCCATGCTTTCAGAAATTCTTCAGCATCAACAACCGAGGAAGCCTCAGTGCCAGCAGTTTTCAAATCGGGCAAACTGTCACATCTACAAATGGAAATAACATTATTTTGCAATCTTGCTCGGGTGGCACTTGGAATGAAACAACAGGGGTATGTTCCTCGGGGGCTGTAAATATGTTGACGACTACGGGTACAGCTCCAAATGGTTTCGTGACGCCCACACTTACTGTTACAAGTCTGGGTACACAAAGAATTCGGGCTCTTTCCACGCAATCGGCTAGAACAACAACGATTAATATCGTGCTGAATAGTTCATCACAAGGTTACACACCCACTACGTCAAATCTTTAAACAAAAAGTACAGACTGTTTCACTTTCGATGCGGGGGGTTCCCGCTTTTTTTCTCTCCATTTCTGCAGCTTGCCCGTTACCTTTTATTCATGCACTCCCTTCCCCGGGGTTACATGAATAATTCAGGAACTCTCGACAGGAGAACGCGAAATGAAAATGGGAATGAATTTACTTAAATCAACGAATCTTGTGACGCGCACAATGGCGCAGTTAACGGTGGTTGCAGTTTCCGCAACACTCAGCACAAGCGCGGTTTCGTCTTCTGCTTTGGCAACGATCTCTGCGACATCTTTCAACACTCCGGATCAGTCCATCAGTACGCGATCATTGATTCTGGATGCACCCGTAGCCAACGGAGCAGGCTTTGACACTGTCACAGCAATGTCTCCCGGCACTCCCGTTTTGCGTTATGTAAACTACAGAAATAGTGGTTCCGACTCTGGTACATCATTAACTTTGCAAGTCGTAGCCAACCCTGCAACTACTTTGTCTACCGATGGAACCAATGGACTTCATATCACCGTAGATAGATGCTCCGTCGCGTGGACTCCGAGTACTAATGTATGCGGCGGTACGACAACGACAATCTTGTCGAGTACCTCCTTGACTACTTTGGCTAGCGCTGCATCACTCGCAACTGGCGGAGGCAATAGTGCAACGGGAATAACATCACTTGCATCAGGTGAATATTTCTACGTTAGGTACACAATCTCGCTTCCGTCAGGGAATAGTGAAGAGGCACAAAATGGTGTCCTACCAAATGGAACGATACAAAATCTGACAACTGGCCTGAAGTGGACTCTGAAAGAACTCCAAGGTTCCTGATTAAGGAAGAAAGTCTTCTAGCGCTTCCCGGACCAACTCTGAACACGTTTGTCCACGGCGTTTGGCTTCGCGCTGAAGAGTCTTTTTTAATTGCAAAGGGACACGAGCTTTTACTTCTGGCGAATGCTTTCCTGCTCCAGTTAGCGAAGGCCGTCCAACCATCTGCGCAATAGTTCTTTCGGCAATCTCATGGGCACATAATTATGTGTTTCAAGTGTGCCTGTTCATCAGTTACCGAGAGTGAATGTTCTGGGCGAGCCGGCTAGAGAATAGGCAGGTAGCGGTCTAACTCATATGCAGTGACTTGGCGGCTGTAGTCATTCCATTCAGCACGCTTATTGCGCAGCACGTATTCAAAGACGTGCTCACCTAGGGTTTCGCGTACCAAGGCGCTTTTCTCCATGGCGGTGATCGCTTCATTGAGATTGCTTGGAAGAGTTGTTACATCCGTTGAATCAGATAGTTCGTAGCCCTCTTCAACTCCCTTTAGTCCAGCCGCGATCATGACGGCGTAAGCAAGGTAAGGGTTGCATGCAGAATCTGGTGAACGAAATTCAACACGTGTGGAGTTTTCATTCTTAGGTTTGTACATCGGTACACGCACCAATGCGGCTCGATTGTTATGACCCCAGTTCACAAGTGCAGGAGCCTCTCCCCCACCATGGAGGCGCTTGTAAGAGTTAACCCATTGGTTAGTGACCGCGGTGATTTCAGGTGCATGGCGCAAGAGTCCTGCAATGAATGAGCGTCCAACCTTGGACAAGTTGTATTCAGCTTTTGCGTCGTAGAAAGCGTTCTTTTCGCCTTCAAAGAGTGAGACATGCGTGTGCATTCCAGAACCTGGATGATCGGTAAAGGGCTTGGGAATAAAGGATGCGTGGAAACCTTGATCTAGCGCAACCTCTTTAACAACGTGGCGGAAGGTCATGATGTTATCTGCAGTGCTTAGGGCATCGGCATAGCGCAGATCAATCTCCTGCTGCCCAGGGGCGCCCTCGTGGTGGCTGAACTCAACACTGATACCCATCGCCTCTAGCATTGTGATTGCAGTGCGGCGAAAGTCGTGACCCACAACTGCTGGTGTGTGATCGAAGTAGCCACCTTGATCAACAGGTGTTGGAGTCTTTCCTGTTTCTGGGCGATCTTTAAATAAGAAGAATTCAATTTCAGGATGCGTGTAACAGGTGTACCCCATCGTCGCCGCTTTGTTGAGAATGCGGCGTAGCACATGGCGTGGATCGGCGTGAGAGGCGGTGCCATCGGGCATCACGATGTCACAGAACATGCGGGCAGCACCGGGTGCTTCAGTGCGCCATGGCAGAACAGAAAATGTGCTGGGATCAGGTTTTGCCAACATGTCAGATTCGGTAATGCGAGCAAAGCCTTCAATGGCCGAACCATCAAAGCCGATACCTTCATCGAATGCGTTTGCTAACTCTGCTGGTGCGATGGCAACGGATTTAAGAAAACCAAGGACGTCGGTGAACCACAAACGCACAAAGCGAATGTTGCGCTCCTCGATGGTTCGAAGAACGTACTCCTGCTGTTTGCGTAATTGGTCATCTGTGCTCATGGGGACATACTTCCAAGGCTTCGTTACGGCTGTGTTAACGAACCTGCTAAATGACGAAGAATTCCGCTTGATCTAGCGTCGCATGCTCAGGAACGTCTCGTGTGACCAAGGTATTGGCGCCAACGACAGCGTCTTTGCCAATGGTGATGTCTCCAATGACGCGGGCGCCGGCTCCGAGGATCACGTTATCTCCGACGGTTGGGTGGCGCTTACCTTTCTTATAAGTACGCGCTCCCAAGGTGACGTCGTGATACATCAAAACATCATCTCCGATAATCGACGTTTCACCGATGACAACGCCCATCCCGTGATCGATGAAGAAGCGGCGGCCAATCGTTGCCCCTGGATGAATCTCAATTCCTGTGGCAGAGCGAGTGAAGTTAGACCAGACACGTGCAACCAATTTGAAATTGTGAGTCCATAGCCAGTGCGCCATGCGATGGCCCCACACCGCATGCAGCCCTGGGTAGGCGAGGAAAATCTCTAATGAATTGCGCGCGGCAGGATCGCGGGTGAGTGCGTTAGCAATGTCTTCTCGAATGTGAAGGCTCATGGTTTAGTCAACGATCTCTGCTAGGTCCTTGTAGAGAATGGTGGACAAGTAGCGCTCACCAAAGGATGGAATGATCACAACAATGTTCTTGCCAGCAAACTCTGGTCGCTTAGCAACTTGAGCCGCAGCCCACAAAGCCGCACCCGATGAGATACCAGCCAAAATGCCTTCTTCTACGCCAGCACGACGTGCGTAAGCAATAGCATCTTCAGAGGTGGCATCAAAAACCTCGTCATAGATTGTCGTATCGAGGTTTTTAGGAATGAAGTTCGCTCCAATACCTTGGAGCGGGTGTCCACTTGGTGATCCGCCATTGAGCAATGGAGAGGCAGCGGGTTCCACAGCAAAAATTTTGATATGTGGGTTGCGCTCTTTGAGAACCTGACCGATACCCGTGATCGTTCCGCCAGTACCAACGCCTGCAACGACAGCAGCAACTGTGCCATCTGTATCGCGCCAAATTTCCTCCGCTGTGGTCTTGCGGTGAATCTCTGGGTTGGCATCGTTTTCAAATTGGCGCACTAACACTGCGCCATCGGCTGCGCCGAGTTCTTCTGCCTTAGCTACCGCCCCGCGCATACCTTCGGCAGCAGGAGTTAAAACCAATGTGGCACCAAACGCGCGAAGCAGTGTGCGACGCTCCTTTGACATCGAATCCGGCATAGTCAAAATCACTTTGTATCCGCGGGCAGCCCCCACCATCGCAAGTGCGATACCAGTATTGCCCGAAGTGGCTTCTACGATCGTTCCCCCTGGCTTTAGTTGGCCCGTCTTTTCAGCAGCATCAACCATGGCGATACCGATGCGGTCTTTGACTGTGCTCGTTGGGTTGTAAAACTCCAATTTGGCATACACATTTGCTGCTGCACCATCGGTGATGCGATTAAGACGCACAAGCGGGGTGTTTCCAACTATCTCGGTGATGTTGTTGTAGACCTTCATGATTGCTCCAATTAGTTTGTCTTTCGTAAATGAATTGTGAAAAGGATTAGGGTGTTTTAAAAAAATAGGATTGGCAATGAGAAATGCGAGCGCGGACGAACTTGTAGCTTTAGCAGGCGCCGGTGCAGGCGCGACCAAAATCAATTACACGACGACGCGTGAAGAACCATTCGGCAATTGTGGGCACGGATTAATTTTACCCACTTACTGGTAAAGCGCTACTTGCGAACTTCTCGCAGGAACAACAGACCCGCAATCAGAATTCGCTAAATATTCTCATTCCAACGAGAAGTAATAGGAAGACGTCGATCTTTCCCAAATGCGCGCGATGAAACCTTGGTGCCAGGTGGGTATTGGCGCCTCTTGTATTCGGCACGATCCACTAAAGAAATCACGCGAGCAACCAATGCGGGGTCAAACCCTTCGTCTATTAGACCCGCACTCCCTATATCTCCATCCACGTAACGAAGGAGTAGTTGGTCTAGGAGTTCGTATTCGGGAAGTGAGTCCGAATCCTTCTGATCTGGCCGAAGTTCTGCACTGGGCTCTTTCGTTATGGAGCGCTCCGGAATGGGGGCAACTTCTCCTCTAGAAAGCGCTTGAGCATTTCGCCAGCTGGCCAGTGCCCAGACATCGGTTTTGTAGATGTCCTTAATCGGTGCAAAACCGCCCACTGCATCGCCATAAAGGGTGGAGTAACCCACCGCCAATTCACTCTTATTTCCGGTGGCCAAAACTAAGTGACCCTCTTGATTTGAAAGGCCCATCAAGGTCGTTCCGCGCACGCGCGCCTGTAAATTCTCCTCGGCTAGGCCCACTAAATGAAGATTTTCCAGGTAAGAAGCCACCATTGGGGCAATCGGAATGATTCGGTAATGAATGCCGGTATTGATGACAAAAGCATGGGCATCCTCCAAAGAGTGGCTGGAGGAATACTCACTAGGCAACGCCACCGCTTCAACATTTTCACACCCCAGAGCGTCTACTGCAATTGCCGCGACCAAGGCTGAATCAATGCCACCAGAGAGTCCAAGGAGAACAGAGGAAAATTTATTCTTTGCCACGTAATCTCGAAGCCCAACAACCAGGGCCTGCCAGATTTCAGCAAGGTCGTCAAGGCGGGTTGCGATCACGGGCGCCGTATTCGTGAATGCTGCGAGCACGTCATCCTGAATGACCACATCAGGGATGGAGGTGTGGGCTGCTAATTCTAGGTCGACGAGAATAAGAGCATCAGTAAATTGTGGGGCTCGTGCAATGACTACCCCTTGGGCGTCCACAACAATGGTGTCGCCATCAAATACCAAATCATCTTGTCCACCCGTCATATTGACGTATGCAAGTGGAGCACCGGCCTCCTTCGCGCGACGTTGAACCAGTGCCAACCGCGCATCATCCTTATTTCGTTCGTATGGGCTTCCATTTGGTACCAGCAATAAACCGGTGTGGCGCACTGCTAATTCAGCGACTGGCCCACCTTCTTGCCAAATATCTTCACAGATGGCAATGCCTACATCGATGCCATGAATGCGAACCACCAATGAGGAATCCCCTGGAACAAAATTTCTGAACTCGTCAAAAACTCCGTAATTAGGTAGATGGTGTTTGACGTAACGAGCTTTGACCATGCCATCATGAATAATCGCCACCGCATTTTGGGGTGCACCTTCGGGTTGGCCCAGGCGATTGATCGCACCTGAAACTTCGTCGAGATAACCAACTACCAAGACGAGTTCGCCATGGCCCTCTTTTTTGACCGTTTTGGCCAGCTCGGAAATCGCCGCTTTGCTCGCGTGGCGAAATGATGGACGAAGAGCTAAATCTTCAACGGGGTATCCCGTAATCACCATCTCAGGAAAGACAACGACATGGGCGCCACCACCATGGGCTTGGGCAACGTGTTCAACGATCGCACTGGCATTTAATGAAATATCGCCGACGATGGGGTTCATTTGGGCAAGAGCTAATCGCAATTGCCCGAATTTCGCCGCCCCATTCGACATAGCAAGAGTCTAATGCTCGACTAAACTTCTACGACTACACGGCCCAAAGAGCGGACAAATACCTAAAAATCATGGCTAAAAAGGATCGTTTCACCATAGATACCGCCCCTTTAAGGAAATATCGAGACTTTCGGTATCTCTGGACCTCAGGGCTTATTTCCAACCTCGGATCCATGATCACTTATGTATCTATTCCCTTCCAAATCAAGGAAATGACACATTCATATCTGGCGGTAGGAATCAGTGGAGCCGTTGAGTTGGTTCCGTTGATCGTTTTCGGTCTTTATGGTGGAGTTCTGGCAGATGCCGTGGATCGAAAGAAGATGATCTGGGCCACCGAAGCCGCAGCTTTACTTGCGACGTCGACCTTGCTGATTAACTCATTGCAAAGCCGACCTAGTTTGATCCTAATCTATGTCGTGGCTGGGCTTTTTGCTGCTGTCGATGGAATGCAGCGTCCCAGTGCCAATGCAATCCTTCCGCGAATCGTCAGTCACGGAGATTTGCCAGCCGCCAGTGCGCTCCTAAGTTTGCGATCGCAATTTGGAGTAATTGTTGGGCCGGCAATCGGGGGCGTCATCATCTCTTCTTTTACTGTCAGCGCTGGCTACGGTGTTGATGTCGCAACATTCGTAATTTCATTGATTCTGCTATGGCAGGTTGGTGCTGTACCGCCGAATGAGAAGGCCGAAAAGCCATCTCTGGCAGCGTTATTTAACGGTTTGAAATATGCGGTAAGCCGACAAGATTTACTTGGAACCTACCTCGTCGATTTGGCCGCGATGTTCTTCGCGATGCCCAACGCACTCTTTCCTTTTTGGGCAGATCATTTAGGCGCCCCGTGGGCACTCGGATTTCTCTATGCCGCTGGAACCGTCGGTGCAATTATCATGACATTGACCAGCGGATGGATTAGCACCTATCGATTCCACGGGCGAGCCATCACCATCGCGGCCATCGGCTGGGGGGCTGCAATAGCAATGGCTGGAGTGGTCCATTCCTTGATTTGGGTTCTGTTATTTCTGGCAATCGCGGGGGCTTCCGACATGGTCAGCGCCCTCTTTCGATCAACGATCTGGAATCAAACAATCCCCGATGAATTGCGAGGCCGACTTTCTGGAATCGAGTTGCTTTCATACTCGGTAGGACCACTCGCTGGTCAATTACGAGCCGCGTCCATTGCGTCGGCTACTTCGCTCTCCTTTTCGGTAACTTCTGGAGGGGTGATTTGCATCGGAATGGTCTTATTACTGGCCGGTTTATTGCCTAAATTTCGCAAATATGACGCTACAACCAATGAATTTTCCGTTGCAGAACGAAAAAAACGAGAATCTCTCAATGAGTAGATGATGGTGACTAAATATTTGCATCAATCACAATTGAATAATTGACCTGAAAGCACAAAAATATTAAAAAAGTATTTCGCGACACGCACTCAATTTTATTGCGCATAATGCTGGCATTGTGTGCCAAACACTGACACCATTAACCCTGAACAGGTTCGGTGACGGATCGAACCATTCCGATAGGAGAAGTTACGTGGCTGCAGCTAAGAAATCTGCTCCAAAGCGCAAGAAGGCAGTTGCCAAAAAGGCAGCTCCAAAGCGCAAGAAAGCCGCTGCTAAGGCAGTAGCACCAAAGCGTCGCAAGAAGGCAGTTGCCAAGAAGGCAGCTCCAAAGCGCAAGAAGGCCGCTAAGAAGGCTGTTGCTGCAAAGTAACAACTTTATAAAAAAACCCGCCATGAAAATGGCGGGTTTTTTTATTTCTCGTGCAAACTCGGATCATCTCGCAGCGAATCTCCAACTTTTTCAAATATTTGTGCCAGGGTCGCTTGATCTACTTTTGATAGGTGATCAATAAATCGTGTGCGAACGCTCTCCACGTGGTCGGGGGCTGCAGCGACAATCGCCTTCCATCCCTTTGGGGTCATTACAGCGAAATATCCCCTTTTATCGATCGGGCATGCTTCGCGTTTCACCCAGCCCGCTTTTTCCATAACTTTCATTCGGTGAGAAAGGCGCGAGCGCGAGAGCATTGCGATCTCTGCCAATTCACTCATTCGTAGTCGGCGATCTGGAGCGTCACTCAACTGAGCCAAGATCTCGTAATCAGACATCGATAAATCATGGTCCTGCAGGTCAAGATCGAGCGCTTCAAGAAGGCGCCGACTTGCGACGATGTATCTGCGCCAAGCGGTCATTTCGGCCTGATTGAGCCAGCGGGGCGTTGGTGGGGTAGCGTTTCGTGCCATACGGATAAGTGTACGCGATAAGTTGAAAGTTCAACTAGTTGCCATGACAAGAAAGAGTGCTAGATCCATGAAAATCGGAATCGATAAGCAACACAGCGACACGGCCATGCGCCCTCAGGATGATCTTTTTCGCCACGTAAATGGCAAGTGGTTGAAAGAGGCCGAAATTCCTGCCGATCGTGCCTCCGATGGCACTGCTTATCGCTTGCACGATGAGGCCGAAAAGCAGGTTCGGGAAATCATTGAAAGCGCTGCCAAAGAGTCAGCAGCAGTGGGCTCACTCGCACAGAAAATCGGCGATCTCTATCGCTGTTTTATGGATGAAGAGCGAGCGCAAATAAAAGGAATATCCCCCATAGAAGAGGACTTAACTAAGGCGTCTCAGGTCGGAACAAAAGAAGATTTCTTGACACTTCTGGGGCAACTGGAAATAGAAGGCCTTGGAGGGCTCTTCTACGCCTTTATAACGACCGATAATAAGAAGTCAGATGAAAATATCTTGTACATGGGGCAATCGGGTCTGAGCCTGCCTGATGAGGCCTACTACCGCGAAGATGAATTCGCTCCAATACGAAAAGCATTTCTTGAACACGTCACCCGTATGTTCGCACTTGCCGGCATAGAAGGCGGCGCAGATCATGCCTTGCGCATATTGAGTCTTGAGACCGAACTTGCGACGCATCACTGGGATCAAGTTAAAGATAGGGATGCGACCGAAACCTACAATAAATTCACCTTCGCAGAACTCCAGGATTTATCCGCAGGTTTTGATTGGCTTACATGGAATACCGGAGCAGAAGTTCCCGCCATCGTGACCGAGAAGGTAATCGTTCGCCAACCAAGTTTCTTTACTGGTCTGGGATCCATGCTTGAGGCATTTGATGGACCTCGCTGGCGGTCGTGGTTGAAGTGGCAGATTCTCAGCGGTGCGGCTTCCTACCTCAACTCTGAAATCGTGAATGAAAATTTCGCCTTTTATGGCACAACTCTCTCTGGAGTTCCACAGATTAAGGAACGCTGGAAACGAGGCGTCGGATTGGTAGAAGGCTCACTCGGTGAAGCAGTCGGCCAGCTCTATGTGGAGGCTCACTTTCCGCCCGAGGCAAAGAGTGCGATGAGCAAACTCGTTGATAACCTCATTGAGGCCTACCGTGTTGATATCAGCGCCCTTGACTGGATGACTCCAGAAACGAAAGTAAGGGCGCTAGAAAAGCTCAGTAAATTCAATCCAAAAATTGGCTATCCCGATAAGTGGCGCGATTACTCTGCCTTGCAAATCTCGCCCGATGATTTGATCGGAAATCTCGCTGCTGTTTCTCGTTTTTCTCGGGAGATTGAATTCGCGAAAATCGGAAAGCCCGTTGATCGCAGCGAATGGTTTATGACGCCGCAAACCGTGAATGCGTATTACAACCCCGGCATGAATGAAATCGTTTTCCCAGCCGCTATTTTGCAATCTCCATTCTTTGATTTGGAGGCTGATGACGCCGCCAATTACGGCGGTATCGGTTCCGTGATCGGACACGAAATTGGTCACGGTTTTGATGATCAAGGTTCTAAGTTTGATGGCGATGGCAATCTCAATGACTGGTGGACACAGTCCGACCGAGACGAGTTTGATAAGCGAGCCCAAAAACTCATTGCTCAATTTGATGTGCTGATTCCGGAGGAAACACCTGATTCGCATGTTAACGGCGCTCTCACGATTGGTGAAAATATCGGCGACTTGGGAGGGCTAACGATCGCGCATAAGGCTTACGAAATCTCCTTGGCCGGTAGCGCTGCGCCAGTGCTTGATGGTGACACTGGGTTTAAGCGCTTCTTCCTTGGCTATGCCCAAGTATGGAGAGGCAAAGTTCGGCCAGAGGAGACGGTTCGTAGGTTAGCTACAGACCCACACTCGCCAGCGGAGTTTCGTTGTAATCAAATCGTGAAGAATCTTGACGAGTTCTATCAAGCCTTCGATGTACGCGAAGGTGATGATCTTTGGCTAGATCCAGCCGAGCGCGTACGTATTTGGTAGATCAAGCCCAAGATTGACTAGATTACTCACGTGAGTTTCTCCTTTGACATTACCTGCGAAAGCAAGCCAGGCAACGGAGATTTCGCTCGAACAGGAGTAATAAACACCCCACATGGGTCCATCCAAACTCCTGCATTTATCCCAGTGGGAACGAAGGCAACGGTGAAATCCGTTTTGCCCGAATCTATGAAAGATCTTGGCTCTCAAGCTCTACTTGCAAATGCCTATCACCTCTACCTGCAACCTGGGTCGGATATTTTGGACGAGGCGGGTGGTCTCAGCACCTTCATGAATTGGCCTGGACCAACTTTCACCGACAGTGGCGGCTTTCAAGTTCTCTCCCTCGGAGTGGGATTTAAAAAAGTATTAGCAATGGACTCCACAACTTTTCGCTCTGATGATGTGATTGCGCACAAGAAAGAACGTCTGGCTCATGTTGATGATGAAGGCGTAACCTTTAAATCGCACCTAGATGGGTCAATGCACCGATTTACTCCTGAGGTATCCATGCAGGTGCAACATCAAATCGGGGCAGACATCATGTTTGCCTTTGATGAGTGCACTACTTTGCATAACACCCGCGTTTACCAAGAGCGCGCAGTATCGCGCACCTCGGCGTGGGCGATCCGTTGCCTGGATGAACACCAAAAGCTCACACAATCACGTGCAACCCATCCCTATCAAGCACTCTTCGGGGTTATTCAAGGCGCACAATATGAAGACTTGCGCCGAGGCGCCGCTAGTGATTTGGGGTCAATGACAACCTCGGGAATCTCATTTGATGGGTTTGGTATCGGCGGCGCTCTCGATAAGGAAGCCCTCGGCACAATTATTACCTGGGTAAATCAGGAACTCCCCCGCGAAAAACCTAAACATTTGTTAGGAATTGGCGCACCCGAGGATCTCTTTGTTGGAGTCGAAAATGGAATCGACACCTTTGACTGTGTTCTTGCGTCGAGAATAGCTCGCACCAGTGCGGTCTACACGATGACCGGAAGATTTAACATTTCCAACTCCCGCTTTCGTAGAGATTTCACTCCCATAGATGAGGAATGTGACTGCTACACCTGCGCGAACTACACCCGTGCCTATATGCATCATCTCTTCAAAGGTAAAGAAATTCTCGCTGCAACATTGGCAACCATTCACAATGAGCGATTCATTGTGCGCCTCGTTGACCAAATGCGCTCCGCTTTGCAAGGCGGGGATTTTGGCGAGCTCAAGAAAGAATTCCTTGGCCGCTACGCTGCCAAACCTGTGAGTTCCGGCGATAAGATTCCACTCTCATGAGCGGATCTCGAACATCCATGCGCATTGTTGTTGCCGTCACCTCTTCCACGGCCCTACTTGAAGTAAATAAGATTCCCAGCATTGTGCGCGCCATCAAAGGAATTCAGGAGTTTGCTCACCGCACTCCCCTTACGGTCGTCTCGACCGAGGCCTACAGCGATGATGTGAAAGTTATATTAGATCGGCATAATCTTTTCGCTACTTTTATTGTTTGCAACCCAAATAGTCCGCTGGATCTGGCTCAAGGTCTCAAGGACGAGATTGACGGCAATGATGCGCTGCTCATCCATGATGCCAGCAGGCCGCTCACGCGCCTTGATCAATTCACGAGAATCATCGAGGCATACGATGAAGGTGCTGACGCCATCCGCCCTGCAACGGTATTTACTGAGACGCTTAAGATTATCGATGGTGATTCAGTAGTGCTGGAAACCCTTGATCGAACCTCAGTCAAACGAGTCGCCACTCCTGAACTTATTCGTACATCTGCCATTGATCTCAAAGGGAAGAGTCAAGGGTGGTTTTTACCTTTAAAAAAGAGAGCACGCATAACCCATATTGAAGGTGCACCCGAATCGCTGCGCATCAATACAAAAGAAGATGGCTTGCTTATGGAGTCGTTTCTGCACTGGAGACAAACCAGCACCTAGTCACTTATTCAAAATGGCTTTTATTTCACTCCAAATTTTCTTTGGTTGAAGCATGATATTTCTTGGCAAGCTAATCATTGATGAAACAGGTGCACTCCAGAAACGACGCCAGAGCCTGAAAGGCTTCGTCGAAATTCTGTGCTCTAGGTCCTTCAAATAGTGCAATCGCAGATCAATTGCTTCGTGTTTGATCTGGGTCTTGCACGTTTGGCAAGTGGTCGAGACCAAAAGCCGTCCGGCGTACACCAAAGTATGGATAGTCTCATGATCGCAGTGAGAGCAATGAAGTTCTGCGGTGACTTCTTCGTTCATTCTTTGTACCCTCTCTTTTCAAGCACGTGCTCTGCAATTACCAAATCCTGAGGATAGGTAATCTTTACATTTGTAACTTCACCCGTAACAGCAATCGTATGAATTTTAGGGAAATATTCTTCCATGCAGGCTGCAGTATCAGTCCCGACAAAACCATCGCGCTCGGCCCTTGTATATGCCTCAAGCAATTCTTTAGCGCGAAACGCCTGAGGTGTTTGTACCCTAACAATCTGACGGCTCTCGACGAGATCAATCTCCAAAGGATCTACATCTATTGCAGGAATCGCGCCTCCGTGCTGGTGTGCCGCCTGGGCGATATCGCTGAATAAATTACTTGTGGCCAGCGGTCTTGCGCCATCGTGGATCATCACCACATTGATTCTGCCGCTTTCTATCTCAGGGGCAAGATGCATCAAAGCGTTGTGTTCGGATTCATGGCGCGAGGAGCCACCAGCGATAATTTCCACTTTGATGCGTCTAGCTTCTCGACGCAACACCTCTTTGGCCAAGTCAGAATCGGCAGGATTGATCACCAGAATATTTCGGGATTTCGGGAAACTCTTCACGGCATTGGCGAGAGAGCGAGAAATAATGCGCCGACCGCTCAACGGCAACCAGACTTTGTTTGTTGAATGGCCAAAGCGAGAACCACTGCCCGCGGCTAAAACCACGACCGCAATGCGCATCTCGCCAACCATGTGCTCATCCTGCCTTTTTAATTGTTGTACTTACGCGTAGGTAAGGCCCAAGCTGTCTTGTAGTCGACGCAACTGAACAATAAAACTAGATTCATCTACAGCAACCTGGTCGTAAGTAATCAAATCGCCAACCTTGATTTCTTTCGTAACCACTGCATTTGCAATGAGGCCGATCGGAACCAAATTATCGCGCTTGGCATCCTTAGCAACATCGGCAAACCCGCGAACCGTATAGCCACCAATGCTGTCGATTTTGTCTCCGGGTTTCATATCTTTCTTAGCCATGGAAACAACTTCGGCCATCAGGTGCGGGGCAAAGAGTGAGGATTCACGATCTAGTACAGCCCGAGCAATCGAAAGCGGCGCTTCCACTGATGCAAGATGGAATGGGCGATACAACGTAAAATATGGTCCAGGTCCCATCGAGAGGTAACTCATCTCATGATTTATGTATGGAGCATCTGTTCGAACAATTACAAATACGCCCGGAGCAACATCGCCCGTGCAGTAATCAACAACACCAGGACGATCCAGGACTCCACCATCGGCCTGCAATGCAAAAACATCTTGAAGAGTCTTAATTGTTGCCGGTGGCCCATACATTCCGCGCTTGGATAATTCCAATCCCGTTGCATTAGCTAGGGCTGCCATTTCAATCATGGTCTTTGATCCATCAGTAAAGGAGCAGAGCATCTTTGGATTCATCTGCTTAGCCACAGCGCGATCTCTGACCGTGTCAGGGGTGCTCAGTGGTTCAAAGGGATTGTTTTTACCTTTGCCAGCTGCGATGACTTCAAATTGCAAATCACGAGCAAAATCAACAAGGACTTTGGCTTCGATAGGTTCATCTCCATGACAGACCGTATAAACGGCGCCACCAAGTTTTGCCGTTGCATGAAGCAGGGGCCCAATCGTGACATCCATCTCCACGTTAAGAACTGCAACATCTTTCTTCGCTAACAAGCATGAATAGGCAACGCGTGCGCCAATATCTGGGACACCTGTTGC
>CAIYBL010000092.1 GCA_903924485.1 uncultured Actinomycetes bacterium
CCAACTTTGGTCACAATCTCCCGAAATAACTCTCGATTTTCACCGCGTTCGATGGCATCGACATCTGCGCCAATAAGTCTTACGCCATAGCGAGCCAGTGTTCCCCGCTCATGGAGACCGATCGCAGCATTGAGTGCGGTTTGTCCGCCCAGTGTTGCAAGAACGGCATCTGGTCTTTCCTTTTCTATGACCTTCTCTAAAAACTCAGGAGTGATTGGCTCGATGTATGTAGCATCGGCAAATTCAGGATCAGTCATAATCGTGGCTGGGTTTGAATTAACGAGAATGACTCGAATTCCCTCCGCGCGTAACACACGGCACGCTTGCGTTCCCGAATAATCAAACTCGCATGCCTGTCCGATCACTATCGGTCCACTTCCGATTACGAGGACACTTTTTATCGATTCGTCACGAGGCATTAGGCGATCACCGCCTTTTTCTCCATCAACGCTACAAACCTGTCAAAGAGATAGGCAGCATCATGTGGACCTGCACCTGCCTCAGGATGATATTGAACGCTAAATGCAGGAGCATCAAAAAGTTGTAAACCTTCAATCACGTTGTCGTTCAAACTGAAGTGGGTCACTTCCCCTCGGCCGTAGACAGTCGAGAAGATTCCTTCAATGGGCGCCTCGAGTGCAAACCCGTGATTGTGAGCAGTAATTTCAACTTTGCGAGTCGTCTTATCCATGACCGGCTGGTTAATGCCTCGATGTCCAAATTGCAGCTTAAAGGTATTGAAACCAAGCGCACGACCAAGAATTTGATGGCCGAAACAGATACCAAATAGCGGTACATGTGCGTTCAGGAGTGATCGCACCGTTTCAACAGTGTCATCCATTGTTGACGGGTCTCCCGGCCCATTGGATAGGAAAACTCCATCGGGATGAAGAGACATAATTTCCTCGAAAGTCGAGTTAAAGGGAAGAACATGCACTTCTACCCCCCGTTCTGAAAGTGAACGAGGTGTAGCTGCCTTGATTCCTAAATCCAGAGCCGCAACAGTGAAGCGCTTCTCTCCCTGTGCTGGCACGACATACGGCTTGGGTGTGGAGACATCAGAAGTAAGAAATGCTCCAGACATAGCAGGGCTCTTGCGTACCTCAATGACCATCGCTTCACGAGTCATGTCACAGTCAGAGAAAATCCCGACGCGCATCGCTCCACGATCGCGTAGATGACGTGTAATAGCGCGAGTATCTATTCCTTGAATACAAACGATCCCTTGGTTGATGAGCTCTTGTTCGAGTGAGCCTTCACTGCGCCAATTGCTCGTGATCGTCGACGGATTACGTACGGCAAATCCTGCTACCCAAATCTTCGATGATTCGTTATCTTCCTCATTGACGCCTGTATTTCCAATGTGTGGAGCGGTCATGACCACTACCTGCTTGTGATACGAAGGATCCGTCAGAGTCTCTTGATACCCAGTCATGCCCGTTGCAAAAACGGCCTCACCAAAAGTCTTGCCAGTGGCTGCCCAACTCTTTCCTTCAAAGATACGTCCATCATCCAGAACCAGATATGCCTTACTCATTCGTGGCTACCGCAACTAGTTGCGAATTCAGAACAGTCGCAACACCTCGGAAGAAAGTGGCCACAACCACACCAGGCAGTTCCATTCCGTGGAAAGGAGTGTTGCGACTTCTCGATGCAACAAGGTCGCGATCTACACGCCAACTTTTCGTTGGATCAATAACCGTTATATGAGCAGTCAAACCGGCAGCAATGGCTTTACCGTGATCTTCATACCCACCAATACGTGCGGGGGTGATAGACATACGTTGAACAAGCGTCTCCCAGGAGATCATCGAGGAGTCAATCATGGTCTTTTGGACAATCGAGAGAGCGGTCTCCAAACCGATCATTCCAAATGCTGCGTTTTGCCACTCGCACTCTTTATCTTCAGTTGGATGAGGCGCATGATCGGTAGCGACGATATCTATCGTCCCGTCGGCTAGCCCTTCGCGAAGTGCCATCACATCGGTTTGAGTACGCAGCGGTGGATTAACTTTAAAGACTGGATTGTAGGAAGTTGCCATCTCGTCTGTAAGCAATAAGTGATGAGGCGTAACTTCCGCGGTGACATTGATTCCCCGCGCTTTGGCCCAGCGAATAATCTCAACCCCGCCGGCAGTGGTCACGTGACAAATATGCAAACGCGATTTCACGTGATCGGCCAAGAGGACATCCCGCGCAATAATGGCTTCCTCCGCAACTGCTGGCCATCCTTTAAGCCCCAGTTGCGAAGAAACAAAACCTTCATTCATCTGTGAACCTTGAGTCAAAGTTGGCTCTTGCGCGTGTTGGGCGATCACTCCGTTAAATTGCTTGACGTACTCAAGAGCGCGCCTCATAACCATTGGATCGAATACACAATTGCCATCGTCGCTGAATACCCTGACTCGCGCGGCTGACTGAGCCATCGCACCAAGTTCGGCAAGTTTCTTTCCTGCCAAGCCTTGAGTAACCGCGCCAATGGGGAAGACATCACACAATCCACTTGCTTGGCCCAGCCTATAAACCTGCTCGACAACGCCAGCTGTATCGGCAACGGGGAAAGTATTTGCCATCGCAGATACTGCAGTGAACCCACCCTTGGCGGCTGCTCGCGAGCCAGAGGCAACAGTCTCTGATTCTTCTTTGCCCGGCTCTCGTAGATGCGTATGTAAATCAACAAGCCCAGGTAGAACTTTGCATCCCTGTACGTCAATCTTTTGCGCCGAAGCAACTAGTGCATGCGAGATGGAGCTTGCAACTTCGATGATTACTCCATCGGAGATGAGAACATCTGCTTTTTTGCCATCTGCAAGTGTGCCACCAGCAAGGAGATAGGTATGAGTCACTGCATTACTCCTTGCTCTTGTGATGCTCCTGCAAGTAATAGATAGAGCACAGCCATTCGAACACTCACTCCATTAGCAACTTGCTCGACGATAACCGATCGAGCACTATCTGCGCATTCAGCAGTTATCTCAAGTCCTCGGTTCATGGGACCTGGGTGCATGATGATGGCCGACTTCTTCATGAGGGCCATCCGATCGCGGTTGAGTCCGAAAAAATGAGAATACTCTCGCGCGGTCGGGAAGAAGAAATCTTCCATTCGCTCTTGTTGGACTCGTAGCATCATCACTGCGTCAAGATGCGGAAGTACGGAATTAAAATCATAGGAAACTTTTGCTGGCCAACCTTCCACGCCGACAGGCAAAAGCGTGGGTGGTGCTACAAGAGTCACTTGTGCCCCAAGCATGGAAAGAAGTAAGACATTGGAACGCGCGACGCGCGAATGCAAAATGTCTCCAACGATTCCAATGTGCAGACCCTGCAAATCACCTGTACTCGAGCCTAGATGTTTACGAATAGTGAAAGCATCCAGCAACGCCTGCGTTGGATGTTCATGAGTCCCATCCCCTGCATTAATGACACTTCCGGCAATCCATTCTGAATCTGCCAACCAACGAGGCGCGCCCGAGGCTGAATGCCGAATGATCACTGCATCTGCGCCCATAGCTTGCAAAGTTTGAGCAGTGTCCTTAAGAGACTCACCTTTGCTGACGCTAGAACCTTTGGCCGAGAAATTGATGACATCAGCAGAGAGTCTTTTTGCTGCCGCTTCAAATGAGATACGTGTGCGCGTGGAATCTTCGAAGAAAAGATTCACGACTGTTCTTCCACGCAAAGTTGGCAGCTTCTTCACAGGTGCGTCAGAGATTCTTGCTAGGGAGACTGCCGTATCTAGAATCGAAAGAGCATCAGTTTTATCGAGGTCCGAGATAGATAAGAGGTGTCGCATTAGGCGCCTACCTCCTCTTCAATAATGACTTCATCTATGCCATCAAGTTCGCGTAGATGGACCTTGACCGACTGAGAGCGAGCCGTAGGAAGATTCTTCCCGACGAAATCTGCCCGAATAGGCAACTCTCTATGTCCGCGGTCAACCAAGACGGCCAGTTGCACACTCTTGGGCCTTCCGATTTCACCGAGGGCATCAAGGGCTGCACGAATAGTCCTCCCTGAGAAGAAGACATCATCGACAAGTATCACGTGTCGATTTTCAATCCCAGCAGGCGGGATCACTGTTGGCATTAAAGCTCGAGGACCTCGCATCCGAAGATCATCGCGATGCATCGTTATATCCAAAGTGCCGACGGCGATCTCACTTAAGGCCACATTCTCAATAGTGGCAATAGATTGCGCCAAACGCTTGGCTAGATGGGCACCTCGAGTAGGAATTCCTAATAAGGTAAGTGAATCAGCCCCACCATTGCGTTCCAGAATTTCATGGGCAATGCGAGTAAGGGCGCGGGAGATATCCACCGCAGGCATAGCAACGCTCATTGACGCTCCTTCCCCGCCTCGCAGGACGGGTCTTAAAGGATTTTCAGGTCGCAGCCTATCACGTGAGTTTTCGTCGTGGAGAAAGCTTCCTTGTGGATATCCATCCGTGGCGGCGAACGACTTTGCCTACAGTGTCGCCATGACACCAGAGCGTTCACTCTTTGACCAAACAACTCCAGAGCAGATTGCTCAACGACTGAGACTCATTCGCAAATCGCAGGGCTTATCTCTTGGTGAGGTCGAACGAGTAACTCATGGACGCATCAAGGCTATTGTTCTTGGTTCCTACGAACGTGGCGATCGAGCCCTTAGCGTCAAACGAGCGATTGAACTCGCCACTTTCTTCCAGGTACCCCTTGCATACTTACTCTGCGCTCCCGAAAGTTCACCCGCGCCGGGTGAGAAGGGATTCCGAGTTGTGATCGACCTCAGAAGAGTCTCTCTCCCCCATTCGGACTCAATAGAGCCTCGACATCTCACCCTGAAGACTTTTCTTGCATGGATCATTGGCCAGCGCAGTGATTGGAATGGAGAGATCCTCAGCCTTCGAAAGGCGGATCTGAGTAATCTGGCGCTACTGACTTTCACGACTGAAGGTGAAATCGCTCAATGGCTGAGCGATCGAAAATTTCTTATTACAGTGCTAAATCGCCCTTAATGGAGGAAATTCGTCCCAAAACGCCATGAATGTAAGCAGCTGATTCATCGGTCGAGAGATCTTTAGCAAGTGTCAGCGCCTCATCGATAGCAACCGCATCTGGAATGTCATCGCCCCATAGAATCTCAAAGATGGCGATTCGTAGAATCGTTCGATCCACTGCAGGAAGGCGATCCATATCCCAGCCTTTGGCGTACGTGGAGATGAGTTCATCGATCTTGCGACGATGCTCACCCACTCCCATCACAACGCTTTGAGTGTAATCACGAACAGGTCTGGCATCAGGACCCTCTTCGACAACTAAACGTGTTGCCAAGATATCTGCGGCGGAAGAGTTGCGCAGGTCTGACTCAAAGAGAATATCAAGAGCGTGTTTGCGCGCCTTGCTACGAGCGGACACTAGTTGGCGCGGCCAAGGTATGAACCGTCGCGCGTATCAACAAGCACCTTCTCATCTTGCTTGATAAACAAAGGAACCTGAATCTCTAGACCCGTTTCAAGAGTCGCTGGCTTTGTTCCACCCGATGAACGGTCGCCTTGAAGACCAGGCTCAGTGTAGGTAATCGTCAAAGGCACGGATGCGGCGAGTTCGATATAGAGAGGGTTGCCCTCATGAACGGCGACGATCGCCTCTGTGTTTTCCAACATGTAATTAATTGCGTCTCCAACAGTCTCAGTTGAGATTGATGTTTGGTCGTATGTTTTTGAATCCATGAAAACGAAATCATCGCCATCTTTGTAAAGGTATTGCATTTCGCGCTTTTCAAGAATCGCGATCTCGATCTTTACGCCAGCATTGAATGTACGGTCAATAACTTTTCCATTCATGACTGATTTCAATTTTGTGCGCACGAATGCGGGGCCTTTACCTGGCTTCACATGTTGAAATTCGACAACGTTCCACAACTGTCCTTCAATATCTAGAGTCATGCCATTCTTGAGGTCATTTGTTGACGCCACGATCATTTCCAATCCAAGAGTTCAATACCCGTACTACTCAGTAAGCCACCAAGTCCAGTGGCAAAGAATACCCGTTATTACAGCTCTACTTACCCAGCAGATTCTTCATAGCGCTGAGCGCCAAAATGTAGGAATTAGGACCAAAACCAGCGATTGTGCCCTTAGCTACCCCTGAAATCACGGATGTATGGCGAAATTCCTCGCGAGCCATTGGATTTGAAAGATGAACCTCGATTAAAGGCGCCTTGAGTAGTTCGGCTGCATCACGAATTGCGTAGGAATAGTGGGTAAACGCGGCTGGATTGATAATCACTGGAGTCAAATCATCAGCTGCTTCATGGAGCCAACCAATAATTTGAGCCTCTTCGTTGCTCTGTCGAACATCGGCGGTGAAGCCTAAAGCGGTAGCGCCCTCTTGGATAAAGGTAACGAGCTGGGGGTAGGTAAAATCTCCATAGATCGAGGAGTCACGTATATCAAGGCGCGCGAGATTTGGGCCGTTGAGAACCAAGATTTTCATGACGAAATCCTCTCATACGCCAGCGCCAATTCCTCAACGGTGCAATCATCGAGTCTGCGCGTCTTGCCGATCTCAGAGATCGCAACAAAGCGAATCTGATTGCCTCGTGCCTTCTTATCAAGTGATAGTAAAGGTAATAAATCCTTCCACGCGGAAGGCGGATAGGAGGTGGGCAAATTAAGAGAGGAAAGAATCGATCTATGGAGTGAGATGAGTTCTGGCGAAAGCAATCCCTTAACTCCGGCAAGCTCTGCCGCGAATACCATTCCTATCGAGACAGCCTCCCCATGGCGTAATGAGAAATCACTGTCCACCTCAATGGCATGGGCCAAGGTGTGTCCATAGTTCAAAATCTCTCTGGCAAAACTCTCTCGAAAATCTGAAGAGACAACTGATGCTTTGACATTAACTGCGCGCTCTATCAACTCTGATGTCAGACCCGTGGAACTTCTAATCGCTGTGAGAGAGTTCTTTTGAAGTATCTCAAGAATTTGATCGTCAGAGATAAATCCACATTTAGCAACTTCAGCTAAGCCGGCAGAAAAATCACGATCAGAAAGAGTCGTAAGCCAAGATAGATCCGATAAAACAGCGATCGGTGAATGAAATGCCCCGATCAGATTCTTGCCAAATGAAGAGTTTATTCCTGTTTTGCCACCCACTGCGGCATCCACCATTCCTGCAACAGTTGTTGGAACTGCTACCCAGTCAATTCCGCGAAGCCACGTTGCTGCTGCAAACCCAGCGATATCGGTTGTGGCTCCCCCGCCCACTGCAACCAGAAGATCACTGCGCGTGAATCCACCTGCACCGAGCCACTGCCACAAAAGCTCCAAGTTATTTGCGCTCTTAGCACCCTCACCATCCTCAATTTCAAATACGTGAAGATCGACATCCAATGAATCCAGCGGAGATATTCGATCCCTGAGCGAAGAGGCAACAACGACTCCCATGCGAGTGCGACCTTTTAGCAATGGAGTAAGTTCGTCAATCCATTTACAGCCCACGACTACGTCGTATGTCCGCTCAGAGGTGACTTTGATCCTCTTCATAACAGTGGCACCTCAGACAAAATCTCATCAACGATCTTAGAAACCGACTTTTCATCTACATCGATATGGAGGGAGGCGAGAGACTCGTAGATAGGTCGCCGCTTATCCATCAGAATCTGCCATTGCTGACGAGGATTATTCACCAGCAAGGGACGGTCTCTATTAAAGCCAACTCGTGGTGCGGCCACAGTAAGTGAAACATCGAGGAAGACAATAGGGATCCCAGAATTATTTAGCGCGTCCTGCGTGACGACGGACAAAACAGATCCCCCGCCCAAGGATAAAACTCCTCCTGATTGAGCGATTGCCTCGCAACACACTCGTTCCTCTACTTCGCGAAAGAAGGGTTCACCTTCCTCTAAGAAAATTTCAGAGATCTTCTTCCCGACCTTTTCTTCAATAAGGGCGTCGGTATCTGCGAAGGCAACGTTGAGTCGCGCAGCGAGTGATTTACCTACGCTGCTCTTTCCAGCACCAGGGGGTCCGATAAGTATCAGTTGTGGTGTCATGGCACTACTTATAACGAAGATTGGCCATATACGACTCAAAATTTCGACGCGTTTCACCGACGCTGTCGCCACCGAACTTCTCAAGTACTGCCTGTGCTAAAACCAAAGCTGTCATCGCCTCCGCAACAACGCCTGCTGCAGGAACCGCACATACATCCGAACGTTGATTAATGGCTTTGGCCGCCTCACCCGTTGCTACATCGACAGTGTCTAGAGCCTTAGGTATCGTTGAAATAGGTTTCATAGCTGCGCGTACTCGCAAGATTTCACCATTGCTCATGCCGCCTTCGGTGCCACCGGCGCGATCGGTACGACGACGCAACAGTCCATCTGGACCATGCTCTATTTCATCATGGGCTACAGAACCGCGACGAGTGGCTGAGGAAAATCCGTCACCAATCTCCACTCCTTTAATGGCTTGGATTCCCATCATCGCACTTGCTAGTTGCGCATCGAGTCTTCGATCCCAATGCACATGAGATCCAAGTCCTGGAGGCATATGAAATGCCAGAACTTCGACCACTCCACCAAGGGTGTCACCATCTCTATGGGCGCTTTCAATTTCGGCGAGCATCGCTGCACTTGTTGCCTTATCTGCGCAACGGACAGGGTCGGCGTCTATTCGTAAGAGATCATCTGGGCTAGGTAGTTCACTATCTTCAGGTACGCGCGCGCTACCGATCGAGAGAACATGACTAAGAATTGTTATACCTACCGATTGCTCCAAGAAAGCTCTGGCAACTGCACCAAGTGCAACACGTGCTGCAGTCTCTCTGGCACTCGCGCGTTCGAGAATTGGGCGAGCATCATCGAAGTCATACTTTTGCATTCCCACAAGATCTGCGTGACCAGGACGCGGGCGAGTTAGCGGAGCGTTACGTGCTAAGCCTTCAATCTCACTGGCAGGAAGTGGATCTGCAGACATCACCTTCTCCCACTTGGGCCACTCCGAATTTCCCACTTGGATTGAAATGGGTCCGCCTTGCGTTAGACCTAATCTCACTCCGCCCAAAATCGTGATCTTGTCAGCTTCGAAACTTTGTCGCGCCCCGCGCCCCGCGCCCAATCGGCGGCGTGCAAGGTGAGCATCAATATCTTGAGAAGTAATGTTTACACCTGCAGGGAGCCCCTCGATAATTGCCGAGAGGGCTTGGCCATGAGATTCACCTGCAGTTAACCAACGCATTGTCGTATTCTGTCAGAGAACCGACCAAACTCGTTCTCAATTTCCTCTGACTGAGAAAAAATCTTAGTGATTGAGCGCCAACAACCCTACATTTCGCAGTAACGGAGCGAATTTCTCTCGATCGATCGTCTCGCCCGTCATAAGCGCTATTTGATCTATCCCTTGATGCACTAGCAGATCTAGGCCATCAATTGTCTGACCACCTCTGTTCTTCCAAGTATCCAGCATCAAAGTTGGCCACGGGTTGTACAGTGATTCAAAGTAGACACCGGCTGGCCGTTGCGGCAATCTTTCAACAAGATGATCAGCAACTCCTGCCGGTGTTGTATTTATCGTGACTTGCGCAGTGGGCAAAGGTGCATCCCAATCTAAAAATTGGACATCACTTAAAGGTGCGGCTTTGATAATTCCAGCGGACCTTCGACTATTGCGATGGAGAACATAGATCGTGCGACCTGCGCCATCAAGTGCTGCAACTGCAGCGCGAGCTGTCGCGCCAGATCCGATAATCAAGCAGGAGCGCTCATATGCAGCTTCATGCGCTCTTAGGGACGATTGGAATCCATTGACATCTGTTGTAGAGGCTCTCCAGCCTTGCGCAGTTCGGACCAAAGTATTGGCACCATCAATTTGTACAGCCAACGGATCTACCTCTTGAGCAATACCAATCACTGTCTCCTTGAGAGGCATAGTCAAGGAAAAGCCTGTCCAAGAGTTATCGCACGACGAAATAAATTCACCTAATCGCTCAGGAGTCATCTCTATGGCCGAATATTGACCATCTATTCCTAAGATTTTATATGCAGCATTGTGCAGGGTAGGTGAAAGAGAATGCGAAATAGGTGAGCCTAGAACAGCGGCGCGGATCATTGTGTTGCTCCAAATGCTCCTGCGCGAAGATTTGTCTCATACTCACGCTTCCACTGCAGAAACTCTTTATCTGATTGAGTAAAGCGAGTATCCCCGGGTTTAACGGTAATGAAATAGATCCAATCCCCTTGTGCTGGATTGACCGCGGCGACCATGGCAGCTTTGCCCGGATTTCCGATTGGTCCTGGAGGCAACCCGAAATGGCGGTAGGTGTTATAGGGCGAGGCTACTTGGGTGGCTGCCGTGCTTAAGAATACGTGACCCCGGGATTTAAGAATGTAATGCACTGTCGTATCAAGTTGCAGTTGCATTCCTAGTTTCAATCGATTTCGAATAACGCGAGAGATCTTCGCAAAATCTGCAGCGTCTCCTTCTGCTTGGATAATTGAGGCAATCGTGAGCAATGCCATCGGAGAAAACTCGGACGTGCCGGAAGTAATTCCAGAAGATGTTGCCTCGGAAGTAAATCGGTTAGCCATCGCTTGAAGCACGACCGCCGCGGATGTTCCCGATGCAAAACTGTATTGAGCAGGGAAAAGCACGCCTTCAGAACCGGAGAAAACAGATGGGATGGAAATGTGTGTGAGCGCTACTTCTACATCACTCTTCTTCCAACCTTTGCTTACTAAATCGCTCATGATTTCAGAGCTCCACGCTCCTTCCGCGACTTTCACAAGATTCGGAATCCTCTTGGCATCCAGTAATTGATCCAAAGCGCATTTGGCGCAAATTCCAACATCGAGTCGATGCGCTCCAGGGGCCACCTGTGATGACCGACTATCGCTGACAGCCAATTTGAAAAAGGCTGAAAATGACTTGATGATGCCTGCTTTTGCCAGCAAATTCGCGATATCTGAACCAGTGGCACCCGCAGGCACTTCAATTATCAAGCTCTGCGATGAAGAGGTGGCAACAAAATCCGGAGATGTACTCACATGTGATCGAATAAGGAAGAGTGACCCAGTAATGATCGCTACTGCTAGTAAAGATGCGCTCAGACGCAGAAAGTAGCCTCTCGTCATCGTCGGCCTTTTTGAGCGTTGAGGGCCGCTTCCAAAATCCCGACCGCTGCGACTTCGTCAATCATTTTGCGCGCCTGCTTAGAGTTCTTGCCAGCCTCCTGCAATTGACGAGCCGCAGAAACTGTCGAAAGCCGTTCGTCAATCAATGTCACAGGTAGCGAAGTTTCAACACCCAATCGCGTGGCGAACGCCATCGCTTTGAGGGTGGAATCGCTTTCTTTGCCGGATAAGTGCAAGGGTTTGCCAACGTAAATATGGACGGGTTGATACTCATCCACCAATTCGGCAATCTGAAGAAATAGCGTCTCTTCTTTATTGATCAAAGTAGCAAGTGGAACGGCCAAGATGCCATCGACATCGCTAATCGCTACTCCGATACGAACATCTCCGTAATCAAAGGCAATTCGGCGACCCTTGACCATTCTCTATTGACCAACGATTGCTGCAACGATCGCCGTCAACGCCGCGTCTGCTTGCGTGGAGTCAACTCCGCCACCTTGTGCGAAGTCGTCTTTGCCACCACCGCCACCGCCTAGAACCGAAGAACCCAACTTAACAAGTGCTCCCGCCTTAAGACCAGAATCCCGTGCGGCGTCGCTACACGCAACCACCAATATGGGCTTTCCACCAGTGGTGCTAATCAAAGCGATCACAGAATTGGCAGAACGATTTCGCAAATCGAGCGAGATCTTTCGAAGATCATCACCAGTAATTCCATCAGAAAGTTTCGCTGCAATAACTGAAATGCCATTAATTACTTGTACAGATTCGCCAATTTTTGAAACCTGTCCGAGTGCTTGCTCTGAGCGCACTCCGGCCAATTCCTTTTCGATCTCTTTCATCCTTGCAATGAGATCGGATATACGCTCAGGTAGCTCCTCGACCTTTGCGCCCTTAATAAGCTCAGTAAGTGAGTCCAAGAGAATATGTTCACGGACTAAGAATTGGTAGGCATCCACCCCAACCAAAGCTTCTACTCTTCGAACGCCAGCGCCAATGGATGACTCACTCAGTAATTTGACGACGCCTAGTTGACCTGCGCGAGCAACATGCGTGCCACCGCATAGTTCACGAGCCCAATCACCTACGCTGACAACTCGTACTCGATCGCCGTACTTTTCTCCAAAGAGAGCCATCGCGCCAATCTTCTTCGCCTCATCTTGAGACATTACTTGTGCGCTTACTTCCCAATCCTCGAGAAGCAAAGTATTCACTCTGGATTCCACCTCGTTGAGAGCCGATTGTGAAACTGCGCCAGTCGCTGGGAAATCAAATCTAAAGCGTCCAGGTGCATTTTCTGAACCTGCTTGCGTCGCTGTTTCGCCAAGCACTTCGCGAAAAGCTTTATGAACCATGTGCGTGGCTGTATGTGCTCGCGAGATTGCATGACGTCGCTCGACGTCAATGCTGGCAAATGCTTGAGCGCCTAGTTCAATGCCACCCTTTACTACACGACCTCGGTGCACCGACACCCCAGGAACAGGTACCTGCACATCATCAATTTCAATCACCGCTCCACTAGCAAGAGTGATCGTGCCGCCGTCGGCCAACTGACCACCGCCTTCAGCGTAGAAAGGCGTACGATCTAAAACAATCTCTACCTCATCACCAGCGTTTGCATGGGATGCACCGATGCCATCCACCAAAATAGCCGAGATCTTTGACTCGCCGGTTAAGTGCTCATAACCGATGAATTCAGTTCGACCAAAACCATCTGCAATCTTTCTGTATTCGGTTAGATCGGTATGACCACTCTTTTTCAAGCGCGCATCTGCTTTCGCACGATCTCGTTGCTCTTTCATCAATCTGCGGAAACCATCTCCATCGACTTCTAAACCTTCTTCTTGTGCCATCTCCAAAGTGAGGTCGAAAGGAAAACCGTAGGTATCGTGCAATTTGAAAACAGCCTCGCCAGAAAGAGATTTGCCCTTAGTCTTCTTGATATCAGCGCTAGCCATGTCAAAAATTGCAGTTCCACTTTTGAGAGTTTGGAGGAATGTCTCTTCCTCAGAAACGCTCACACTCAAGATGCGAGCCTTTTCTGTGTGCAGCTCTGGATACTGTGACCCCATCGCAGCTATCGACGTGCTAACTAGCTCAGACATAATTGGATCGTGAGATCCCAGGATGCGCATATTGCGAATTGTGCGTCGCATCATTCGTCGAAGTACGTAACCGCGACCTTCATTGCCTGGAGTTACACCATCACCAATAAGCATCGCCGTCGTACGAGCGTGGTCGGCTATGACTCGCAAAGAGATATCCGATTTAAGGCTCTTGCCATAGGCAACGCCAGTCAGGGCTGATGCGCGGTCCAAAATTTGCCTTGTTGTATCGATCTCGTAAATATTTTCTACTCCTTGAAGCAGAGCAGCAGTGCGCTCAAGCCCTAAACCTGTATCAATACTTTTCGCGGGCAATTCACCAAGAATGGGGAAATCATCCTTGCCTCCACCTGCTCCACGCTCATTCTGCATGAAGACCAGGTTCCACACTTCCATGTAGCGATCTTCATCGGCAATGGGGCCGCCTTCGACTCCGTATGCAGGTCCTCTGTCGTAATAGATCTCAGAACAAGGTCCGCATGGCCCAGGTACGCCCATTGACCAAAAATTATCTGCCATGCCTCGACGTTGGATTCTCTCGCGGGGCACGCCGATCTTATGATGCCAAATGTCAGCGGCCTCATCGTCGTTAAGGTAAACCGTCACCCATAAACGATCCTCAGGAAAACCATATCCGCCATCATTGACAGGACGTGTCAGCAACTCCCAAGCAAGGGCAATGGCGCCTTCTTTGAAATAATCACCGAATGAAAAATTTCCACACATTTGAAAGAAAGAAGCATGTCGCGTGGTTTTACCGACTTCGTCAATATCTAACGTACGTACACATTTTTGAACTGATGTAGCTCGCTTATAGGGAGGTTTCTCTTCCCCGAGAAAATACGGTTTGAAAGGAACCATGCCTGCGTTTACCAGAAGCAAATTAGGATCATCGGCAATCAAAGATGCTGAAGGTACGACGGTGTGAGTTAACCCTTGACGGTTACCCGACTCAAAGAAATTAAGCCAGCGCGAACGTACCTCAGCGGAATCCACGGGCTCGAATCACTCAGCCCTTTTCTTGCGTGTGCGAGATTTGCTCATTTGAGCTGCACTTAAAAGCATGCCAATCGCCTTCACGGCAGGTCCACCTTTATCCATAAATGTAGATGCCATATCTGCTGCTTTGGTGCTTACCTCTTCGGCATTTTTAGTAATCCTGTTCAGACTCCTGAGCGGACCGTTCACGAGCGTTACCGTCGTGGTTACTTCCTCAATGAGCGGACTTGCATCATCTGTCATCGTCTTGAGAGAGGCCTTTGCCTCATCAATCAAGCGACCGAAACGAACGACCGCGTAACTAATCGCTACAGCGATAACGAGGAGCGAACACGCAGCAATGATCGTTGCTATGCCTCCTGGACCCATGACCATTTCCTCCTAATCGATCTCGAATATACGAACTCTTCTATCCCTAAGCCTACCCGAGAGGGGCCTCGCCAATTAGGGGAATTTGTACGTCGGGACGTTCGTGATTTCGATGGGCCACGAGAGAGGCTTGGTGATATTTCTCAATTTTTGCGATGAAATCGGGGTCCTTGTATGGACGACCATCGAGAATCGTTCCCGGAGTTCCGTCGATCACAGCGGCAACATCATCGCCTGAAAGGGTTTTGTGGGTTTCAAGGGCATGTGCCAAAGAAAGAACTTCAGAACGATTTTCCGTGAGCAAGACCTCTGCCTTGGCCAGCAGACCTACGAGGTTATCTTCGATCCGATCTCCGAGGGCGCGACGAATCTCTTTCGCAGAATCATCCTTACCCTTTGGCCCGCCCGGTGCTCCAACTTCAAAACGTCGATTGGAAGCGTGGGAGGAAATAGTGGAACCCATTCCCCAATGTCCCTCCATCAAACTGGCAATCGTTGTTGCGCTCTCTAAATCACCCGAAACTCCCGATGAATTATCACCATCGAAGAACATCCGCTCACCTGCAAGGGAGGCTAGTGAGACCAAAATGTCTGATTCATACTCACTTCTCCAGCGAGTGAATTGATCATCAGGCGGAATACTTGCAACCATTCCTAAGTAATCAGATCCCTTTTCGATGGTCGCTAAGTCAATGGCCATATGTTGGCGGACGCGATGTGCCATAACGGCGTGGCATGCCTCATGAATAGCCACCGCATGACGCTCGCGTTCGATGTATTCAACATCCTCAGATGGGCCCAACTCTTTGAGTTGCTTGGCCTTTACGACATCTGGCCATGTAATAGATGTGCGTCCATTGCGAATAGCTGTAATGAGAGCTTCATTTATCGTGTCTTTAATTGTGGCACCTGTTGCGTAAGGAGTGATTGTTGCCAATTTATCTATCTCCTGTGCAGACAAAGAGTGCGACACCTTTGCGAGATAACCCTCGTATGTTCGCACGCGACCAGCTTTGCTTGGGTAGCCAACGCGGTACATGCGATCAATGCGACCTGGCCGCAGTAGCGCTTCATCAAGGGCTTCAGGCATATTTGTTGCCATCACAACCAAGATTCGGTACTTAGGTGGATTCTTGGGACGCATGCCCAAAGTTCTGCGAACAATTCTGTTAAAAAATCCCCGTGGCTTCTTGAGACCGGAAAGTTCCGTTAGAAGTGCTTGAAGTGTTCCCATTCCACCTCCGCCACCTCCGCCACCCGCAGCTCCACCGACAACAAAACTTTCTTTAACGATGACAGATGCAGCAGATGGCGATAGGTATGCCCCGCCATGACACTCACTGCCAAAGACGGCAGGTGAGGAGTGACGTTGTGGTCCACCCGAAGAGATATTGCCGCGATTGCCTAGTGAATCTGCTTCATCAAAAAAGACAACAACGCCTCCATAGCGCAGCGCGAGTTTTCTTAACTTTCTGAAGAGAGATTTAACTTTGAGGACACCGACGCCAAAGAACATATTGGTGAAAGCACCTGGATCTACAAAGACGAATGGCTTGCCCGTTTCACCTGCCATGGATTCCGCCATGAGGGTTTTGCCAGTACCTGGAGGTCCCCAGAGTAAAATTCCGCCAGGGACGTAACCACCGTGCTTTTCG
Organism: uncultured Actinomycetes bacterium; assembly: GCA_903924485.1. Taxonomy (GTDB): domain Bacteria; phylum Actinomycetota; class Actinomycetes; order Nanopelagicales; family Nanopelagicaceae; genus QYPT01. The sequence continues at coordinate 16,244 of CAIYBL010000092.1, forward strand.
ATCTCTTCAGGCTTTTCTAGGAAGAGAAGATTCTCTCGTATGCGATTGAGAACGTGATCTTGTCCCCATACATCCGTGAAGCGCGTACGAATGTCATCTGGGAAATATGTATCAACTCCCCCACGGCTCAAAAACCAGAACATTGCTCCAAATTGGATGATGACGAAAAAGACTCCAAAAAGCAGTTGCCCCAGCATCGGCAAAGCCGACCATAAAGCCTTTGGCGCAAGGAATAAGGCTCGAATGGGAGTTTCCTTGTAAATGGCTCCAAGAACAACCGACAAAAGTGAGACCATCAAAATTGCTTTAATCACGCGCGACAAACGGTAGCGAGTCCAGTCACTAAATTTATGGAGCAAGGAATCAACAGCTCCAAAATACTTCTGCCAAATACCGTGGTACGGAGCAACTAATTCAGAGATTAGAAAATGTAATTGTCGTAACACTTCAATAACAACTAAAACCAAAAGCCAGCTTCTTGACTTGAGCTGCTCATTGATCGCATCGTGAAAATTCAATAGGGGGTTATCAGCAAGCGAAGCCCAAGCAAGTATTGAAAAAACGATGGCAAAGAGGATGAGGAACTTCAATCGGTCATATACCGATAGATGAATCCGAGTCTTGCGATCGGAATCGCGCGTGCGACTTCCCCTGGATTCCAAATTCTCCATGGTCATCGAGTACCCCTAACGGTAAATGAATTGGCTACTTTTGTGATTGCGCTCTTGTTCTTTTCATAACACACACTGGAACATCGAACAATAAAAACATATATCTTCTGTCTATCTTGTGAAACCAAAGATGTTTGATCGACCGTTAAGGACTGACCTGCCACTTCTACGGAGTAAACAGTCCTGACACCTCTTGCCCCCTTTTGGACCACTTCACGATCATCAAGAATGTCAAAGATTGGTGTTGATTTGGTTGGGTTGTTGACCCAGTCAGTAAGTGGCACGATGACATTACGAAGAGCGTTATAGGAAACCGCATTCACTTCGTCCGGAAATAATGAACGCACGCGAGCGAATGCAACAGGTTTATTCGTTGCAGTGAAGGTAAAGACAGCTTTAGCTCCATAGCCCGCATCTGCTGCAAATGCATCTTGCCATTTAACTAGCGCTAACTTTTCGGCCGCGCCGACCGCCTTGGAGAGCGCCTCTTGAGCGTTAAGTGACTTGGTGCTTATCTCTTGCCAACTATTGGGCACAGTGAAGTAGACACCCTCAGATTTGGAGGCGCCATATTTCTGGGTGGACGTACCGCACGCCGTGAGTAGCAAGAGAGCGCACGACAAAGATGAAATGATTTTTAAGCGTCGCACGTACTTATTTCTCACTCTTTAGAGTCGAGGCGTCTATCCCGCTCTCGCGACGTTGGGCAGGAGTAATGGGTGTCGGCGCGCCTGTCAAAGGATCGCCACCGCTTGCCGTTTTAGGAAAGGCAATAACTTCACGAATGGAATCAGAGCCCGTGAGCAACTGGCACACGCGATCAAGGCCTAGTGCGATTCCGCCATGAGGAGGTGGGCCATAGTTGAATGCCTCAAGGAGAAATCCAAATTTCGAAGTGGCTTCGGCTTCGCTCAGTCCGATGACGTCAAAGACCTGCTTTTGCATGACACGATCATGAATACGAATGGATCCCCCACCGAGTTCGGAGCCGTTAAGGACGATGTCATAGGCGTAGGCAAGAGCTGAGGCAGGATCACTTGCAAATGTGGCAGCAAATTCTGGCTTAGGACCAGTAAATGGATGGTGAACTGCCGTCCAGCCCCCATCATCTGTTGGCTCAAACATTGGTGCATCAACCACCCAGACAAACTCCCATGTGCCTTCCGCAATCAAATTGCATCGTTTACCAATTTCAAGGCGAACTGCTCCAAGAAGGCTTTGAGATGCAGATTTCTCTCCAGCTGCAAAGAAGATTGCATCCCCAGCTTGGGCCCCGGCCGCCGACGCAACCTGCGCGAGTTCGATTTCAGAAAGGTTCTTAGCAACGGGACCGCCTAAAGTCCCATCTGCATTCACGAGAATATAAGCAAGCCCTTTTGCACCACGTGCCTTCGCCCAGTCTTGCCACGCGTCCAATTCACGACGTGGAGAATCTGCTCCCCCTGGCATAACAACCGAACCTACATAGGGAGCCTGGAAAACTCTGAAGGAAGTGTCTGCGAAAAATGCTGTGAGATCAGACAGCGGAAGGCCAAATCTTAAATCTGGCTTATCGGATCCATAATTATCCATCGCATCTTTGTACGTCATGCGCTTGATCGGAAGCTCAATGTCGTAGTGGGCAACCTCTTTCCAAACCTTTACAAGAATCTTTTCTGCAACGGCCAAGATATCTTCTTGATCTATGAATGACATTTCAATATCGAGTTGCGTGAATTCTGGTTGGCGATCAGCACGAAAATCCTCATCGCGGAAGCATCGGGCGATCTGGTAATACTTCTCCATACCGGCAACCATTAGTAGCTGCTTAAATAATTGCGGAGATTGAGGAAGGGCATACCAGCTGCCCGGTTGTAAACGTACGGGCACGAGAAAGTCTCTTGCGCCTTCGGGTGTTGAACGCGTCAAATAAGGTGTTTCAATATCGAGAAATTCTTCGTGGTCCATCACAGAGCGTATCAGAGAAGTAACCTTTGACCGCAGTCGCAAATTGGCAGCCGGCTTTTCTCTTCGCAAATCTAAATAGCGATATCGCAAACGTACTTCTTCATTGATATCAGCATCATCGCCACTGTCCACAGGAAATGGCAGAGCTGCTGCTTCGCTGAGAACTGTGATTGCATCGCCCATAACTTCAATTTCTCCGGTGGGAAGAGCAGCGTTTGCGTTGCCTTCAGGTCTGGCAACAACTTCTCCTACAATCTTTAAGCACCATTCAGCGCGAAGGGCGCCAGCCAACTTTTCATCGCGAATAACAACTTGAACTGATCCACTTGCATCACGAAGGTCGATGAAGGCAACACCGCCATGATCTCGACGACGCGAAACCCAACCAGCCAACGTGACGGTGGTTCCAACATCGGATGAGCGGATCGTTCCGGCTCCGTGACTTCTTAGCATTGCGCACTCCACATATTCTGGCGAACTCTCATCCGCACTTATTTAACCGACAACGCTATTTGAAGCGTCTGGACCAAGGAGGTCAGAGTAACGGAGGAAGAAGCCCCAGTGGCCATGTGTTTGAGTTCAAAGCTGCCGGATGCCAGTTCGCTATCACCTAAGACGATTACATATCGGGCTCGCGATTTATCGGCTGCCTTCATGGCTGCCTTTAGCGCGCGATCACCGAAAGCTATCTCGCACGAAATGCCCGTTCCGCGTAGAGATTCAGAGATGGCCAGGGCGTGCGATTTGGCCGCAACACCGAGCGGGATCAGATACAAATCACTGGCAAATTCTTCGGTGGGAACAACGTTCTCCGCCTCTGCTGCCAGGAGCGCTCGGTCAATTCCCAGTCCGAATCCGATTCCAGGAAGGGACTGTCCGCCAATCTCCTCCATGAGGCCGGCATAACTTCCACCGCCACCGATGCCAGATTGGGCGCCTAGCAAATCGTGTACGAATTCAAAAGTGGTACCCGTGTAATAATCCAACCCACGAACCATGCGCGGATTAATTCTGTAGGCAATCTCGAGTGCATCCAAATGCGATTGCACGGCAAGAAAATGTGACCTGGAATCCTCGGAAAGATAGTCAAGGAGAATGGGCGCCGAAGACATCATTGCCCGAACTTCCTCTCGCTTGTCATCAAACAGACGCAGTGGATTAAGCGACGCGCGAGAAAGTGTTTGCTCGTCGAGATCGAGGGTGGCGATAAATTTCACTAAGTCAACGCGATGTGCTGCCCGAGATGCACCATCTCCAAGTGAAGTGATGTCCAAATGGAACTGTCGAAGGCCCAGCGCACGAAAGCCCGCGTAGGCAATCGCAATGACTTCTGCATCCAGCGCAGGATCGTCAATTCCGACGGCCTCAATTCCGACTGAGTAAAACTGACGGTAGCGCCCAGCTTGCGGTCTTTCTGCTCGAAAGAATTGACCCACATAAAAAACTTTCGCAGGTAATACTCCGCGATCTAACCCATGCTCAATCACAGCGCGAAGGGCTCCTACAGTGCCCTCAGGTCTGAGAGTGATAGAGCGTCCCCCACGATCTTCAAAGGTGTACATCTCCTTTGACACAACATCCGTAGAGGCTCCAACACCGCGCGTAAACAGCTCGGTATCTTCAAAGACAGGAAGTTCGACTAATTGATATCCGGAATGCTTGATAGCCGAAACCAAAGTATCTCGCGTCCATTCAAATGCTCGTGAACGGGGAGGTACATATTCACTGACGCCTTTAGGTGCTTGAAATTTCATGGGCGCATCACATTCTTCAGGTAGGGGTTGTGCGCCCTCTCGCGAGCGATGGTTGTCTCAGGACCATGACCTGGAAGAACGCGCAATTCATCAGCCAATGGCCAAATTTTCTTGCGCAACGTGTTCTCCATATCTTTAGCTGAGCCCGATGGTAAATCCGTGCGCCCTATCGAACCAGCAAAGAGCACATCACCGCTGATGATTATTTCATTATCAATGCTAAAGATGAGCGAACCACGAGTGTGCCCAGGGGCATGAATTGCTGTGATTTTCATGCCGACGATTTCTATCTCGTCGCTATTTCTCAGTTCGCGGACATCTTTAGGTTCCACAAACTCCATCCCTGCGACTTGGCTTGCAAATTCAGCACTCAAAGCTTTCTCTGGATGAGTCAAGAGAATGCGATCTTCAGTATGAATGTAGGCAGGAATTCCATACCCATCAGAGATCGGAACGATGGAGAAAGTATGGTCTAGGTGGCCATGAGTGAAGATCGTCGCCACGGGCTTGAGGTTGTGGTGATGGAGCAAGTCCTCGACCTGATGAGAAACATCGGGCATACCAGGGTCGAAAATCACGCACTCCTGACCTTCTCCTGAGGCGAGAATCCAACAATTTGTGGCAAAAGCAGGCGCAGCGAAGGTAGCAACCAGCATTGTTATGACTCTCCATTTCCGCCCACGTAGGGGTTCAGGGTACCTTTAGTTCCGCACAACAACCCTTCAAGGACGGGCTTGTCCCGTTCAACGCACGCCGATAGCGACGGTCGATGAAGACCAACCGCGCTGAAAGGACTAGAGATGACCGAGATTCACCCAACACCCTCCGCCGCATCTGCACTTATCGGAGATCCTGCAAAATTTGGCCGCGTAGGCGACGACGGAACGGTCTATGTCATTACTCCTGAAGGCGACAAAGCAGTCGGTAGTTACCCAGGAAAGAGCAATGAAGAAGCCCTTGCCTATTTTGTACGTAAATTTGAAGCCGTAGCATCTGAAGTTGCCCTCTTGGCTGCCCGCGTTCGCAGTGGCGCCATGGTCCCTTCTGATTCAGCAGCAGCAGTGAGTCGATTGCGTCAGCAGGTCAAAGAGCTCAACGGCGTCGGCGATCTTGCCGCCCTTGCAGTTTCAGTCGATCTCATCTCACCACTCATTGAAGATACTCGTGGAATTCACGAAGCAAAAAAAGCCCTCGAAGCTGCCGCTAAAGCGGAAAAGCATGCTGAGGCAGTTGTTCTCAAGGAGAAGCTCGTTGCAGAAGCAGAGTCACTTGCCTTGTCAGAGAGCTGGAAAGTAACGGGTGACCGTCTCAAAGTCCTTCTCGATGAATGGAAAGCTGCGCCTCGGCTAGAAAAGAAGATTGATGCCGACCTTTGGAAACGTTTTTCATCTTCCCGAAATAAATTTGATAAGCGCCGTCGCACTCACTTCGCAGCCCTAGATGCTGAACAAAGCAAAGTTGCCGATGCTAAGAACGCTCTTGTAGCCGAGGCCGAGAAACTTGCCACCTCAACTGATTGGGTTGCAACTGCACGTCGCTTCAAAGCTCTCATGGATCTCTGGAAGGCCACAGGCCGTGGCAAGAAGGGCGATGACGCCAAGTTATGGAATCGCTTTAAGGTTGCTCAAGATCAATTCTTCGCCGCAAAAAATGCTGACTTGGTGAAACGTGATGAACTCATGGGCGTGAACCTTGCTAAGCGCGAAGAACTAATTGTCGCAATTGAGGCGCTCGTGCCGATCACCAATCTTGAAGAGTCTAAGAAAGCTTTCCGCGAACTAGCTCGTCAATGGGAACGCATCGGAATGACTCAACGCGATAAGCGTGCTGCTTTCGATTCCCGCTTTAATGCCGTTGAGGTGCAGATCAAGAGCGCAGAAGAAGATCGCTGGCGTAAAACTGATCCAGCAGCTAAAGCACGTGCCCTTGATGTTGTCCGTCAACTTTCTGAGGCAGTTGCCAACTACGAAAAGCAGGCCGCTAAAGCCCAAGCTGCTGGCAATGAGAAGAAAGCAAAAGAAGCTACCGAGGCTGCCGCAGCTCGCAAAATCTGGCTGGCTGATGCCGAAAAAGGTTTATCCGAGTTCGCCTAATTTCCTTCTTTAATTATTGGTAGTTCTGTAGACGTCGTAAACGCCCTCAATTTGGCGCACCGCAGATAAGACTGCGTCCAAATGGGTTGCATCGGCCATTTCAAAGGTGAATCGCGAAATAGCCGTTCGGTCCTTACTGGTGCTCACTGCCGCACTCAAAATATTGACATGCTGATCTGACAAAGTACGCGTCACATCAGAAAGAAGACGTGAACGATCAAGTGCTTCAATTTGAATGTTTACCAAGAAAATACTTCCGGCCCCAGTAAGCCATGAGACTGCAACAATGCGATCTCCCTGATGCTCTTTAAGGTCTGCAGCATTCACGCAGTCAGCTCTATGCACTGAGACACCATTACCGCGAGTAATAAAGCCTGTTATCTCATCCCCCGGAACAGGCGTGCAACATCTAGCCAATTTCACGAGAACATCATCGAGCCCAGATACTTCAATTGCATTACTACTTCGCCGAGAAACAGGTGCGCTCGTTGTCGAGGAGACCATCGTGGGTTCGGGGTGGGAATCCTCAACCGTCATGGTTGCGACAAGCTTTTCAACTATCGAGGCAGCTGAAACATGCCCGTCTCCAACTGCGGCATAGAGGGCTGATATGTCGGGATAGCGCATTTCATGAGCCAGCTCAAGAAGTGAGTGTCCCCCAAATATTTTCTGCAGCGGAAGTCCCGCTTTGCGCATTTGCCGTGCAATAGATTCACGCCCCGCATCGATCGCTTCTTCTCTGCGCTCTTTGCTAAACCATGCCTTAATTTTTGAACGCGCTCTTGGACTCTTTACAAAGTTGAGCCAATCTCTACTAGGACTAGCGTTTTCGCCCTTGTTCGTGACAACTTCAACAACATCGCCATTGACTAGAGCTGATTCCAAGGCAACAAGTCGACCGTTCACTTTTGCGCCAACGCAACGGTTTCCTACTTCCGTGTGCACGGCGTAGGCAAAGTCAACAGGCGTTGAACCACCGGGCAGAGCGATGACATTTCCCTTCGGAGTGAAAACAAATACCTCCGGACTTCCTAAATCAAATCGAAGCGCTTCAAGAAATTCGCTGGGGTCTTCTGTTTCCTTTTGCCATTCGTGTAGTTGCCTGAGCCATAACATCTCTGGTGAATCCGAACTATCGTTAGCGTCGGTACCCTGCTTATATTTCCAGTGTGCAGCAATTCCGAACTCAGCGCGATTGTGCATGTCGTAAGTACGAATTTGAATCTCAATGGCCTTGCCATTGGGCCCAATCACGGTGGTGTGAAGCGATTGGTATAAATTAAACTTCGGCATCGCGATGTAATCTTTGAATCGGCCAGGGATCGGACTCCACCTTGCATGTATGGAACCAAGCACCGCATAACAATCGCGAACGTCGTTTACCAATACGCGGATACCTACCAGATCATAAATATCATTGAACTCACGCCCGCGGACAACCATCTTTTGATAGACGCTGTAGTAATGCTTCTGTCGTCCTGTCACCGTGGCGAGGATTCCGTCCTTCGCCAAGTCTTCTTGCACGACGGCAATGACGTCAGAACTCAGCGCCTCACGAGATGTTGAGCGCTCGGTGACCAAGCGGGCGATCTCTTCAAACTTCTTAGGTTCTAAAACTTGAAAGGAAAGATCTTCTAACTCCCATTTGATGGCGTTCATTCCCAGTCGATGAGCTAGCGGGGCGTAGATATCCAGAGTCTCGCGGGCTTTTCGCTCGGAGTTCTCTTGGGAAACATAACCCCACGTACGCGCATTGTGCAGACGATCGGCCAATTTGATCACCAAGACGCGAATATCTCGAGACATCGCGATAACCATCTTGCGTACGGTCTCAGCTTCCGCCGTTGGGCCGTAAATCAACTTATCCAATTTAGTGACGCCATCAACGAGGTTGGCGATCTTCTCGCCAAAATCCACCTTCATCTGAGCCAGTGAGTACTGCGTGTCCTCTACTGTGTCGTGCAACAACGCAGCGATGATTGTTTCGGAGTTGAGCCCAAGCTCGGCAAGGATCTCGGCAACCGCAACGGGGTGGGTGATGTACTCATCGCCTGATTTTCGCATTTGCCCTGCGTGAGCAACTTTGGCTATCTCATAAGCTCGCTCAATTTCCTCTACCTTCGCCGCAGGATGATGCAGGCGAACGGAGGCCACGAGGGGCTCAATTAATGTATCCACGTCAACGAGCCTACTTCAGGCTCGCCCCTTGCGCCGAATTATCTAGCGACGACGATTACGTTTTGGCTGATTGCGAGGTCCACGCTTTTCTGCAGATGTTGCGCCCTGGGTGCCCTGAGTAATTGGGGCGCTTGAAGCGGCAACAGTTGCGTTTGATCGAACCGAAACGCGCTTGGCAAGTGCCATCATCGCTGGTTCACGTTCACGCAAACGAGCGAGAATTGGAGTGGCAATAAAGATCGAAGAATACGTACCTGTTGCTAGACCAATGAAGAGAGCAAGAGAGAGATCCTTCAAAGTTCCGGCTCCCAATAATCCTGCGCCTACAAAGAGGATAGAACCAACTGGCAAGAGTGCGATCAAGGATGTATTGAAAGAGCGAACTAGAGTCTGATTAACAGCGAGGTTTGCTGCTTGTGAATATGTCATCTTGGACGTGCTCGTGATGGTTCGGGTGTTCTCGCGTACCTTGTCAAAGACAACGACTGTGTCATACAAGGAGTAACCCAGAATCGTTAAGAAACCGATCACCGTCGCCGGAGTGACATCAAAGCCAACCAGTGCGTAAATGCCAACGGTGATAAAAACGTCATGGATTACGGCAATGATCGCGGCAATAGCCATCTTTGGCTCAAAGGCCATGGCCAGGTAAAGCAATACGACGATAAGGAAGCCAAAGAGACCATAGAGAGCCTTACGCGTAATTTCCTTGCCCCACGACGGCCCAACGATTTGAGTATCAATGGCATCGGTTGCGATACCAAATTGCTTAGCAAGTGAATCTTGGATCGCGTTCGATTGGGCAACAGAGAGCGCGCCAGTTTGAACGCGAACCTTGTTCGTGCCAACTTTTTGAATAATCGTTTCACCAGCTACACCCGATGCAGCTACCGCAGCTTGGGCATCAGTCAGTGAAATATTTGTCTGCGTTACGGTAAATGAAGATCCGCCCTTGAACTCAATTCCAAGATGCAGTCCAGAAACCGACAAGGCAACAGCCGAGGCAAGAATCAATACACCTGAGAAGGCGTACCAACGACGGCGCTTGCCAATGAAATCAACGGAAGTTTCTCCGCGGTAAAGACGGCCTCCCAAGCCAGAAAGTTTAGACATCCTTATGCCTCCTTAACTGAAGATGGAAGAGCGCTAGGAATAATTCCCAAACCCTTAGCGGACAGTCCTGAAAGTGGATGGCCTGAACTATAGAAATGCATACGAGCCAAAACCGTAAGAATTGGCTTTGTAAACATGAAGACCACAAACAAGTCGATAACAGTGGTTAATCCGAGGGTAAATGCGAATCCGCGAACACCGCCCACTGCAAATAAATACAGAAGTGCTGCTGCGATCATAGAAACGAAGTCAGCAACGATGATCGTTCTGCGTGCGCGAATCCAGCCAGTTTCAACAGCAGAACGCAAAGATCTGCCCTCTCGCACTTCATCTCGCACACGTTCAAAGTAAACAATGAATGAGTCCGCAGTAATACCAATCGCCACGATCGCTCCGGCGATTCCTGCCAACGTCAAGGTGAAGCCAATCCACTTACCCAAAAGCAAGAAGAGCATGTAGGTCAATGAACCTGCGATAAGCAAGGACCCAACGGAAACAACGCCCAAGCCCTTGTAGTAAAGCAATGAGTACAAGACAACGAGAAGGAGTCCAAGGAAGCCAGCGAGCAAGCCTGCATGGAGTTGATCAGCACCAAGCGTTGGCGAGATTTGTTGAACTTCTCCGCGATCGAATGCAAGAGGCAACGCGCCGTACTTGAGAACGTTCGCAAGATCCTCGGCTTCAATTTGGGTGAAGCTTCCCGTGATCTGCGCACTACCTGAAATGATTGCTTCGTTAATGCGAGGGGCTGAAACAACAAGTCCATCGAGAACGATCGCAACCTCATTTGTAGGAGCGGCAAGTTTCGTTACGCGTGTAGTCAAATTACCAAATGCTTTGGTTCCAGAATCATCAAATGTAAGCAATACATACCAGCCGCTGCCAGATGACTGGTTGATTGATGCAGAAGCCTTGGAAACTTGGCGACCAAGAACTTCAGCCGGCGCCAAAATATATTTGCTTCCTCCATTGCGATCACAACCAACAATGATGTCAGTGGCTTTATCGGAGCCAGTGCCTTGACGGTTAATAGCCTTCGTGCAATCCAGCGCTGCATATTGCGCATTCGTAGCTGCACTTACCCCGGCTGGAGGTGTTGCATTCGCTGCAGTAACTGCTGTCGCAGTTGGTGCACCAGAGACAAGAACTTGACGGAAACGAAGTTCGGCGGTTTGACCAACAAGATCAACAACTCGACGTCCTGTATCTCCTGGAACAGAAATTACGATCTGGCGATTTACGCCACTTCCTTGCGCAGTCACTTCACTCTCGGCAACGCCCAATGAGTTAACGCGCTGGCGAATAATCGACACCGCCTGATCAATAGCTGCGTTCGTTACTTTGCCACTTTCACCTGCGGCCAATCGTGGTTGCAGAGTGACGCTAGTACCACCGCGAAGATCCAATCCAAGCTTGATCGATGTAGCGCTTTGGATGAATACGGCAGCTAGCAGGGCGACCATCACAAGGACCAAGATCGAAAGAGTGCGACCTGGACGCGAGGCGGTCTTTTGGGTTCTAGAAGAACCAGAAGAGGTGGACATGAGAGCAGAGTCTAGGCATCAGAAGCTGGTGTGTCGAAAAGGGAGGGCCCGGAAATTGGCCAATTGGCCGAACTTGGAGGTTCATGGCCCACATGGCGCCATCCCTGAGGGGTAGCAATACGTCCTCGAGGAGTTCTGGCCATAAAGCCATTGCGAACCAAGAAAGGTTCGGCTACTGACTCCACCGTCTCGGTCTCCTCGCCAACGGCGATCGCCAAGGTAGAAAGTCCGACAGGTCCCCCATTAAATCTCTCTACGAGGGCCAGCAAAACTGCACGATCGAGACGATCAAGACCCATCTCATCCACTTCATACATCTCCAAAGCAGCCTTGGCGTCTTCATGAGAGAGCCCAGTGGAACCGCGAACTTGGGCGTAGTCG